>RGZA01000001.1 GCA_010031785.1 Alphaproteobacteria bacterium
TACGCCAGTATCACCATCCGGGCCCCCAATCACAAAGCGACCGGTTGGATTGACATAAAAATTCTTCTCATTGCACATCCAGCCTTGTGGCAAAACCTTTTCAACATAGGGGCGAATGAGCTCGCGCACCGCATCGGTTTCAATTTTTTCATTATGCTGGTGCGATACAACAATCGAATGCGCACGCACGGGCATGCCATCAACATATTCAAGTGTTACCTGGCTTTTTGCATCAGGTCCCAAGGCAGGAAGTTTGCCCGAATGCCGTGCATCGGAAAGGCTGCGCAAAATATTATGCGCATACATGATGGGCGCAGGCATCAGCTCGGGCGTTTCATTGCATGCATAGCCAAACATGATGCCCTGATCGCCAGCGCCTTCATCCTTGTTATCTTTTGCATCAACGCCAACGGCGATATCTTCGGATTGCGCATGGATGAGCACATCGATATTCACCCACTGCCAGTGAAATCCTTTTTGTGCATAACCGATTTCACGAATGGCTTCGCGCGCAGCGCTTTGCATTTCAAGTGGCGTGATGCTGTCTGGTCCTCGTACTTCGCCAGCAAGCGTGACATGATTGGTGGTGGCAAGGGTTTCAACCGCAATACGCGCGTATGGATCTTCTTTTAAAAGCAGATCAACAATCGTGTCGGAGATACGATCGCATACTTTATCAGGATGACCTTCGGAAACCGATTCACTGGTAAATAAATAATTTTTCATAAAAGTGCGTGCTCGTGCAGAAAGGGAACAGAATGAGGTCCGAATTCTAGGAAGCTGCGCTAAAATCGCAAGTTATTAATCTTGGTCTGTCATGGCGCGGATAAGATCCAGGATCTTCTTACGCTTTTTTGGATCATCCACATTGTAATAGGCACGAACCAGATCTGCTGTTTCTTTGCTGCTGAAATCGAGTTCTTTTAGTGGTGTTTCGCCTTCAAGGAGCTCCTGGCCTGCTTCGGCCATCCCTGAAAATCCAAAGCGCGATGTTGGCGCATCTTCGAAAAAATAGGTTACAGGAACGCGCAACGCATTGCACATTTCATATAAACGGCTAGCACTTACACGGTTTGCACCATGTTCATATTTCTGGACCTGTTGAAATGTTAACCCAAGAATTTTCGCAAGCTTGTCTTGCGTCAGGCTCAATTGCATACGGCGGGTACGCAATTTTAACCCGATATGCATATCCAGGGGGTTAATTTCGTCGTCGCTATCTTCTTTGGCGTTTGGTTGCATCGTTCTCTTCAAGGCGTTTCTTCTCATACAATAGCATGGTAGTTAACAAATAAATCAACCAGCGAATTAACTTTATTATTACTTCAATTGATTAATTAAAATAACCAAAAAGAGTATAAATTCGATTATTCGGTTTTAGGTCGCAGAATCTCAATGATCAATCATAAAATTACTTTCATGATTTTTATGCGGCGAGAGCGTGCCAATGATGTGCAAAGAAAGGCACGTTTTTGCTTAAAAAGCAAAGAATTGCCGTAGTTTAACAAAGGCTGGCGCATTGTTAAGGGCATGGGGCACAGCACTATCAATCACCCCGGTGGCATTCAGCGGTAATGATTCGATCGTCCTGCCCAAGGGATCGATGATCGCACTGACCCCTGAATTCGCCGCGCGGATCAAGGGCAAGCCTTCTTCAATCGCACGGACACGCGCCATGGCGAGATGCTGATAGGGGCCGCTGGTATTTCCAAACCATGCATCATTGGTGATTTGTATAAGCGCCTGCGGGCGATCCGTTTCATCCACTACTTGGCCGCTAAAAATAGCTTCATAGCAGATCATGGTGCTAAAGGATGGAAAGGAAGGCGGGCGCAATGTTTTGGATCCGCTGCCCGGCGTAAAATCCGCCGTGCCAATAACATCAACTGCAACAGGCACCATTTGCAAGATGTTGCGCAGCGGCACGAATTCACCAAACGGTACGAGATGCGATTTATCGTAACTACCAATGATGCTGCCCTTATCATTCATGATTACAAGGGAATTAAAATAATGGATCACGCCCTGATCAACTGTGCGTGATGGCGCACCCGTGATCAGCGCGCCATTTTTTGGAATAATATGTTTTAAGGTTGCACGTGATGCATCGTCCTGATTTAGAAAAAACGGCGATGCTGTTTCCGGCCAGATAATATGGGTAATCGGTTTTTCAGAGGCTTGCCGTGATAGCACAATAATTTTAGAAAGCGCCGCAATGCGTTGCTGTTCCGTGCGGCGATTGGTTTGTTCAATTGCAGGCTGCACCATGCGCAGGTTAATAGCATCGTGATAAGCAATCGGCGTTGATTGCAGGCGCTCTGCGCCCCACAGGCTAAGGCCTGAGAACACAATGCCAATCACTGCCAATGCGATCAGCGATGATTTTTGTAAGGGTTGAAACAGAAAGCTGCATGCTGTGCCCGCGAGCAAGGTAAGCAGTGTAAGACCATGAATACCAAACAGGCTCACGCTTTGAATAAGCGGTAAAGTGTCTGACCAGATATAGCCAAACAGGTTCCATGGAAATCCGCTTAAAAACCAGCCGCGAACTATTTCATTTAGGAATAATGTAACAGCAAGCGCGATGCAATAGATAATCGGTTTATGGCGCAGGCCATGCACAGCGCACGCAGCGCCACCAAAAATCAACGCAAGATAGGCGGGCAGGGCAAGCAGCGAAAAAGGCAACACCCACATATAGCGCGCAATATCGATAAACAGCGATGCCGAGATCCAGTAAAGTCCGGCTAGATGAAAACCAACAGCATAAAACCACGCCAGCGCGAAGCTTTGCTTATGGGAACTGGCAGATTTTAAAAGAGTAACAAACGCGCCAAATCCTAATAAAAATACAATCGGCCATGAAAGCGGGGGCAGCGCAAACGCGCTGAGAATACCCAATAATACACAGATCAGGTTTTTGTAAAGTGGGCGTGATGACGTAATGCGTGTTACGATCGTATAAAACACGTTACACGCTGGCCGTTAATGGCGCGGCGTTATCCACAAGGCCATCTGATTTTGGGACATTGTGCACGCGCAGGCGTTTGATGCGCCGTGTATCTGCTTCCAGTACTTCAAATGAAATACCGGATGTGTGGCGAAGATTTTCGCCTTTCAACGGCACGCGTCCCGCAAGGGTAAAGACAAGGCCACCAAGCGTATCAATCGCCTGACGTTCTTCTTCTTGCAAGATGCTGCCAATCTGTTCTTCAAAGGCATCAATCGGCATGCGTGCATCAACCACGATGCTGCCATCGGCACGGCGCTGCAATTGGATAACATTGGCGGGATCATCATGTTCATCGTCGATATCGCCAACAATTTCTTCAACCACATCTTCAATGGTGACAAGCCCGTCAATACCGCCGAACTCATCAACGACAAGGGCCATATGTTGGCGCTTCTGGCGCATTTGCAGCAGCAAACGCGTTACAGGCATGGAGGGTGGAACATATAAAAGCTTGCGCACAATATGGGGGATGAGCACGGGCTTATCATCGACAAGCCCGGCGGTCACATCCTTGATATGCACAAAGCCAATGACATCATCAAGCGTTTTGCGAAACACCGGCACACGGCTATGGCCGGTTTTACCCATTAACGCTGCAAGCTTTTTGAGCGGCGTTGTTTCATCAATTGCAAAAATATCCGCGCGCGGGATCATGATGTCTGAAATGCGGCGGTCACGCGCATTGAGAAGATTGGTAAGCAGTTCTTTTTCACCAGTGCTGGAACCCTTGTTTTTTTGTTTAGGCACATCAATTACATACGGATCGCTGATCCCAAGGCCGGACAGAATTGCTTTTTCAAGCGTTTCCATGCGTTTGGCCTTTTCAGCCTTCATGTGGTCGTATCCTAACAGATGCAGGACGCTATGCACAACCAGATGAATAAGGTGATGATTTCCCGGCTTTTTTAGGGTTAAGGCTTCTTTACGAATAACCGCATCACATAAAATAATATCGCCAAGATAAATTGTTTGCTGTTTCGTAGGCTTTAATTTTTTCAATTCCGCAGGTGTAAATTGCGGGAATGACAAAACATTGGTGGTTTTTTTCTTGCCACGAAAATCGTGATTAAGGGATTGAATGGTTTTAGCGGATACAAAAGCAATCGTCGCTTCAGCAGATTTTTTTTCAAAATCCAATGCTGTTGAAAGATGCGCACTGATTTTTTTTAAAAGAGCGGGCGGTAAAAGTTTTTTTTCTTTTGCGCCAGCATTAAGCGTGAGCGTGATCATTAAACGATAACCCCTTCAAGGCTATTGGTGGTGACGTGATTGATTTTTACATTGGCAATCTGGCCGAACATGCCCTGCCCATTTCTTGTGCCATCCTGCACATAGAGCGATTGCATATGCGGTGTGCGGCCTAATAATTGTCCATCAAGCTTGCCATGGCGGTCAAACAGCACAGGGATGGTTTTGCCAATAAATCCTTCGTTAAAGCTGCGTTGCTGGCTGAACAGCAATTCCTGTAATGCTGCAAGGCGCGCGGTCTTTACATCCTCAGGAATCTGGCCTGCCATACTTGCCGCTGGCGTACCGGGGCGCTCGCTGTATTTAAAGGAATAGGCTTGTGCAAAATTCACATCGCGAATGAGCTGCAGCGTGTCTTCAAAATCCTTATCGCTCTCATTAGGAAAGCCCACAATAAAATCGGATGAAAAAGCGATGTGCGGCGTTGCTTTGCGTGTTGCTTCAATCACGCGCAGATAATCATCGCGCGTATGTTTGCGATTCATCGCTTCAAGCATGATGTTGCTGCCGCTTTGCACCGGTAGATGCATAAAGGGCATCAGCTTTTCAATGTCGCGATGCGCGGCCATCAATGCATCATCCATATCTTTGGGATGCGATGTGGTATAGCGAATGCGCGTGACATCCAGTTTTGCAACTGCTTCAATCAATTGCCCAAGGCCGCATATTTGGCCGTTTTCTGCTGCGCCATGATAGGCGTTAACGTTTTGCCCAAGCAGTGTGATTTCTTTTGCACCACTATCGATCAGGCGCTGTGCTTCGGCTAAAATTGCGCTGACTGGGCGGGAATATTCTGCGCCACGTGTATAGGGAACAACGCAAAAGGTGCAAAATTTATCGCATCCTTCCTGCACGGATAAAAACGCGCTTGGGCCTTGGCCCGCTGTTTCGGTTGGCAAAAAATCAAATTTGGATTCAATCGGAAAATCCGTGTCAATCACGCCGCCCTTATTACGTACAGCTTTGGCAACCATTTCCGGTAAGCGGTGATAGGTCTGTGGGCCAAACACCATATCGACATAGGGCGCGCGCGCCATAATCTGCTCGCCCTCAGCTTGCGCAACGCAGCCTGCTACGCCAATCATTTTGGGACGGTTGGCCACAGTTTCCTGCTTTTGCTGCTTATGTAACCGGCCAAGTTCAGAAAACATTTTATCCGCTGCCTTTTCGCGGATATGGCAGGTGTTCAGGATCACAAGATCCGCGCCTTGCGCTTCATCGCTCAAGCCAAAGCCAAGCGGTGCAAGCAAATCCGCCATCTTGGCGCTGTCATAGACATTCATCTGACAACCCCATGTCATGATATGGAGTTTCTTGTCTTTTTTAATATGTGGCGTAACGGCGTTCATGCGGGCAGTTTTAGCTGAGCGGGGCAGCAGGGGGAAGAGCCTTAATTGTTTCTTCGCTAAATATACCATAAGGCCCATTTTCGACTTGCTTGCGCGCATATTCACCCAGTTCCTTGCGGTCGTTAAAACGGCTGGCCTTAAACGCCGGGTGAAAGGTAATACGCACATGCAGGTTGCTGGTTTCAAACACTGTCCACAGATGTGGCATTAAGGTCATATCGCCATACCATGCATACCGGTTTTGAATGCCATTTTTACCATAACATGCAATCGACACTGGCTGGATCATCACATCCACATCACTCATATCCAGAACCGATTGCATCAAGCCGCTTTTGAAAAATTTTACTTCCGAGCCATCGGTCGATGTTCCTTCAGGGAAGAGCACGATGTTTTTTTGCTCACGCATGACTTTGATAATTGCAGCGCCTTGTTCGGCGGTACCTTTTTTATTGCGGCGATCAATGAAGATTGTGCCCTGCAACTTGGTCAGGTAGCCAAAGAGCGGCCAGTCAGCAACCTCGGCTTTTGCAACAAAATAGGTGGGGATTACGCTGGCAATGCTAATGGTGTCCAGATACGACATGTGATTGCACAGGAAAAGCGTTGGAACGGTTTGCGACATCTCCCCGCGTGTTTCGATCTTCATGCCTAAAATAAACTGGGTCAGCACTTTATGAAAATAGGTCGGTAAAATATTCTGAATGCGCAGTTTGAAAAACTTGACCGTAACCTGAATGGGTACGCACAAAGCTACCCAGCACAAAAACGCAATCACACGAAATGTACCAAGAAGCGGAAGCAAGAACGGCATTAGATAATCGTGTCCCTGTTCTTAAGTTCGTAATGCCGCGAATATTTCTGTGCGATCAGATCGGTTTTTACAATCACGCACACATCGGTGGTGTTGAACTCTTCATCGACCACTGCACCATCCCCTACAAAGCCACCAAGGCGTAAATAGCCTTTTAATAAGGGGGGGAGCAGGTTAAGCGGCGGCATTTGCGACAGGCCTTTTTCAGGATCAACGTCGCTTGGGTCCATTAAGCGCATATCGACATAGCGGTGCGGCAGCGCAGTGGTGCGCAAGTAAGGTGCTGCAAGATGATAATAATAAAGATAGGTGAGGGGAACTGCCAAAGCTTTAGGGTCAGTGCCTGGCAGACTTGCGCAACCAAACAAAATATCAATGCCATAGGCACCGATATAATCGGCAATTCCGCGCCACAGCAATTGCATGGTAGGACGATTGCGGAAATCGGGCGCAACGCACGAACGACCAACTTCCAGAATTTCACCCGGATAAGCAATGAGGCGTGAGATATCATATTCGCTGCTTGAATAAAAACCACCATGACGCTGTGCTGCATCGCGGCGCACGAGGCGATAGGTGCCAATCACGGTTGGTGGCAGATCGCCCGTGCCGTGATCAATCACAATCAGATGGTCGCAATATTTATCAAGGCTGTCGAAATCAATTTTGCTAACGGCCATTTCAGGAGACGCCTTGGCGCCCATTTCTTCATAGAACACTTGATAGCGGAGTTGCTGTGCTGCCAATACTTCCTTGCTGTCTTGCGCAATGCGCACTTCAAGGCGGCCAAGGCGAAGCCCATGCGGGCCTAGTACGGATTGTTCTTCTGCATTCATGGGTAATTCCTCTGTGAAGCGCTATCATATAGCGAAATAATGAGGCTGCAATCCTTATGATTTATGGCCTTATGATGTATGGCCTTATGATTTCTGGTTTGCTTTGGTGCCAAGGCCAATATTTTTAGCCAGGGTGCTGCGTTCTTTGGCATAGCTTGGCGCAACCATGGGATAATCGGAAGGAAGATTCCAGCGTTCACGGTATTGCTGAGGCGACATATTATACGCCGTTTTCAAATGGCGTTTCAGCATTTTGAGCTTTTTGCCATCTTCCAGACACACAATATATTCCGGTGTGATTGATTTTTTAACCGGTACGGCGGGTTCGGGGCGGCCTTCGGTTGCTATGCTGGTGTTGGTTATTCCATCAAGGCGCAAAAAGCTGTGATACACCTGCTGCACAAGCGCGGGCAGTTCGTTCATATCGACTTTATTATTCGAAACATAGGATGCAACGACATCCGCAACAAGGCGTGTTAAATCGGGTTTTTGATTGGTCATGATATTTTGTAAGAGAAGCAACTAAATGAAATTAATAGGCCGCGTTGTTCGTAAAAGCAATCTCTATAAATTTAGTTTGGTATATGAATATGTTGAGGCTCATTGAGCTTTTTTTGCATGACCAATGCGGCCATGTTTTTTTTGCCAGCTGGCATTTGATAATAGCCTTCGCGTTTTGCAATCACTTCAAATCCAAGGCTGCGATAAAGGGCGATTGCGCCATGATTATTTTCCATGACGTCGAGAAAAAGTTTTTGTATGTGATGTTCTGGGCCATGTTTTTGCCGTGTTTCAATAAGGCTATTGACCAGAAGTGTGCCATAGCCTTTGCGGTGCTGCGTTGGATGAACCGCAAGGGTCAGGATCTCGCCCTCATCGGCAACGTGGCTAGCAAGAATAAATCCGGCGGGTTCATCCTTTGTAATCAGCACAATACCGGCGTTTGATGGTTGCAATAACAAGCTATGAAAAGATTCCGCTGTCCAGCATTGCAGCGGTGTAAAGCATTCCTTGTGCAGCAGCGCCATCCAGGCAGCATCGGCGATGTTTAGTTCACGCAGTGTGAGCAAGCGGTTTGGGAGCGGTAACATCGGCTTCGCGCAGATAGAGAGGTTGAGGGGAGCTATGCTGCGCAGGATCAGCGCGTTGCGTGAGCTGTGCAAGGCTTTGCATAAAACGCGTATCGGAAATATCCAGCATGTGCAGCGACGGGTTTAATGCAAGCAACGGCGCAGCGCCATTGCCGGTGATGAGGCAATCGGCAGGTAGTTTTTCAAGGATATCCTGCGCGGTGCTTAGGAAATAATTCTCAATCGTGTGATCTGCATTAAGCCATGCGCAGAATAAATCAGCACGTTTAGATTCCCGGATGATCAATACCGGTTTGGTCTGCGGGTAAAAGGTTTGGATAGCATGCGCGGTGATTTGAAAATGATCAAACCCGAATGCAGGCTTGGCATTCGCGAGCGCAAGGCCGCGCACAAAGGCAAGACCTACACACGCAAGCCAGTAAAACTGCCGGGACCCGTAGCAATGGCAAAGCGGTCAATCGCCTGAGTGGTTAGAGTGTTAGTACTTAGAAGTTCTGCGGTAAGCGGTGCAAGAATTTTTGCCTGATCGCGTTGCGTAGGGATAATTGTTTCAGCGATTGCTTTGCCATCTGCATACAATGCAACGGCACAACTATCCCCGCCCGTATCAATCGCCAAAATACGCATTACATACCGAACGGAAATTCCGCATTTTCAAGCCCAGCCGCACGGATGGATTTAAACGCTTCGGTATAAGCCAGTAGCCCGCGCAAACTGAATTCGATGCGGCGGCGAATATAGCCATCGGCTTTATCGGCCTCAGTTTCACCGTTCAGTACATTCATGCAGTTTTGCACAAGCACATGATCAGGCGTGTAGACGATGCGCGTATTCTTATAGCTGCTGATGCGCAGTTCATTGATGGGGTGGGAGCCACCATGCCCTGCTGATACGCTAATAATCATTGCAGGCTTATGGCCAACTTCCTTTGCGCTTGCATGAAGGAAAAGGTTTTTAAGGCCTGCAGGCACCATACCGCTCCATTCTGGAGAAATTACCACCAACCCATCAGCCTTTTGCAAACGCGCTGCAAGCGGTTGCCATACTTTTCCGGTCGCGCTGTCAGCTTTGCCTGCTTCGCCATCCCAAAGTGGCAGTGGATTGCCAGCAAGGTCAATAATATCGGTGGTAATTGCGGCATTGAGCCGTTTGATGTTCGAAGCAGCATAGGCCGCAATTTTGCTCGACTGGGAATTTTGGCGGTGCGAACCGCTGATTAAAACAATATGGCTCATAGGACTTGTCTCACTTCCACGACTTCAGGGATATAATGTTTAAGCATATTTTCAATGCCGGATTTTAATGTTGCGGTGGAGGAGGGGCAGCCCGCGCATGAACCTTTCAGGTTCAGATACACAACGCCTTCTTCAAAACGGTTAAAGGTAATATCGCCGCCATCTTGCGCAACCGCAGGGCGTACGCGCTGCTCGATCAATTCGCGGATTTGTTTGACAACATCGCTGTCATCATCGCTGCTGGCAACAGGCGTTGGCGCATTATCGGAAAGTGCGGGAAGGCCGGATAAAAAATGGTCCATAATCGCTGCCAATACGTGTGGTTTGATAGTTGACCATTCCTTGTCGGCTGATTTGGTAACGGTGATAAAGTCTGATCCCAGAAACACGCCTGTTACGCCATCAACCGCAAAAAGCCCTTTGGCAATCGGCGATGCACCCGCCTTATCGGCGCTGGGAAAATCGGCAGTACCCGCAGCAAGCACAGCTTGCCCTGGCAAAAATTTCAGTGTAGCGGGATTGGGGGTCTGTTCGGTCTGGATGAACATCGATAGCTCCTAAGAATATGATATTGTTAAACTGGTACTAACTTATGGTTTCGTCAAGGTGTAGTCACATGACCATTATTGATATGCAAAAACTGGGCTTTTTGTTTAAAGGCAGTAAAGAAACTGTCATCTGTACCGCTAAGCCAAGCTTGCCCGCCTAGCGCAAGCAGTTGCTGCGCCAGCGCATCGCGGCGCATTTCATCAAGATGTGCAGTGATATCATCAAGCAGGATCAGGGGCGTTGATTGGTGAATGGCACGCAGCAATCGTGCTTGCGCTAACACAAGGCTGATGAGTAGTGCTTTTTGCTCACCCGTTGAGCATAAATGCGCGGGCATATTTTTGCTAACATGATGCACTTCAAGATCGCTGCGATGCGTGCCGGTGGTGGTAATACCGCTCGCGGCATCCTGCGCACGATTTTGCTTGAGCATGGTTTTAAATAGGCTTTCTGCATCCAGTGCGGCATGGCTTTCAAGGTATTTTTCCAAAAAGCCATTCATCGCCACTTGCACCGCCGGGAAAGGCGAAGGATCATCCGCAAGATGCGTGCGGATATGATGCATCCATTCATTTCGTGCAGCAGCAATCGCAATACCATCCTGCGCCATGCTTGCTTCAAGTGCATTGAGCCATGCATCATCTGTCGTGCCATCGCGCAGCAGGCGCGCACGTGAACGCATTGCTTCCTCATAACGGTTGATGCGTGTGCCATGGCTGGAATCCAATGCAAAGGCGAGGCGATCGGCAAAACGTCGGCGTTCCCCCGCACTTTCAGCGAGCAACCGGTCCATATCGGGCGTCAGCCAGATGACATTCACATGCTCGGCCAGCGCCGTTTGTCCTTTGATTGTTTTGCCATCAATGCGCAGTAGGCGGCGTTCTTTATCGGGCGTACTTTCCGGATCACGGCCCATGCCAATATTCACATCGCCCTGTTTGCCCACCGCTTCAAAAAAAGCCGACCATGGTTTTTCAGGCGGAATATGCGTGTTGTGCAGCTCTGCAATCGCCGCACGGCGCAAGCCACGCCCGGGGCTTAACAAGCTCACGGCTTCCAGAATATTAGTTTTACCTGCGCCATTTTCGCCCACCAGAATAACCGGCGTGCTATTCAATGCGAGATTGAGCGTATCGTAATTACGGAATGCTTCAAGATGGAGGCGGTGGATTACCTGCGCGGTCATGGCGTGTTAAACACGCCCATTAGACCCTCATCGGCATCAGCACATAGAGCGCGCTGGCATCCGATACATCCTGAACGATGGTAGGCGATGCTGCATCGGCCATGCTGAAGCGTGCGCCGTCACCCTCGACTTGTGATAAAATATCAAGCAAGTAGCGGGCGTTAAAGCCAATCTCAATCGCCTCGCCTTTGTAGGATACTTCCAGCTCTTCAATCGCGCTGCCAGCTTCAGGGCTGCTTGCGGAAAGGGTGAGCAGGTTTTTGCTTAAGGCAATTTTGATTGCGCGCGATTTTTCCGATGAAATGGTCGCAACGCGATCCACTGCATTGGCCAGCGTCTTGGCATGCACTTCAAGGATCTTGTCATTACCCGTTGGAATAACACGTTCGTAATCAGGGAAAGTGCCATCAATCAGTTTGGATGTCATGACGACATTATCAAAGCTGATCCGTGCCTTGCTGGCCGATAGGGCAATCGTGATATCGGCTGTGGTTTCATCAAGCAATTTGCGGATTTCTGCAACGGCTTTGCGTGGAATAATCACGCCACTCATTGCGCCTGCTTCGCGCGGGGCTGGCATTTCAAGGCGTGCAAGACGGTGACCATCGGTTGCAACAGCGCGCAACACAGCAAGATCGCCCTTGGTCTTGGTCGTGTGAATATAAATACCGTTAAGGTAATAACGGGTTTCTTCAACTGACATGGCAAAGCGTGTGCGATCGATCAGCGTTTTGAAATCTGCTGAGGAAAGCGTGAAGCTGTGCTGCATATCGCCTTCCGACATGGTTGGGAAATCATCAACCGGCAAGCAGCCGAGTTTAAAGTTGGAGCGGCCAGAGCTTAGCGACATTTGGTTGCCAGTGTCGGTAGCAGAAAGTTCAACCTGCGCGCCTTCAGGAAGCTTGCGCACGATATCATAAAGGGTGTGCGCGGGTGCAGTTTTGGCGCCGGGCTTGCTTACTTGCGCTGCGACTTTTTCGGTCATTTCAAGATCCATGTCGGTTGCAACAAACGACACGCCGTCTTTATCCGCGCGGATCAGAACATTGGCAAGAATAGGGATGGTATTACGCCGCTCCACTACGCTTTGCACATGGCCCAGCGTTTTAAGAAGAACATTACGTTCCAGAACAACCTTCATGAGAAAACCGTAAAATTAAGGGGGACTGATTAGAAGAGAGGCAAAAAAAGACTTCTCTTTCGTAACAAGACTTTAGCGGGTTGGCAAGTGCTTCGGTTAAGCATTCTGCTTATTGTTGAAGCCTATTGCTGCAACAAGCGCTTTAGCAATTCCACATCTTCGGAAAGGGTGGCATCGCCGCCGCGCAGTTCCTCGATTTTACGCACCGCATGGATCACTGTCGTGTGGTCGCGGCCGCCAAATTTACGGCCAATTTCAGGAAGGGAGCGGGTAGTGAGCTGCTTGGCCAGATACATCGCCACCTGGCGTGGGCGCGCAACCGCACGGGCACGGCGCGGGGAGTGCATGTCGGCCAGCTTCACATTGTAATGTTCAGCAACTTTCTTTTGAATTTCTTCAATGGTCACGCGGCGGCTTGTGGCACGCAGTAAATCCTGCAGCAATTCCTGCGTGGTTTCCAGGGTGATGGGGCGGCCAATCAATTGGGAGTGGGCGATGATGCGGTTGAGGGCACCTTCAAGCTCACGCACGTTTGAAGTGATGCGATGGCCCAAAAATTCCAGAACTTTTTCAGGAACAGCGCATTTCATCGCTTCGGCCTTGGTATGCAAAATGCCAAGACGCAATTCATAGCTGGTGGGGTGAAGATCGGCGCACAGACCCCAGCCAAGGCGAGAGCGCAAACGTTCCTCGATCTTTTCCAGATCATGCGGGGATTTATCAGCCGATACAATCACCTGACGGTTTTGATCAACCAGCGTATTAAACGTATGGAAGAATTCTTCCTGCGTTGAATCCTTGCCGCTGATGAATTGAATATCATCAATCATCAACACATCTATGGAGCGGAATTGTTCCTTAAACGCCATCGTATCTTTAAAGCGCAGCGCACGCACAAACTGATACATGAATTTTTCAGCCGATAGATACATGACACGGCGTGCAGGATTGCTCTTGCGGATATGCCATGCAATAGCATGCATCAAGTGGGTTTTACCAAGGCCCACGCCGCCATAAAGGAAAAGCGGGTTGAAGCTGACCTGGCTTGCTTCCGCAACGCGGCGGGCTGCAGCATAAGCAAGCTCATTGGGTTTTCCAACCACAAAACTTTCAAACGTAAAACGTGGATCAAGCGGTGATGAAATATCATCACGATCATTGTTCATCGAAGCCAGGCCAATGCGCGAACCTTTATCATCGGATGATGTGCGCACTGAGTGGGAAGTGTGGGGCTGAACGATCGGAGAAGAAACCTGACGCGCAGGCTCAGAAGAAGTGAGCGCGCTTTCAACGGTGAGCTGGATGTCTTTTACGTTTTGATCGATTTCCTGAAACAGCGTTTTAAGCTTATCCGTATAATGGGTATCAACCCAGTCTTTCATAAAGCGTGTGGGAAGGGCAAGGAGCACATCTACGCCCCATTGCTTGCAAATAAGGGGTTCCAACCAGCGTTTAAAGATCGTTTCGCCGAATTGTTCGCGGATTTTTCCTTTTACCGCATCCCATGCGGGCGCGGCAGAAACAGAGCTTGGTGATACAAAAGATGAAGACATATTTTTTTATTCTTTCAACCAAAAGCAAATAAAGACTAGACCCAAAAATGGGTACAAGGCGAGCGTTATTATATTAACGTCTTTTTTTAAGAAGATGGAGTGTGTGACAGGCAGGCTGATGCACGGTTCTGTTCAGCGGGTCTCTTCTTGCAGGAAGATGACGAATGGGTAAGCTGAACATTTTGCATCATGGTGACCTCATCATAGAATAAAACGAAAGCTTACAATTCTACGGCATAACCTTGATAAAAGGTATCACCATGTGGGATCCTTCATGGGAAGGCCCGAAGAGAACAAATTGTAAAAACGTTTTAAAAGGTTGGTTTGATAAACATAGCGAAACACAATTTGCGAGGCGGCGGCGAAATGAAAAACAAGAGATGTTTTTTAAAAACCATTCTCACTTTTTTATAACTTAAAAAAACAATCTGCGTTTGGAAAAAACCACATTGGAAAAACCAACGGATGCACAATTATTTTTTATCGTCAATTTGCGGAAAATAATCATAAAAAAACACCGCTGAAAATGTAGCGGTGTTTTTTAGATTTTTATAGAACGCTATAAGTGCTTATGCTTGCTTCAGTTTTTTGATGCGTGCTGAAAGACGTGACATCTTACGTGCTGCACGTTTTTTTGGCAGCATGCCTTTGCTTGCTGCGCGCGCAATCTCTGGTTGTGCTGCGCGTAAGGCTGCAGTTGCTGCGGCGTAATCTTTTTTCGTTACCGCTTCTTCTACTTTACGGGTAGCGGTGTGAACGCGTGACTTGCGTGCGCGGTTTTTTGCTTGGAGCTTCACGGATTGGCGTGCGCGTTTTTCAGCAGATTTATGGGTGGCCATGTTTTACTCTTTCATACAGTGTAGTATTGTAGGTCTTAGATCGTTCAAGATCGTTTTGTATAAAGTGACGCAAAGGGGGCGTCAACAGCAATATACCTAGGGAATGAAAGTATTTTTGATAAGTTTGGCTTGGCGGGCGGCATCTGAAATGCTACAACCAGTTTTATTAGACTTCCTTCCTATTATATAGATGGTTCCATGAAGCTGATTGCAGGTAATAGTAACCGTGTTTTAGCAGAGGCAATTGCCAGCCACATGGGCATGGCCCTGACTAAGGCGGTCGTCCGTCGCTTTGCCGATATGGAAGTCTTTGTTGAAATTCTGGAAAATGTGCGCGGGGAGGATGTGTTTGTCATCCAGCCCACCTCGTTTCCAACCAACGATAACCTCATGGAATTATTGATTACCATGGATGCGCTCAAGCGCGGCTCGGCGCGACGCATCACAGCGGTGGTTCCTTATTATGGTTATGCGCGCCAAGATCGTAAATCGGGCCCACGCACCCCGATCACGGCCAAGCTTGTTGCCAATCTTTTGACCGTTGCTGGCGCCGATCGCATGTTAACGATGGATCTGCATGCCGGGCAAATTCAGGGCTTTTTTGATATCCCGCTTGATAATCTTCATGCATCGCCTGTATTCATCAAACACATTAATCTTACGATGAAAGATCAGGATATTGTTGTGGTATCGCCCGATGTGGGTGGGGTGATGCGCGCGCGTTCACTTGCGCGGCGGATTGATGCTGGCCTTGCGATTATTGATAAACGCCGCGAGCAAGCAGGCGTTTCTGAAGTCATGAACATTATCGGTGAAGTAAAAGGCAAGGCATGCATTCTAGTCGATGATATTGCCGATAGTGCTGGAACCTTGTGTAATGCTGCCGTTGCCCTGATGGGCGCGGGGGCAAAATCGGTAAAAGCCTATATAACTCATGGGGTTCTGTCAGGAGAGGCCGTGGAGCGCGTTAATAAATCTCCGCTGGAAAAACTTATTATTACTGATAGTATCTTGGCCATTCCGCAGGTTAAGGCGTGCGGAAAAATTGAACAACTGAGCGTTGCTCCACTACTTGCTGAGGCGATTTTACGCATCAGCGAAGAGCGTTCCGTTTCCACGTTGTTCGAATAATAAATCGGCATAGCAGTGTTGTTGTGTTGGTGCGATACGTGCACCCCTGGAGGTACGGTCGCAAAAGTAATGCGTTTTTGTTATGGAGAGTAAAATGTCAACGCAAGTTCAAAAAGTAAGTGCAGAACTCCGCGAACGGGCCGGTAAGGGGAATGCTCGCGCGGTACGTTCTGAAGGTCGCATTCCTGCCGTTGTGTATGGTGGCAAAGAAGCGCCTGTTATGGTTTCCCTTGAAGAAAGAACCTTTGTTCCAATCAGCCAGAAGTCTGGGTTCTTTACCCATTTGATGGATATTGAAGCAGGGGGTAAAACATTGCGCGTTATTCCACGCGATGTGCAGTTTGATCCAATCACGGATCGCGTTGTGCATGTGGATTTCCTGCGCGTTACATCGGGTACGCAAGTGCGCGTGTTTGTTCCAGTTGTATTTATCAATCAGGATAAGTCACCGGGCCTTAAGCGCGGTGGTGCATTGAACATCGTGCAACATCAAATCCAATTGAGCTGTTCACCCGAACGCATTCCTGAAAAGATCACGGTTGATCTTGAAGGCAAGAACATCGGCGATACCATCCATTTAGAAGACATTGCGCTTCCAGAAAATGTAACGCCTATTCTTGGTAACAAAGATACAACCATCGCTTCGGTTGCTGCACCAACAGTTGTTAAGGAAGAAACAGTGGTTGCTGCTGCAGCAGAAGCTGCTCCTGCGGCTGGCGCTGCTGCTCCTGCGGCTGGTGCAAAACCTGGTGCTGCTCCTGCAGCTGCGGCGGCTAAACCCGGCGCTGCTCCTGCGAAAGCTCCGGCGAAGAAGTAACCCCTCATGTGGCTTGTGGTTGGGCTGGGTAATCCCGGTTCGAAATACCAGAATAATCGTCACAATATCGGCTTCATGGCGGTGGATGAGATCCACCGCCATTTTGCTTTTTCAGTGTGGAAGAAAAAATTTCAGGCTGAATTATGTGAAGGTACGGTTACTGGCGTTGAAGAAAAAATCATTCTGCTAAAACCGCAAACTTATATGAACCTGTCCGGTGATAGCGTTCAGGCTGCGGCACAATTTTATAAAATTCCCTTATCAAACATCGTTGTCTTTCATGACGAATTGGATGTTGCACCCGGCAAAGTAAAAATAAAGCAGGGTGGGGGCGCTGGCGGCCATAACGGCATTAAATCGATTGATGAGCATATGGGGCCAACTTACTGGCGCGTACGCCTTGGGATAGGACATCCTGATCCGCGTGCGCCGGATAAATCAGAAATTGTTTCCAATTACGTGTTGTCCGATTTTGCCAAGGCGGAACATACATGGCGCAATACCTTGCTTGAGCAAACAGCCAAGTATCTTGCGCTGTTGTTAAAGGGCCGGACAAGCGACTATATCAACATGGTCGTGAGTGATTAAGCTGCCTCTTGTGCTGCGCTGTGTAACTATCTAACGTGGCGGCGTTTTTACTGTTTACTTCATATATAAAGAGAACATCATGGGTTTTAATTGTGGAATTGTTGGATTGCCAAATGTTGGTAAGTCCACGTTGTTTAATGCACTCACCAGCACACAGGCGGCTCAAGCCGCAAACTACCCATTTTGTACAATCGAACCCAATACGGGCCGCGTAGCGGTTCCAGATGATCGCATGGAAACGCTTGCGAAAATAGCCAACTCAATAAAAGTGGTCCCAACCCAATTAGAGTTTGTGGATATTGCAGGATTGGTGCGCGGTGCCAGCAAAGGTGAGGGGCTTGGCAATCAGTTTCTTGGAACCATCCGCGAAGTGGATGCCATTATTCACGTATTGCGCTGTTTTGAAGATGGTGACATCACGCATGTTGAGGGCTCTGTTGATCCAATCCGCGATGCAGAAACGGTTGATACCGAATTGATGATATCAGATATGGATAATCTAGAAAAACGCCTCAATGCCATTTCCAAAAAGGCAAAATCCGGCGATATGGAAGCCAAGACGCAAATGGAAGTGATGGAGGCCGCACTGAAATTGCTTCAGGCTGGCAAGCCTGCCCGCGAGATGCTCGGCACACTTACCGCCGCACAAGACCCGCATTTTCGCAATCTGCAACTGATTACTGCCAAGCCTGTATTATATGTCTGCAATGTAGAAGAAAGCGCTGCTGCCAATGGCAATGCGCATTCCGCCAAAGTATTTGAGCGCGCGCGGTCCGAAAAAACCCAGGCGGTGGTAATCTCGGCTGCGATTGAAGCAGAGGTTTCACAACTCAGCTCGGCAGAGGAACAAAAAGAATATCTGGAAAGCATGGGATTGACGGAGCCGGGCTTAAACCGGATTATCCGTGCCGGTTATGCGCTGCTTAATCTTATTACGTTTTTTACAGTCGGGCCAAAAGAAACCCACGCATGGACGCTTCGGCGCCATTGCAAAGCCCCGCAGGCGGCAGGGGTTATTCATACCGATTTCGAAAAAGGCTTCATCAAGGCTGAAGTGATTGATTGTGACAGTTTTATAAAGTTAGGCGGGGAGGCTGCCTGCCGTGATGCTGGGAAGCTACGCATGGAAGGCAAGGATTACGTTATGAATGACGGTGATATCTGCCATTTCCGCTTTAACGTATAGAAACTTTATTCCATAGCGTCTTAATCTTGCCCCGTTCCAAACGCAATTTTTTGGTAAGGTAGCCTAGTCAAAGAGGTTTTGCCGTGCTATTCAAACTGCGCCTTCATCATTATGATTCACGTGCCGTGATTCAAGATTACCATTCAGGAGTTTGATGACCATGCTTTTTCCAAAGTCATTTATGCGCTGCGCCTTGTTTTTGGTTTTGTCTGCCGGACTTATTCTCGCGGGATCAAATGGTGCCCGTGCTGGCAATACCGAAGATGCGCAGAAATTTATTCAAGGTCTTGGTGACAAGGCGATTTCCATTTTGTCGGATAAGTCCGTGACATCTGAAGCTGCCGCAAAAACATTCCATGATATGCTGGTCGATGGGTTTGACATTGATTTGCTCGGCAAATTTGCACTTGGTCCAACTAGCTGGAAAGCTGCAACGCCTGAACAACGCCAAAAATATATGCAGCTCTTTGAAAAACTGGTAGTACAAATCTATTCTGACCGTTTCAGCCTCTATCATGGTGAAACATGGAAGGTTGTTGGCGCAAAAGCAGAAGATGAGCGCGATACCTATGTAACCGGCACTATTATCAAGCCAAATCCAAGTGCGCAGCCGGTACAGGTTGATTGGCGCGTTCGCAACAAGGGCGGTAAGCAGGTTGTAATTGACGTGATTGTTGAAGGTGTAAGCATGACCGTGACACAGCGCTCTGAATTTGCATCCGTACTGCAACGAAGTGGCGGGGACTTTAATGCATTCCTGCAAACACTGGGCGAGCGCACCGCAGTTCCACCCCCTGAACCAAAATAAGAAAACCAATTAGCAAATATCCAAAGACCGCCTTGCATAAAAAACAGGCGGTCTTTTTTTATGCGTGCATTCATTTCGTATTTGACATATATCAAAAATCCTTGTTACTCTAAATGCGGGTCACATTCCCCCAACGGAATGCTTCTATTCTGGAAGGAATAGCTACAATGACAAATACAATTGCGACGAATACGATTATTAAACCAACGACTAAACCAAAAAATCCTGGTTTTTCTTCCGGGCCAACTGCAAAACGCCCCGGCTGGAGCTTTGATGCGCTTGGGGGCGCACTGATTGGCCGCTCGCATCGCTCCAAAGAAGGCAAGGCCAAACTTCAGCAGATTATTGATCTAACGCGTGAGACGCTTGGCGTTCCTGCCGATTATAAAATCGCCATTACCGCTGCTTCTGATACAGGCGCTGTGGAGCTGGCGCTGTGGAACCTGCTTGGTGCGCGCCCGGTCGATGTTTTTGCATGGGATACGTTTGGCAAGGATTGGGTTACCGATATTGTGGAAGAATTAAAGCTTCCGAATGTACGTAAATTTGTTTCCAGCACGTATGGCCAGCTGCCTGATCTGACGCAGGCTAACTTTGCGCATGATATTGTCTTTACTTGGAATGGCACAACTTCCGGCGTAAAAATTCCCAATGCGGATTGGATTAGCAATGCGCGCGAAGGCCTTACCATTTGCGATGCAACCTCGGCGGTATATGCCATGCCATTGCCGTGGGACAAGCTCGATGTTGTGACGTATTCTTGGCAGAAGGTACTGGGCGGGGAGGGTGCGCATGGCATGATTATCTTAAGCCCGCGCGCGATCAAGCGTCTTGAAACGCACACGCCCACATGGCCGCTGCCAAAAACATTTCGCATTGTGAAAAAAGGTAAAGTCAATGAAGCCTTCTTTAACGGGGAAGTAATCAATACCCCTTCGATGATCTGCATTGAAGATGCGCTTGATGCACTACATTGGGTAAAATCCATTGGCGGTGCCAAGGCAATGGTTGAGCGTAATCTTGCTAATTACAAAATCCTGGCTGACTGGATTGAACGCACGCCATGGATTGATTTTCTTGCAAGCGACCCTGCAACGCGCTCCACTACATCGGTGTGTTTTGTTTTCAATGACCCTGACTATCTAACGCTCAATGAAGAAGGCCGCGCGGCCTTTGCCAAACGCGTGAATGCACTTCTTGAAAAAGAAAATGCTGCGCTGGATGCCAATGCCTACCGCGATGCCCCGCCGGGTTTACGGATCTGGGCGGGCAGCACGGTTGAGTCATCAGATATTGCGGCTGTATTGCCATGGATCGAATGGGCGTTTGCAACAGCAAAATCTGAATTGCGCGCTGCAGCTTAAATCGCTGTTTTCCTGAACCACTCCCTTATCAACTATTTCCTTAAAAGGATTCCCATCATGACTGTTAAGCCAAAAGTTCTTATCTCCGATGAACTCTCCCCCCGCGCGGTTGAAATTTTCAGAGAACGCGGCATCGATGTTGATGTCAAAACAGGCTTAAAGCCCGATGAACTCAATGCCATTATTCATGAATATGATGAACTCAATCACAACCGCAGAACATGCGATTGCGATGATGTTTGCCTTGGCGCGCGAAATTCCGGCTGCGAATGTATCAACCCATGCCGGTAAGTGGGAAAAAAACCGCTTCATGGGCGTAGAGCTGTTTGGCAAAACCCTTGGCGTAATTGGTTGCGGCAATATCGGCTCCATCGTGGCTGATCGCGGCGTTGGTCTTAAGATGAAAGTGATCGCTTTTGATCCGTATCTATCGGATGAGCGCGCCCGCGATCTAGGCGTTGAAAAAGTTGATCTGGATGCGCTGTTCACGCGCGCTGATTTCATCACGTTGCATACACCACTTACGGATTCCACCAAAAACATCATTGATGCAAAATCTTTGGCTAAATGCAAAAAGGGCGTGCGCATTATTAATTGCGCGCGTGGCGGCCTTGTCAATGAAGCGGATTTAAAAGCAGCAATTGATAGCGGCCATGTTGCAGGCGCAGCCCTTGATGTATTCCCTGTGGAGCCCGCAAAAGAAAATATCTTTTTTGGCAATGAAAAAGTGATCTGCACACCGCATCTTGGTGCGTCTACAACCGAAGCGCAGGAAAATGTCGCGCTGCAGATTGCAGAACAAATGTCGGATTATCTGGTCAGCGGCGCTGTCGTCAATGCGCTAAACATGCCATCGGTATCGGCAGAAGATGCTATTAAGCTGCGTCCCTATATACGTCTTGCCGAATTCCTTGGCAGCTATTGCGGCCAGGTGATTGATTCAGGTATCAAAGGCATTGCAATCGATTATGAAGGGCAGGCGGCTTTTATCAACAGCAAGCCGGTTACAGCCGTTGCGTTGATGGCAATCCTGCGCCCGCAAATGGATAGCGTGAATATGATCAATGCGCCGGTGATTGCGCGCGAACGCAACATCCAGATTTCGGAAACCAAGCGCGAAGTGAACCGTGATTACCCAACCTTGTTACGTCTTACCCTGACGACCGATCAGGGCGCCTACACGATTGCCGGTTCGCTGCTTGGGGCTGAGCGTCCACGCATTGTAGCCTTGGGTGACTTTAATGTAGAGGTCGAGCCATCACCCGTGATGCTCTATGTACGCAACGAAGACAAGCCGGGCTTTATTGGCCGTCTTGGAACATTGCTCGGTGAAAACAAGATCAATATCGCTAATTTCAATCTTGGCCGCACGGGGGAGCAGGCATTGGCCCTTGTTGCAGTTGACCAGCCGGTGAGCGCCGAATTACTTGAGAAAATCAGCAAGATCCAGGGCGTATTACGGGCGCGGGTGTTGAAATTCAACATCCAACAGGGTTAAGAGATGGTAATACATCGCTTTCTTCAAATGAGGCAAAGGCAACTATTTCAAATTTGTTAACAGTTTGAAAATATACTGTTTTTCATACGTTTCTCTTTTGAACAGGGTTTGTCATGCGTTACGGCTCATGGTTTATGATCGCATTGTTACTGTGCTGTACAGCGATGGCGCCTGCGCATGCTGAGAGCACAGTAACTGCTCCAACGATACCGACAACGCTACCGCCAGCCGTACCAACGACACCGATAACTGCGCCAACCACACCGACTGGTACCGATCCCACATTGCCAGCGCCGACCGTGTCAACCATCACAACGCCAACTGGCGCAATCATCACGCAGTCCAATTGTGCGCTTGATGAATTTGCAACCAAGGTGAATGACCTGACGGTATGCAAGAAAATGCCTTTATGCGCAACCAATGAGACGCGAACCTATGATGCGATGACGCAATCCTTTGTGTGTATAAAGCGCGTGGTATGTGATCCTAAAAAACGCGAACAGCCTGCCTTTATCAATGGCAAACACGTATGTCTTGTAACGCCCAATTGCGATGCACAGGGCCGCTCCTACGCCTTTGATGGCACGAAGATGTATTGCCAATAAAATAGTGCCAATAAAAAAAGCCACCTCATTATCTGAGATGGCTTTTCTATTCTTAAATATTAGTTTGAATTAGCCAGCCTTATGCATGGCCACGGCCGTATCAGCCATGCGGTTGGAGAAGCCCCATTCATTATCATACCATGACAGAACGCGTACCAGCGTGCCTTCAATGACCTTGGTTTCATGCAAGGCAAAGATGGAGGAGTGCGGGTCATGGTTGAAATCGGTTGAAACCAGCGGAACATCATAGGTGCCAAGAATACCTTTAAGGTCACCACTTGCAGCTGCTTTTGAAATGGCGGTGTTGACTTCTTCAACCGTCGTGCTGCGCTTGGCGATGAATTTGAAATCCACTACCGACACGTTTGGCGTTGGCACACGGATGGAGGTACCATCCAGCTTACCCTTCAAATCCGGCAATACCTTGCCAACGGCCTTTGCTGCGCCGGTTGAGGTTGGGATCATATTCAGTGCTGCTGCACGCGCACGCGCATAATCCTTGTGCATCGTATCAACGGTGCGTTGATCGCCAGTATAGGAATGGATCGTGGTCATAAAGCCCTTATCGATACCGATCGCGTTATGCAGCACATGCGCAACAGGTGCAAGGCAGTTGGTTGTGCAGGAAGCGTTTGATACAACCGTGTGTTCAGGCTTGAGCAAGTGATGGTTCACACCATACACAACGGTCAGATCTTCTTCTTCCGCTGGCGCTGAAATCAACACCTTCTTTGCGCCAGCCGTAATATGCTTGGCGGCATCTGCGCGCTTGGTAAAAATGCCCGAGCATTCAAGTGCAATATCAATCTTGAGATCTTTCCATGGCAATTGCGCGGGGTCTTTTACATTAAGCACCTTCACAGGCTTACCATTGACCGTCATCACATCGCCAGCAACGCTGACCTCGCCGGGGAAGCGACCATGCACAGAGTCATATTTTAAAAGATGCGCATTGGTATCGGCATCGGCCAGATCGTTGATCGCAACAACTTCAATATCCTTGCGGCCCGATTCAAAAATAGCGCGGAACACTAAGCGGCCAATGCGCCCAAATCCATTAATAGCAACTCGAACGGTCATTCCTTTTTATCCTTATTATAGCGTGTTTAAATTTAAGCGGCTATTTAAGCAAAGATTTGGCTGTTGTGACAATAGCCTCTGCTGTAATGCCAAAATGCTTGTAAAGCAGGGGTGCTGGTGCAGATTCCCCAAAGCTGCTCATGCCGATAAAGCGATCTTGCTCGCGTAAATAGCGATCCCAGCTCATGCGGATGCCTGCTTCAATCGCAATGCGCGGTGGCTTGCCAAGAAGTTCTGCGCGGGTTTCATCGCTTTGCTGATTGAAAAGTTCCATACATGGCACAGAAACAACTACCGCAGAAATGCCAGCTGCCTTAAGCGTTTCATAGGCTTCAACTGCAATCGAAACTTCAGAACCCGTTGCAAGCAGCGTAACCTGACGTTTGTCAGCATCACCGCATAATATATAAGCTCCCTTGGACGATAGATTTTCATCGCCAGCTTCGCTGCGCAAGGTTGGCAGATTTTGGCGCGACAAAGCGAGAACGGATGGCGCGGCTTTATTAGCAAGCGCAAGCTCCCAGCACTCTGCCGTTTCAATGCTATCGCATGGGCGGAAGGTAAGCAGGTTTGGAATAGCGCGCAGCGATGATAAATGTTCCACAGGTTGATGCGTTGGGCCATCTTCACCAAGGCCAATGCTGTCATGTGTCATCACATGTATAACCTGCTGTTTCATCAGCGCGCCAAGACGAATGGCAGGGCGTGAATAATCAGCAAATTGCAGGAACGTGCCAGCATAAGGAATGATCCCGCCATGCAGCGCCATGCCGTTCATTGCAGCCGCCATCCCATGTTCGCGCACACCGTAATGGATATAACGGCCTTTGAACTCCGGCGTGATGCTGCCATAGCCTTTGACAAGCGTGTTGACCGATCCCGTTAAATCGGCAGAACCGCCGATCATTTCCGGCATGTGCGGAATAAGTGCTTCAAGCGTATTGCCCGAGCAAACGCGCGTAGCAATTTTTGGCTTATCCTGTTTAGCTTTTGCCTTAAAGGCTTTGAGCGCATCGCGCGCCGCCTGTGTAAGATCACCCTTCATTGCGGCATCAAATTCAGCGCGCTTGGGGGATGCCTGATGACGCTTGGTCCATGCCTGATATTCATGTGCGCTGCGCGTACCAAAGCTGCGCCATTCAGCCAATACATCCTCTGGAATAACAAAGGGTGCGTGGCTCCAGCCAAGCTTTTCACGCGTTGCGATAATTTCATCCGCGCCAAGCGGTGATCCATGCACGCCATGTGTCCCCGCCTTGTTAGGGGAGCCTTGGCCAATCACCGTACGGCAGGAAATAATCGTCGGGCGCGCATCTTTATGCGCAGCGATAATCGCAGCTTCGATCTCCGCCATATTGTGCCCATCGCATTTCAGTGTTTGCCAACCATAGGCATCAAAACGCTTGCTGGTATCTTCGGTAAAGGAAAGGGCCGTGGAGCCATCAATCGAAATCTGGTTGTCATCATAAAACACAATCAGTTTGCCGAGTTTCAAATGGCCAGCCATCGATGCCGCTTCGTGGCTGATGCCTTCCATCAAATCGCCATCGCCCGCCATAACGTAGGTGGTGTGGTTGACAAGTTCGCTGCCAAAGCGTGCTTCGAGTAAGCGTTCAGCCAGCGCATAGCCAACCGATGTTGCAATGCCTTGGCCAAGCGGGCCGGTGGTCATTTCAATGCCAGCGCTTGGCATGACTTCAGGATGGCCCGCAGTGATCGCATGCAACTGACGGAAATTTTTTAATTCCTCAATCGTCATTTTTTTATAACCCGTGAGATAATTCACGGCATAAAGCAGCATCGATCCATGACCGCCCGATAAAATGAAACGGTCGCGATCTGGCCAGGTAGGATCGCTCGGATTAAATTTGAGAAACTTGCCCCACAGCACAGCGGCAACGTCGGCCATGCCCATTGGCATACCGGGGTGCCCCGATTTTGCAGCCTCCACCGCATCCATCGCGAGCACGCGAATGGCATTAGCAAGCATGGTCAGGGAAGGGGCGGGCCCAGAGGAAGAAGAAGGAGCAGCGTTTTGTTGGGGCATAGCATTGTAGCTCGGGTTGTTTTACATGCCCCTTTTTAGCATGCGAAACCTGTTTGACAAGTGGACACAAAAACTCAGCAAAATAAAGCATTTTTCATCTATTCCATCTTTGCGCGATCTCTGCTAACAAGATGCCGCGTCATAAACAGGCTGTATGCCAGTTTGTTGTTGCGGGTACAGTCCACCTTCGCTAAAGCTTCGGTGGACAATTTATACATATCGTTTTTTGTATAATTGAATAAATTGGAGGGGTGGCCGAGTGGTTGAAGGCGCACGCCTGGAAAGTGTGTAAACGGGAAACTGTTTCGTGAGTTCGAATCTCATCCCCTCCGCCAATTATTTGTCTTAGGACGTTTAGAGATGTCCAGAAAAAGCAGATAACGCCGTGTAAAACGAAGGTTTTCAGTGTAGGGTAGTCTGGAGTGATTTTTCAACATCCAGAAAAAAACTGGGGCATAAATTGGGGCATAACCCAAGCCTCGGTAGAAAGATGCCCCACTATGCCGCTTACCGAAGTTAAGTGCAAAAACGCCAAGCCAAAAGAAAAGACTTATAAGCTTTACGATGCGCGTGGTTTATATTTGGAAGTAACGCCAAAAGCTAAGAAATACTGGCGTTTCAAATATCAAATTAATGACAAGGAAAAACGTCTGGCTTTAGGGATTTACGATCAAGTTTCTTTGGCAGAGGCGCGTGAAGCCCGTGATGCCGCCCGCAAGCTTTTGCGGGAGCATAAAGACCCATCACTGGAAAAGAAGGAAAACAAGCGAAAAGCTGCGTTAAACAGTGAAAATTGCTTTGAAGCTATCGCCAAAGAATGGCTTGAAAACCGTAAGTGTTCATGGACGGAAGGCTATACATCCTATGTTCTAAAGCGTTTAGAGGCTGATATTTTCCCCTTTGTAGGGGCGTATCCCATTAATCAGGTAACGGCAGCCCAGATTTTATCCGCGTTACGCAAGGTGGAGGCGCGGGGCACGAAAGATTTGCCTCATCGTTTACTTCAAACCTGTGGGCAGATTTTCCGTTATGCGATTGTTACAGGCCGCGCCGAACAAGACCCAGCCGCCGCATTACGCGGCGCATTGAAATCTGCAAAGAAAGAACACCATGCGTATCTCACGGCAAAAGAAATGCCTGAGTTTATGAAAAAGCTTGCTGAGTATGATGGCGATCCATTGACCAAGCTGGCTTTGCGTTTGATTATTCTCACATTTTTACGCACCACCGAATTACGCGGCGCAAAATGGGAAGAATTTGATTTTGAAAAAGCGGAATGGCGGATTCCTGCCGAACGCATGAAAATGAAGGAAACACATATTGTGCCGCTTGCGAAGCAAGCGGTTGTAATCTTGGAACAGCTTAAAAAGTTAAACGAAAAAAGCGAATTTGTGTTTCCTGCACGTAGCAATGCCTTTAAGTGCATGAGCAATAACACCATGCTTTTTGCTCTTTACCGCATGGGCTATCACTCGCAAACCACCGTGCATGGTTTTCGTTCCACCGCCTCCACCATTTTAAACGAATTGGGCTATCGTTCTGATGTGATTGAACGGCAACTTTCACATGGCGAACGCAACAAAATCCGTGCTGCATATAATCACGCTCAATATCTGCCTGAACGCCGCACCATGATGCAGGGTTGGGCGGATTATTTGGATGAAATTATGGGTGGTAAAGTGATTATTGGTTATTTTGGAAAAACGGCATAAGGGGTTGAAAAATGAAAAAGTCACATAATATGGGCAACAAAAAACTTCCCCAAAAAAAATGCTGCACTACTCAGCTAACTATTGATGAAAAACAGGAGCTTTTTGCTTTTATACATTTTGATGTGTTGATAGATGATCTCGATGCAAGCCCTGTTCATACACTTTATGCTATACAGCACATTATAAACATTGGATGGATGCCTAGGAAAGAGTTTCTAGAGTATTTGAAAAAAAGGCTCGCCAACTACTGTAAAAAAAGAGACTGCACATTGGATACTGCATTTGGCGTCAAAGTAAAAAGAGGAAAAAATGGCAACCCAAAAAATCAGATGTTTCGTAAAAGGTCGGATATACTAAAGCTACCAACGGAACTACTCGTAAAAAATATTATTTTATTAATGGCTCACAACAAATTTAATGGCAGAACATATAAATTTCAGAACATTGCAACTGAAATTGAACATTCATTTAATGATTCTGATTTTGAAGACCGTATGCCTCAACGCAATACGCTTTATAAGCATTTCAGGAAATTTTCTGGTGTGCGCCGAGTAAATAAACTCGTCGAATTTTATGAAAAAGGATGGCTGGTTTCAAAGAAAGTCAGACTTTGAAAGTTAGACTTTAATAATTTTATTTTTTGTACCCATTAGCCGCGTTTAGGTTCAGAAAATACCTCTCAATTGTCCATTAGGATGCTCTTAGTTTCAACAGCAACTAAGGAGATTCCAAGATGTCTAAACGCTTTATCCGTCTAAAAGAAGTGATCCAAATTACCGGCCTTGCGCGGTCAACCATATACGCGGCAATCAAAGATGGAAGCTTTCCCTCCCAGATCAAGTTAACCCAGCGTGCCATTGGGTGGTCAGAGGAGCAGGTTTTCGAATGGGTTGGAAGCCGTCTTCCCAAAAAACATGAAAACGGCTCACAGCGTACAATTACCAAGCCATAGGTGAACTTGTGGCAAGTAGGGGCAAAACCACACTTCCAAATGGTCGCAGCAGGAATCCTGATGGACGATATTTTCTTCTTCATGATTACATACTGCGATCCAAAGCCTATTTAGCCTTGTCCTGTGGAGCAAGATCCCTGTTAATTGAATTTATGAACCTTCACCGACACTATAAAAATAAAGACGGCAAACTCATAGATAACAATGGAAAGCTCTTTCTTTCAGTAAGAGATGCGAGTGCAAGACTTGACTGCTCTAACAACTCTACGAGAAAATATATGCAGGAGTTACTGGACTGGGGATTTCTCAAAATTGTCATAAAGGGGAGCTTTTCACTAAAGACCCCACATGCATCAACATTCATTTTAACTTGTCATCCCTATAAAGGCTCAGCACCAACGAAAGAGTTTGCTAAGCATGGCTTTCAAGAAATAAAGAAAAAAAATCAACGGTATCAAGATTTGAATGACACGGTATCAAATAATGATCTCATGTATGGCTATGAGATGGGTACGGTATCAAAAAGTGATACTGTACCCCCCAATACTTAAGACGGAGCAGTATCAAAAAATGATACACATATATTACCATCAGTTGTTTGTGGGCATCACGGATTACCAAGAACGCGCCGCGATGATGAACGATAATAAGCTGGCATTTATAGATATGGTGGGGTGTGTGGTAATCAGTGGATATTACCGAATGCGGTGATAAATTTTTCAAATTCTCAAAATTAAGGGGGCTGAATGTCACGAAAAATCAAAGAACGTCAAACACAGGCGATAGCATTGCTATCTGGCGGGGTAAGCTGCACCAGCGTTGCCGCCAGCCTGAAGGTGACAAGAGAAACTATTTCACGCTGGAAGAACGAGCCGCATTTCAGGGCAGAATTGAACGCCGCCACCGAAGATGCGCGGGAAACACTGCGAAGCCGATTGCTTGGCATGGCTGAAAAAGCCTTGCAAGTTATTGAGGCGGATTTGAGCGCAGACCAACCAAGCGATAAACGCAGCCGCACAGCCATCAAGATTCTTGAACTAGCAGCCAATGGGAAAATTGGCTTGCCAGAAGAACCATTGATCACAGACCAATGCACCCTTCAAGCCATAAAGCGGGAAGAAAAAAGCAAACAGGGCTGGATATTTTAATTAACAATTGGTTTTTGGATATTGCACCAATCCCGCCAAGCATGTTGCCGCGACTGTCCCCCATACTGATTTGGCTGCAAAAATCCTTGAAATGCACGCAATTTTGAAAGGCATAAAACCATTATCGCAATAGGCCATAAATGTTGATAATAAAGAAAGTATACACCCGCCGATTCATTGTTAGCTTCTAATAAGGTTTCCTTTGCATGACTACCATCCACGATCTATTAAATCAATTTCGTGAAGCCGCAACTTCAAATCGGGATTTAGGTGATAAGTTTGAAAGGTTGATCGCTAATTATCTGGTTACTGATCCGCTCTATAGCGACAAGTATAGTGATGTGTGGCTGTGGGGTGAATGGCCTGACCGTGGTAACAAGCCTGATACAGGAATTGATCTTGTCGCTAAGGAGCGTGGCACGGGGGACTATTGTGCTATTCAATGCAAATTTTATGACCCCAACTATAATTTACAAAAGGGCGATATAGACTCTTTCTTTACCGCATCGGGTAAAGCCCCATTCACGAGCCGGATGATTGTTTCTACCACCGATAAGTGGAGCAATCATGCAGAGGAAGCACTTAGAAATCAAAAAACACCTGTGCAGCGTTTGCGTGTGCAGGATTTGGCGGATAGCCCCATAGATTGGGGAAAATTTAGCTTAAAAAATCCAAAAGATATTAAACTAAAACCCAAGAAAAAGCTGCGTGATCATCAAAAAACTGCACTCGCCAAAGTAGCAGAAGGGCTAAAAATTGCTGATCGTGGCAAGCTAATCATGGCTTGTGGTACGGGCAAAACATTTACAGCTTTGAAGATTGCTGAGCACATGGTTCCCGCCAAAGGGTGCGTGCTGTTTCTTGTGCCTTCAATTTCACTTTTATCCCAAACTTTGCGGGAATGGACGGCAGAGGCGGATGTGAAGTTGCATCCTTTTGCCGTTTGCTCAGATGCCCAAGTAGGTAAGCGTTCAGAAAATGAAGATATTAGCACTCATGATCTTCCATTCCCCGCGACCACTGACACCAAAAAATTGGTTGCTCAGGTTGAATTGTTCACCGTCAAAAAAGAATTGGTCGTTATTTTTTCAACCTATCAATCTATTAAAGTTGTCGCGGATGCTCAAAAGAAAGGCTTGCCAGATTTTGATCTAATTATTTGTGACGAAGCCCACCGCACAACAGGCGTAACGCTTGAAGGAGAAGATGAATCCCACTTTGTTAAAGTCCATGATCAATCCTACATTAAAGGTACAAAACGCCTTTATATGACTGCCACCCCGCGTATTTTCAGCGATGGCACAAAGACCCAAGCTAAAGATAGCGATGCAACCCTGTGCTCAATGGATGATGAAAATCTCTATGGCAAGGAATTGCACAGGCTTGGTTTTTCAGAAGCTGTAAGCAAAGGCTTATTGTCTGATTATAAAGTTATGGTACTTGCGGTTGATGAAAAATACGTCAGCAAAACATTTCAAAAACAAATTGCCGATGAAAATAACGAAATAAAATTAGAAGATGCTGTTAAAATTATGGGTTGTTGGAATGGCCTGTCTAAACGCATGGGCAGAGATTTAAGCGGCAATCCATTGGAGGCTGATGCAAGCCCTATGCGTAGGGCAGTAGCTTTCTCACGATCAATTAAAGATTCAAAACGGCTTACTGAGCTTTTTTCGCAAGTCGTGGATGAATATCGTAAAAAGCATCAAGAGGAAGAAAACACCCTTGTTTGTGAAGTTGACCATGTTGATGGTACTTTTAATGCACTTGTACGCAATAAAAGGCTCGATTGGCTAAAAGCTGAAACGTCACCAAATACTTGCCGGATTTTATCAAACGCCCGTTGCTTATCCGAAGGTGTGGATGTTCCTGCGCTTGATGCGGTGATGTTCCTAAACCCGCGCAATTCGATTGTAGATGTGGTGCAGTCGGTGGGGCGTGTGATGCGTAAAGCTGATGGGAAAAAATATGGCTATGTAATTCTTCCAATTGGCATCCCAGCAGATATGACACCGGAAGAAGCCTTAAAGGATAATCAGAAATACAAGGTTGTCTGGCAGGTGCTTCAAGCCCTTCGTGCCCACGATGATCGGTTTAATGCCACAGTTAATCAGATTGATTTGAATAAAGCCCGCCCTGAAAATATCCAAGTGATTGGTGTGGGCGGTGATGTTGAGGGTGAGGGCGCAAGTGAAAATGGCGCGGATAGTAAACCAAAAAACACCCAGCATGTTTTTGCCTTTCCTAACATTGAAGAATGGCGCGATGCAATTTATGCCAAAATTGTCGTTAAATGCGGGGATCGCCGTTATTGGGAAGATTGGGCAAAAGATGTTGCCCAGATTGCCGAACGCCACATCACCCGTGTAAAAGCATTGCTGGAAAGTTCTGATCAACAACACCGCAAGGCATTTGATGAATTTTTACAGGGTTTACGAGATAATTTAAACCCAAGCATTAGCCAAGATGATGCGATTGAAATGCTATCCCAGCATTTGATTACCAAACCAGTATTTGATGCCCTTTTTGAAGGGTATGAATTTACAAAGCAAAACCCCGTTTCCATCACCATGCAAAAAATGCTTGATGTATTGGAGGATCAGGCATTTGATAAAGAAACCGAGAAGCTTGAAAAGTTTTATGACAGCGTAAAACAGCGTGTAAGCGGTATTGATAGCGCGGCAGGTAAGCAAAATGTTATTAAGGAGCTTTATGATAAGTTCTTCCGTACTGCTTTCCCGCGCATGGCTGAACGCCTTGGCATTGTTTATACGCCTGTGGAAGTGGTTGATTTTATAATTCGCAGTGCGGACGATGCCTTGCGCCAAGAATTTGGCGTGGGCTTAACAGATAAAGATGTTCATATCCTTGACCCATTCACGGGCACGGGTACATTCATTGTACGTTTGCTGCAAAACGGCCTAATTGATCCCGCTGATTTAGCGCGAAAATACCAAAGCGAATTACACGCCAATGAAATTCTATTGCTGGCTTATTATATTGCCGCGATTAACATTGAGGAAACCTATCACGGGCTTTCTGGCGGTAAGTATAAACCGTTTGATGGCATCGTGCTGACCGATACTTTCCAAATGGCTGAAAGTGGCGGGGCGTTACATGATAAAATGTTTCCAGAAAATAATAAACGCGTGAAACGACAAAAAGAAAGCCCCATTCGTGTTATTATGGGCAATCCACCGTACTCAGTCGGGCAAACAAGTGAGAATGATGCCAACAAAAATTTAAAATATACTTTTTTGGATAGCAGAATAAGAGATACTTATGCTGTTCATTCAACAGCAACAAATAAAAACAGTCTTTATGATTCCTATATCCGCTCAATTCGTTGGGCGAGTGACCGCATAACAGATAAAGGCATCATTTGCTTTGTCAGTAACGGGTCATTTATCGATAACAATTCGATGGATGGTTTACGCAAATGTTTGGTGGATGAATTTGCATCGATTTATTGTTTTAATTTGCGCGGTAATGCTCGGACTTCTGGCGAGCAAAGGCGTATGGAAAAAGGCAATGTTTTTGGTGAGGGGTCTCGAACGCCAATTGCAATTACTTTGCTGATCAAAAACATAGAAAAGAAAGGTAAAACTAAGCTTTTCTACCATGATATTGGTGATTATTTGAGCCGTGAAGAAAAGCTAAAAATCGTTTCTGATTTTGGCAGTACAAAGAAAATTGACTGGCAAAAACTTACACCAAACGACAGCCATGACTGGATTAATCAGCGTGACCCAGCGTTTGATAAGTTTATTGCAATCGGCGATAAAGAAAATGAACATGAAGCTGTCATTTTTGATACGTATTCTAGTGGTGTGAAAACAAACCGTGATACGTGGGCGTATAATTTCTCTGATAGAAATTTGACAGCTAACATGAAGGGTATGATCGATTTTTACAATCAACAAACTGAAAGTTTTGAGAAAGACAGAAAAGGGAAAAATTTCAAATCAACCGATGAAAGGAAGCAAATCGTTGAAAATTTTGTGGACACTGACCCCACGAAAATTAGCTGGTCTCGTGGCCTTAAGGAAGACCTGAGCCGTTTTGTAAAACACAGCTTTTCTAAAAGCTCCGTTTTTCAAAGCGTATACAGGCCTTTTTGCAAACAGTGGGCTTATTTTAATAAAGATTTTAATGATATGATTTATCAAATGCCAAGGTTTTTTCCTGAAAATGGCATAAGCAATTTAGCTATCTGTATGACAGGGGTGGGAGCGAGTAAAGAGTTCTCTGCATTGATTGCAAATGTTTTGCCCAACTTACATTTTCATGATACGGGGCAATCCTTTCCACTTTTTAGCTATGAAAAGTCAGTGCCCACAAATCAAATTTCTATGCTGGCGGATGCCAATGATTACCGCAAAAAATCTAATATATCTGATGCAATTTTGATAAAATTCAGGGATGCTTATGATGGTGCGATTAGTAAGGAAGATATTTTCTATTATGTTTATGGCATCTTGCACTCACCTGAATATAAAACGCGTTTTTCTTCTGACCTTAAAAAAATGTTGCCACGTATTCCGTTGGCAAAAGATTTTTGGGTATTTAGTAAAGCAGGGCGCGAGCTTGCCAAATGGCATTTAAACTATGAAACGATTGAGCCTTATAAGCTGACTGAGCACGCGGCAAAGCTAACGCTTAATCCAAAAACAGATTACCAAGTCAGCAAAATGACATTTGGTAAGAAGGATGGCGCGGTGGATAAAACCACCATCATTTACAACAGCCTTATTACCCTTACGGGCATCCCGCTAGAAGCCTATGAGTATGTAGTGAATGGCAAGCCTGCCCTTGAATGGATAATTGAGCGTTATCAATTCACTCGTGATAAAGACAGCCAGATTATCAATGACCCTAACGATTGGTCGGATGATCCGCGTTACATCATTGACCTTGTAAAACGCATTGTGCGCGTAAGCATTGAAACGATGAAAATTGTTGATGCCTTGCCGCCATTAAACGAACGAAAAGATTGAAAAATCATGAGTAACATATCGGATTATATGGAGGACGGTGATGAATCTGATCTTCTTCAAAATGCGATTGATTCAGTCCAATTGGGAATTGAAGATTTTAAAAATGACGATCCAAAACGTATTTTATCAGCTTTTCGTAATCTTCATGCTGGCGTGTTGCTTTTATGTAAAGAAGTATTGCTGCGCTTATGTCCTAAAGATTCAAAAGAGGTGCACATAAAAGCAAAACAACAAGCCATAAAAGATTCTGATGGCAATATAATTTTTGTTGGTGTCGGTGATAATACAGTAACTGAGCATCAAATTATTGATAGATTTAAGAGCCTTGGAATTAAAACTGATCTATCCAAATTAAATGCACTCACTAAAATTAGAAATGACATTGAGCATTATTATTCACAAAATCTATCAGAAATTCAACCAAGGCGTGGTGGCGCAAAACTATTTAAAAATCTAAAGCGGGTAATCATTGATGAAATCTCAATGGTACGTGCTGATTTGTTAGATGCCGTTGATCATGCGCTGCAAATAAACAGGAAAGATGCTCGTCCATTCGGTGGTGTGCAAATAATTTTAGTGGGGGACTTCCTACAACTGCCACCCGTTGTAAGAGGTGATGAAGAAGAAATTCTAAGTAGCATGGGATATGAAACCCCGTTTGCCTTTAGTGCAAAATGCTTACAGAAAAATAAAGTTGTTACCATTGAGCTTTCAAAAGTTCACCGTCAAGATGATCCAGAATATATACGCTTGTTAGGCAATATACGATCAGGAGATGATTTAGAAGAAACTGTAAAAGCCTTTAATAATACATGTTTTGGACAACATAAACGGGATGCCGCCCCCGTTATTCTGACAGGAACAAACGCTATTGCTGAAAAGTATAATCAGCGTGGGCTGAAAAGCCTTCCAAGCCAAGATGTGCTGTATGAAGGCATAATAAGTGGCGAGTTTAATCTTGATAAAGATAAGCTTCCTACGCCTGAGCTTCTAAACCTTAAAGTCGGTGCTCGAATAATGATGGTAAAAAACGACAAAGGTAAAAAGTGGGTCAATGGCTCATTGGGTGAGGTGGTGCGGCTTGGGCAGGATCGTATTTGGGTAAAACTTGATGATAAAGACGGAGAGCATGAGGTAGCCAAAGCAGCTTGGGAAAACATTCGCTATGAATGGGATGATGAAAAACAAAGCATTGAAGCCAAAGTAGTGGGCAGCTATTCACAAATTCCCGTTATTCCTGCTTGGGCACTGACTATTCACAAGGCGCAAGGCTTAACGCTTGAAAATGTTCGTGTGGATTTGGCTACAGGCGCGTTTGCTTCTGGGCAGGCCTATGTTGCTCTATCAAGGGCACGCTCACTGGAAGGGCTATCTTTTGCCACACCATTGCGTGTTACTGATGCCATTGTTGACAGGCGTCTTATTCAAAGTGAGCATAGCTTCAAACAAATCGATTAGTCCTTTGGAGTTATAAGGTGGAGTGGGGCACTTTTGGGGGCATCATGCTTGCAACCACTTAAAAAGACTTTTTTAAATCAAATAGTTAGGCGTTGGATGTGTTTGGCATCCCCCCGCCATTTATTAAACATTTATCGTTATATATCAATAGTTTATAGTATAGAATAGAGTTGCAACCCACAATATAACCCACAAAATAGGGTTGGATTAAGGTGGGGTTGTGGGGGCTATTTTGTCCTAAATGTTGGCTTTAGAGATTTAGCGCTAAGTTGAGAGCGTCAAGGCGTGCTGATAAGGCTGGATGGCAAAAAACTCTGCGATCCGCCAGAAGTTATTAGGTGCGTGCTGAATTACCTTGAGTTTATGCAGCCAGACTCATGAAAACTCACAACAAGTTAAACGCTCATTATAATTGCGTTGTTGGTGCAATCCATTAAGTTGAATAAAATCTAACTCACCAAGGCAACGCAATGTTTGAGCAAGTCTTCAAAAATATCGATGATGTGCTGCACAAGGATGCAGGCTGCACCAGCGAGCTGGATTATGCTGAGCAAACCTCATGGATTTTATTCCTGAAATATCTCGACGACTTGGAACGCGAGCGGGCGATGGAAGCCGAGCTTGTCGGCAAGCCATACGAATATATCATTGATGCGCCATACCGCTGGGAATCATGGGCAGCACCCAAAGCGACCGATGGCACATTCGATCACAACAAGGCATTGACAGGCGACGACCTGCGCGAATTTGTGGATACCAAGCTGTTCCCCTACCTCAAAGGCTTCAAACAAAAAGCGGATAGTCCCGATACCATCGAATATAAAATCGGTGAGATATTCGGCGAAATCCGCAACAAGGTGCAAAGCGGCTTCACCCTGCGCGATGTGCTGGAACGGGTGGACGAACTGCGCTTCCGCTCGCAGAAGGAAAAGCACGAACTCTCGCACCTGTATGAAACTCGCATAAAAAACATGGGCAATGCAGGGCGTAATGGCGGCGAGTATTACACTCCGCGCCCGCTTATTCGCGCCATGATTCAGGTGACGAAACCAAAAATCGGTGAGCGGATTTATGATGGCGCGGTTGGCTCCGCAGGCTTCTTGTGTGAAGCCTATGAATACCTGCGCGCCAGCAAAGAACTGACCACCAGCGATCTGCAAACGCTGCAAACCAAAACCTTCTATGGTAAGGAAAAGAAAAGCCTCGCCTATGTCATCGCCATCATGAACATGATTTTGCATGGTATCGAGACGCCGAACATCCTGCACACCAACACGCTGGCCGAGAATATCAGCGATATTCAGGAAAAAGACCGCTTCGATGTCATCCTCGCCAATCCACCGTTTGGTGGGAAGGAACGCAAGGAGGTGCAGCAAAATTTCCCCATTAAAACGGGTGAAACCGCTTCCCTGTTTTTGCAACACTTCATCAAGTCACTAAAGGCGGGTGGCCGCGCGGCGATTGTTATTAAAAACACCTTCCTGAGCAATACAGACAACGCCTCCGTCGCTCTGCGTAAGGAGCTGCTGACAAGCTGTAACCTACACACGGTGTTGGATTGTCCTTCGGGAACCTTCCAAGGTGCAGGCGTTAAAACGGTGGTGCTTTTTTTTGAAAAAGGTTCGGCCACGCGCAAGGTGTGGTTTTACCAACTCAAGCCAGACCGCAACATGGGCAAAACCAACCCATTAAACGATGAGGACGTGAAGGACTTTGTAAAGCTGCAAGCCAGCTTCGCCAATTCCGATAATTCATGGACGGTCGATGCGGCGACGATTGACCCCACCACCTATGACCTTTCGACGAAGAACCCGAATAAGGCCGAGGAAGTTGCAGCCCGCAGCCCGCAAGCCATCATCGACGAAGTATTGTCGCTGGATAACGAAAGCGCGGTCATTATGACGCGCATCAAAGCAATGCTATAAAGGAGAGTGATCCCATGCAAGATATTCGCTGGAAGCAACGTTTTAATAACTATATCAAAGCCCTACAAAATTTGACAGAAGCTGTTGCATTGTCGCAAGAACGACCACTTTCAAAATTGGAACAGCAGGGATTGATTCAAAGTTTTGAGTTCACGCATGAACTCGCGTGGAACGTACTGAAAGACTATTTGGAACATAAAGGAGCCGAGGGCTTAATTGGCTCAAAAGATGCATCACGCGAAGCTTTTAAGAACGACCTGATTGAAGACGGCCTAACATGGATGGACATGATAAAATCGCGAAATCTCACCACTCATACCTACAACCCCGAAGTGGCCGAAAACATTACCATTGATGTGGTGGAGCGGTTTTACCCAGCCTTTGCAAGTATGGCTAAAAAATTCACCCCCATGTACGATGCGCAGGATTAGCTGATGCAATACGGCCTTAGCAGCGATACCATTCAACGAATCAGCGGCGTGTTTTCGACATTCCCTGCCGTAGAAAAGGCGGTGCTGTATGGTTCGCGTGCCAAAGGTAATTATAAAACGGGGTCTGATATTGACCTGACCCTATACGGCGAGCAGCTCACCCCTGAGCTGTTGGGAGATATATCCGAAGCATTGGATAATTTACTGCTGCCCTATACCATCGACCTGTCGCTTTTTGATGAGCTTGAACACGCCAAACTACGTGAACATATCGAACGTGTAGGTGTATCATTTTATATGCGTGCGGAAACGAATACTCCGCGCGGTAGAAGCTGGCGGATGAAAAGATTAGGGGATATTTGTAAAACAGGGGCTGGCGGAACGCCGCTGACCTCAAAAGAAGAGTATTACGAACAAGGCACAATACCGTGGTTGCAGAGCGGCGAGGTCAATCAGGGTGAGATTTTTGCTGCTAAAAACTTTATCACACCGCTGGGACTCGAAAACTCATCCGCCAAACTTTTCCCGAAGAACACGGTTTTAATCGCAATGTATGGGGCGAACGCTGGCGAAGCAGGCATACTTCGCTTTGAAGCATCCACTAATCAGGCGGTCTGTGGCATATTGCCCAGTGACTATTTTGAGCCAAAGTTCCTTTATTACCTTTTTCTTTCAAAATACGATGAGTTAGCGTCGCAGGCCGTGGGCAATGCTCAGCCAAACATCTCACAGGCAAAAATTAAAGATACGCTCGTGCCACTAGTAGATATTACCGAACAGCAGCGGATTGTGGCGGTGTTGGATGATGCGTTTGCGGGTATTGCGACCGCGACCGAGAACGCCAAAAAGAACCTACAAAACGCCCGCGAGCTGTTTGAAAGCCACCTGCAATCCATCTTCACAACCAAAGGCAATGGGTGGGAGGAGAAGAAGCTAGGCGATGTCGCACACCATTCTCTCGGAAAAATGCTTGATAAGGCTAAGAACAAAGGTGTCGCTAAAAAATATCTTCGCAACATCAATGTGCGCTGGCTCAACTGTGATTTGTCTGACCTTTTGGAAATGAGATTTCTGCCGGAAGAGGAAGAAAAATATACTGCAATCAAAGGAGATGTGCTGATTTGTGAAGGTGGCTATCCTGGTCGCGCAGCGATTTGGCAAGAAGACTATGCAATTCACTTCCAGAAAGCCCTTCACAGGGTGCGGTTCCGTGAGCCAAAATATAATAAGTACTTTGTATATTACTTATACTATCTAGAAAAATCGGGTTTGTTGAAGGCTCATTGTGCAGGTGCTGGCATTCAACATTTTACTGGTCAGGCACTGCACAAACTTCCTTTAGTTATGCCTCCTCTGGAACAAATAGATGACATTGTTGCCCGCGTGGATACTCTCTCCACCGAAACCAAGCGCCTTGAAGCCATTTACCAGCAAAAGCTGGAGATTCTGGCGGCATTGAAACAAGCTATTCTGCAAAAAGCATTTGCGGGTGAACTGCGCATGGATAGGTTGGCAGCATGAGTATAAAAAGTTACTACCGCATCATGCTAGGCCAGAAGAGCGTTCATGCTGATGAGTGCTTTGCGGGCAACTTTATTGGAACAGATTTTGGTATTCATCAAAATCTTGCTCATAAATTGCCAGAGGAATGGCGCGCATTTAACAAAGAGTTCATCCCCATTTACCTTGCAGGTCATCCCGACAAAACCAAGATTAGTGCTGGTCTTGCTTGCGGTGCGCTATGGACAGTTTCTAAGGGCATACAGCAAGGGGATGTTGTGTTGTGTCCCGATGGTATGGGCAAATATCGTGTCGGTGAAGTTAACGGCGGATATTATTACGAAGAGGGAAAAATTCTGCCACACCGTCGGCCTGTCACATGGCTGAATGTTGTGATTGACCGCGCAGAAATGAGCGAGGCGTTGCGTAACTCCACAGGCTCTATCGGCACAGCAAGCAACATCACCAAGCACAGTGATGAACTTGTTAAACTTATTGGCGGCGTATCTGCGCCTACGCTTATTTCGACGGACGCAACTGTTGAAGACCCATCTTCATTCGCGCTTGAAGCACATTTGGAAGAGTTTCTTGTTAAAAATTGGGCGCATACTGAACTCGGTAAAGATTATGATATTTACGAGGAAGACGGTGTTAAGGCGCAGCAATACCAAACCGATACGGGGCCACTCGATATTTTGGCTATTAGCAAAGACAAAAAACGTCTTTTGGTTGTGGAGTTAAAGAAAGGCCGCGCCAGTGATGCAGTCGTTGGACAGACAATGCGCTACATGAGTTTTGTACAGGACGAATTGGCGGATGATGGGCAGACGGTGCTTGGTGCAATTATCGCACATGAAGATGATCAAAAAATCCGCCGTGCATTATCAATGACGAATAACATCGTCTTCTATCGGTATAAAGTCAGCTTTAATTTGGTGAAGACATAATATGAATGAAGCTGAAACCCGCGCCGAGTTGATTGACCCCGCATTGAAAGCGGCGGGGTGGGGCGTGGTCGAGGGCAGCCGCATCCAGCGGGAATACCATATTACCCAAGGGCGGCTGGAAGGTGCTGGCAAGCGCAGTAAGCCCATGATTGCGGATTATGTGCTGATGTATCGCAACACTAAGTTGGCGGTGATTGAGGCCAAGAAGCGCGACCTGCCCGTGAGCGATGGCGCAGCCCAAGCCAAAACCTATGCCGAGAAGCTGAGCATCCGCACCGCCTATGCCACCAATGGCGCAGCGGTTTACCGCATTGACATGGAAACTGGAGAGGAGGGCGAGCTTACTTGCTATCCCACACCTAACGAGTTATGGAACATCACCTTCGCCAAAGAGAATGCATGGCGCGACCGTTTTGCTGCTGTTCCATATGAAGATAGCGGTGGGCAAAAACCTGCGCGGTATTATCAAGACAATGCAGTAAGCAAAACATTAGAAGCAATCGCCGATGGCAAAGACCGTGTGTTGCTGACGCTAGCAACAGGTACAGGCAAAACCTTTATTGCCTTTCAGTTGGCGTGGAAGCTATTTCAAAGCCGTTGGAATCTAAGTCGTGAGCCAGTGCGCCGTCCGCGCATTCTTTTTCTAGCCGACCGCAACATCCTTGCCGACCAAGCCTATAACTCTTTCTCCGCCTTCTCCGAAGATGCACTTGTGCGGATTGCACCTGACGAAATTCGTAAAAAAGGTCGTGTGCCGAAGAACGGCAACATCTTCTTTACCATTTTTCAAACTTTCATGAGTGGCACGGATGCCGAGGGTAAGCCTGCGCCAAACTTTGGTGACTATCCCCCTGACTTCTTCGATTTCATTATCATTGACGAGTGCCATCGCGGTGGTGCGAATGATGAGGGAAACTGGCGTGGGATTTTGGAGTATTTTTCACCCGCTGTGCAGCTTGGCCTCACCGCCACGCCCAAGCGCAAGGGCAACGTCGATACCTATCGCTATTTCGGCGACCCAGTTTACATCTACTCCCTTAAAGAGGGCATCAATGACGGATTCCTTACTCCATTCAAGGTCAAGCAAATCGCCACCACGCTGGATGATTACGTTTACACACGCGATGACGAAATTATCGAGGGCGACTTAGAAGAAGGCAAGCGTTATACCGAAAGTGACTTTAACCGTATCATTGAGATTAAAGAGCGCGAGCGATACCGCGTGAAACTGTTCATGGATGCCATCGATCAGCGCGAGAAGACGATTGTGTTCTGCGCCACGCAAGACCACGCCGCTGCTGTGCGTGACCTTATCAACCAAACGAAGACTAGCCCCAATCCTAACTACTGCGAGCGCGTGACTGCCCGCGATGGTGCGCTGGGCGAACAGCACCTCAAAGCGTTTCAGGATAATGAAAAGACTATCCCGACCATTCTCACCACCTCGCAAAAACTATCGACTGGGGTGGATGCCCGCAATGTTCGCAACATCGTGTTGATGCGTCCCGTAAACTCAATGATTGAGTTCAAACAAATTATCGGGCGCGGCACGCGCTTGTTTGATGGCAAGGATTACTTCACCATCTACGATTTCGTGAGGGCTTACGAGCATTTCAGCGACCCAGAGTGGGATGGTGAGCCAGTCGAGCCAACCCCAACCACCAAGAAGGGTAGCGAAGGCACGGAAGCGCCCAAGCCAGACGAAGGCTTAGAGGGCAGTGAAGAACCAAAGCAACGCCCAAAGAAAATAAAAATCAAATTGGCGGATGGTAAGGAGCGCACCATTCAAAGCATGATGGCCACCACCTTCTGGGGTGCAGATGGCAGACCGTTGTCAGCAGCCGAATTCTTACAAAATCTATTCGGTGAGTTGCCTGAGCTGTTCAAGGATGAAGACGAACTGCGCGCAATATGGAGTAAACCAGATACACGCAAGGCGCTGCTCGACAAGCTATCGGAAAAAGGGTTCGGCACAGAGCAGCTTACTGAAATCAAACGGATGATTGATGCGGAGAAAAGCGACCTGTTCGATGTGTTGGCTTACGTCGCCTTTGCGCTCAGCCCCATCACACGGCAGGATAGAGTTGCCAAGCAGAAGAGCCAAATTTTTGCCCATTACGAGGACAAGCAGCGCGAGTTTCTTGATTTTGTCCTGTCGCAGTATGTGAAGGAAGGCGAGAAAGAACTCGACCAAGCCAAACTGCCGATACTGTTAGAGCTAAAATATCAGGCTGTGGGTGATGCCACCGAACGACTAGGCAGCATTGCCTCCATCCGTGGCGTGTTCATGGGCTTCCAGCAGTATTTGTATGTGCGTGACGTCATTTAAAGGAACCCAACTCTTCCTTCTGCTGCCGCATCGCCTGATTTATATTCTTAATAAATGCTCGTATCTCGCGCCATTTGCCACCTTTGTTGGCATTACGCGCTGCACGGATTTTACCTTCATTCGTGCGTGGGCCGGTGGATCGCGTCCATGGTTGCCATCGCCGGATCGCCTCGGCCTGTTGCGCCCGTCGTTCCGATGTCCATTCCTTGCTCATGTTGATCCTCCAATAGTTCGTTTTGCACAGAATCTGAATTTCCCGCGCGCGCGTGCGTATTGCTATAAAAACCCCCGTCTGACTTGTTCACGGTATTGTTGACCTGTTGCGGCCCGTTGGCGATATTGGCTTGCTTTGCAAAAACCACAGGCGGGTTTTTAATCGCCGCCAATGTTTCCAGCGTCGCGCGGCATTGCCCCTGTGCTTTTAAGGCAAGGCGCATATAACGGTCTGCGGCATCAAGATATTCGCCCATATTGAGTTGTGCGCGGCGTGCCAGTGAAGCGAATATAGAGTCTAATGCAAGTGCTTGGCTGTAGCCACCATCGGCGCGGATATCGACGCCAGCAGCAACACGTCCTGCGCTGTTTTTTAATCCATCATGATGTTTAAAAAGATAATGCCAGCCGCCAGAGCGTGTGCCGTGAACCCGTGTTTTTGGAATCTTTGTACCATGTTCAGCAAGCCACTTGTCACCACCGTGACGGGGATCGATATCAAGCACATCAAGTCCTGACAGTGCGCCTGTTGGTACGCCAATTAATGACGCAGGGTATTTTGTGAAAAGCTGTTTGACGGATTTCCCATCACAAGTTGCATCCTTGAATCCATGGGGGCATGCTGGTTTTTTATCCTCACGGACGGGGAAAACTGGAAGCCCATGCGCAGCTAAGGCTAGGGCTTTGTCAAATATTCTGTCACTCATGGCTATCACCGCTTTCTTTGCGGTGGGTTTCGAGCCACTCCAAAACATCTTTCTTGGCAATCAGGCGGCGGCTGCCAACCTTAAATGATTTAAGCTCTTTGTTTTTTAGGGCTTCCCAGATAGTAGCGGCAGATAATCCCACCGCATGGGCAAGCGGCTTTACGCCATATGCCAATTTTTCATCACTTAACTGCATTCACTTCTCCATAGTGTTTGAAGGAATCCGTTTGGATTGCTTCGTGTTGCTATGGGGTATTTTGTATTAGTTCTTGAAAGCTGTCATTTTGTGTACAGCGACAAATAGCTTTATTTTATTTTGCGATTTGTCGTTTTTGAGAACTTAACTTTGCGCTGCACCCTTTTTAAGGCTGCGCTCGCTTTAGGTTTTTTTTGTAGTAATTCGATATTTTCTAAATGCTCTAAGCATAAGTCTGTAAACTTACCTTTATGTTTTTTAGAAAAAAATTCAGAAGCTATCTCCCCTAGTTTGTCGCAAATATAAGTCATGCTTTTATTTTCCGACTTCTTTTTTATTGTATTGGGCGTGTTGTTTTTAATGTTTTTTACGCGTATTTTTAACAATAACACCTCATGAAGCGCATTATTTAAATGTGATAAATTTGAGTGATATTTTTTATATTCTTCGAGTAATTCATATTTGATGTTTTGATGATTATCTTCTAGTTCCGAATCCTCTGTCCATCCAATCGAAGAATGCAATTCATCGCAGGCATTAATAACCCTAGTTAATTTTTTTATTAATTCTTTATTCGATAGAGTGCTTCTCTCTTGCCATAATCTATAATACTCAGTGCTATTGTTTAATTGGTGCGCTAAGGCCTCATAAAGAGTGCAGGATTTTTTAATAAGTTTATCACCGCTTTCATCAGAAACCCGATCAACTACAATTTCATCAGGGTCTTTGCCAAAAAGTTTAATTAATCTAAGAATAAATTCTTTATCGAAATATGTGGCATTAAAAATAATGCCACATCCTGAATGATTAGCAGTCATAAGCCCTCCGCAAGGCATCCGCATGAAAAAGAAGCGCGGCAACCTGTTGCGGGAACAAGCTTTCAGTCGGCCAACCTAGCCGCGCATAGGTATTATAGCTTAATTGAAACAATAGAGAAATATTCGAAACTGCATCCCTATGCGTCCGGCGCGGTTTGACTATCAATGCAGGGCTTGAACACGTTTAAAATATACGCAATGCTAATATGGTTTAAGGCTGGGTGGTTTTGCTCTATTCCCCCTGCGCCTATGCACCACCAATCCCACGAGGGTTAATATGTTTCAGCAATGCTTGAATTTTGCAAAAGGCCTTTATGGTCAAAAAACACCGCCTCAGATTAACACGCGGCACAATCAATCAGAGATTAAACATGTATTGCAGGGGGATCATTCTCTAAAACGCATTCCGCGTTATTTACAACTGGCGCGTTCTATCCACGCGCATTTTATAAACAAAGAAGAAAAGCAAACCGCACGCTATAAAGCAGCTGAGGCATTAGCTGCACGCAAAAATGAAATCATCATGCAAGCCTTACAAGATGTGCTGAGCTTTTGTGACATGTTACGCAGCGTGCCGGAGCTGGGCGCAAGGCTGGATAAAAAAACAGAAGCTATTACGCAGCGTTTATTCAGCAATCGCAGCCAATTCCTTATGGAGCAAGGCGAATTTATTGCCGTGAGTTATGCCGTGCCCCAATACCATGTGGATTTGCGTGCGCCCGATCATATAAGTTTAAGGGGTGCAGATTATGCGTATCTGCATATAAGCTTTAATCCGGTAAAGTTTGCGGTGGTTAATGATGCTGCTGCAAAACAATCAACCATCACCAAGTATTTGGTGGTTAAACAATACCGCCTTGTTGCGGGTGATGGGTTTATGCACTTTCAATCCAAGGAAGGCATTCCTGCTGACCCTGTCGCGGATATTCTTACCGAATTAAGGGTAATGCTTGGGCATGATTTTTTTGAGGGAAATCTTTTGCCTTATCTTGAAGAAACAATAGTGAGTTAAGCCCATGATGCGGTAGGGGCAATCCAAGCATCTATAGCTGCAAGCCCGTCTGGATGTTAGTATCAAAACTAGTTGCTTATTAGTAAATTAGCCATTTCTGCCCCGTGGGCGTACCAAGATTTGGCGAATTACTTTCAATTTAAAATGATATGATGATTTCAGGCATTAAGAATTAGCGGCGGAAATAGAAATGACGATTATAGAGAAAACAGACACACCCGTTGCATGGGCTTATGGTGAGCAACGTGAGCATACCCAACAACTTTCCCCGGGCGCTGAATGCACCAGCGTGGGTACATTCATTGGAACCTATATTGTAGATGGAACTGAGTATGTTGCAGTTACCTCTAAAGATTGCACCATTCAGACGAATGCAGCGCAATTGGGTGAACGGCCTGCAAATTTTGCTATCAAAACCGAAGCCGGGCTTAGCCAAGGATTAAAAGATGGTAGCGTTCACGAAAACACATGGGTAATACCGCCTGCGCTTATAGCACAAAGCATGATAGCCTTACAAAGTAAATGGCCACCACAATATAGAGAAGGCGTTCTTTATGATAACGCACCTCAAGGCTTCAGGGCACTTGCGGTAGAAACCACCACTACTTCTAATGCAAAACCAAGACTTACACAGATGCTGCTTGCAGGCTGGAAAGCATTATCACGCCAGTCTACTGAAAAGACTGTAACCGCGATCGAGCATGGCAGTGCCAAGTCAATAGTCGTACCAGAACATAAGACAGCATTGCGTCCTATTCGACTTATACCAATGCAAGCCTGGAATACAGGATACGCAAGGTGAGCGCGGATTGCCCAAGCGTCCATGGGGCAGGGTGATGAACAACTTTCTGAATACTGGAGCCCTTGCCACGCTCTTTCATCGACTTTTTGTTCGCAAGAATAAGCCTAGAATTGCTTTCATATTTATATGGTAGGTTTTTTCAAAATAAACTTCGTTAGATATAAATATGGTATCACTTAATTTTCCAGTAACGACCGAAAATTTTATGAATTATTTGTCGGTTAGCGGCAAGCAGGATCCCATTTTTGGGCTCCTTTGGCAGGCGCTTATCGGCAGGACTGGAAACTATGTTGACGCAAATTATGTTCCAAAGCGATGGATCCGGGGAGAAAAATGGTCTCGTGGAGAAATTTTGACAATATGTGCGGCGGCGTATGCTGGGCTCGTGCGAATAGATCGCCTTTCGAAGAGCGCAGGTTTATTCACACCACTAAATAGTTTCTTGGACGAGTTGAAGTCACGAGCGGGATCAGGTGATGAAGCTGACATAAAACTTACGACCATAAATCACACGCATACTGCACTTCAAAGTGCCATTAAGGCTGAATTTAGAAGTATCTCAGAAACTACAGTGACTCCACCCTCACTCCCGATACTTCCTATCAAGGACATCATCGCGGTTGGGGCCTATCTACCCAACCCAGTTACGGGGAAATTTTGCCCACGTGATGAAATCTGGTTAGCCGCTGCGCTTGATTTATGTAAAAAAAGCGGAATCCCAACAGACCCTCGTCTGAATGTTACCCCCGTTAATCTCATCTATGGCAATGATTTCCTGAAACATCCAGGTCTAAGAGCCGACCTTGTCGTCGTGTGTTTTGTTATCGATTCCACTTCGGAGAATGGGCGAAAAATCGCGAATGATCCTAGATCCTTTAATGATGGTTGCGTTAGTAACGCACATTCCCCAACGGCATGGCAAAATGCCGTGAGAAATACGGGCGCAAGGTTCGTCACAACATGCCGAACTATCGTGCCACATGAGCTTCAAGCCGGAATGGCCATGTCAGGTGGATGGCATGAAGCAAGCGGACAATTTATGGCCAGTGAAGTTGACATGCAATGTTTTGACGGCGATCCCGCTATTGGGATTCGAGCGATGGCAACATTTCATGCTCCGGAACGTGCAACTTTGGTAGTTGCCAAATCTCACGCCGTTGCTACGCTGTTCGAACTTTCGCCAAGATAATAATTATGTTTCTGAAGCAGATAGCAACTGCTCGCGTTTTTGAAAACAATTCAAACAAAGTTCAGATTAATAGTTTCG
>RGZA01000002.1 GCA_010031785.1 Alphaproteobacteria bacterium
GGTGATGCGCCGCCACAAGAAAAACCTTGAAGGGCTGAATGTCACCATCTGCGGTGATGTACTGCACAGCCGCGTTGCGCGCTCCAACATTTTCCTGCTCAATAAAATGGGCGCAAAGGTACGCGTGGTTGCACCGCTCACGCTGCTTCCAAAAGACATTGATCGCCTTGGTGTTGAAGTACACACACGCATGGAAACAGGCGTAAAGGATGCCGACATTATCATGATGCTGCGTATTCAGAATGAACGCATGGAAGGCTCGTTTGTGCCTTCGGCGCGCGAATATTATCATTTCTTCGGCCTTGATCGTAAGCGCCTTAACCTTGCCAAACCCGATGCGCTGATTATGCATCCTGGCCCCATGAACAGGGGTGTTGAAATTGACAGCGAAGTTGCCGATGACATTCATCGCAGCCTCATCCTCAATCAGGTGGAATATGGCGTAGCGGTGCGCATGGCCTGCCTTGATCTTGTCACCCGCCCCATGAGCAAACTGATGCAAGAGGCCGCACAATGAGTACCGCTGGGATTATGACTGGAAAAACTGCCTATACCAACGCCCGCCTGCTTGATCCGGCATCACGCATGGATGTCAAAGGCACGCTGATTGTTGAAAATGGCAAAATTGCTGATGTCGGTCCGCATATTGAAACCAAGAGTCTGGCAAATGATATTCAGATCGTGAACGCTGATGGTGGATGCTTGGCACCCGGCCTTGTCGATATAATGGTGCACACTGGCGAGCCCGGCAACGAACACAAAGAAACATTCCTAACGCTTGGCGAAACTGCCGCAGCAGGAGGCGTGACGGCGATTGCCACCATGCCGGACACGCATCCGATTATCGATAACGTCGCAGGCGTTGCTTATATCGACCGCCGTGCGCGCCAAAGCAAAAGCGTAAAGCATTTCCCCTATGCCGCCATGACCGTGCAATGCAAAGGCAAGGAAATGACCGAGCTTGGCCTACTTGCTGAAGCAGGCGCCGTTGGCTTCACCGATGGTTTGCGCCCGGTTGATGATTTGAAACTGATGCGCCGCATCATGGCCTATTCACGTAACTTTGATTTGCTGTTACTGCAACAGCCGCTGCATCCAGGCCTTGCGCAAGGCGGCATGATGAATAGTGGTGAGCTGTGCACGCGTCTTGGCCTCCCCGGTATTCCGGAAGAAGCAGAACCTTTGCAGGTGATGATCGATCTGCGTCTTGCCAAGGCAACGGGCGCACGCCTGCACATTGGCCCGGTCAGCATGGCAGAAAGCGTGCAATTGATCCGCGCGGCAAAAGCAAAAGGCCTGCGCGTAACCTGTTCAACCTCCCCGCATTATTTCACACTCACCGAAAATGATGTGGGCGATTACCGCACCTTTACAAAAATATTCCCGCCACTGCGTGATGAAGAAAACCGCAAGGCAATTGCCGAAGGCGTTGTGGATGGCACGATTGATGTCATCACCAGCAACCATCATCCGCAAGATATTGACGCCAAGCGTGTGCCGTTTGCGCAAGCAGAACCCGGGATTGTTGGCCTTGAAACATTATTGGCCCTCAGCCTGAAGCTCTATCACGATAACAAGGCAAGCCTCTCGCACGTCATATCTACCATGACTAACAAGCCTGCGGATATTCTGCGCCTGCCACTGGGTCGCCTTACAAAAGGCGGTGCGGCCGATTTCATGATCTTTGATGCAGAAGAACCCTGGCGCATTGAAAATGACCGGCTACGTTCAAAATCCAAAAACTCACCTTACGAAACGCTTCCGGTTCAAGGGCGCGTCAAACATACCATTCTTGATGGCCGCCATGTGTTTGATGGCACCAAGCTCGCGGTGGCTGCTTAAAGGTTCTTATGTCTCCTACGCCTTCTGAATACCAGTATCTTATCTATGCATTGCTGCTTGGTTCATACCTGCTCGGTTCGATCCCATTTGGATTAATCCTGACAAAACTCGCTGGCCATGGTGATATTCGCACCATTGGCTCAGGCAATATTGGTGCAACCAATGTTTTGCGCACAGGCAATAAACCGCTCGCCATCCTCACCTTGCTGCTGGATGGCGGTAAGGGCGCACTCGCAGTTTGTATCGGCCACCTGCTCACAAACGATAACGCACTCATAGGGATGCTGATGGGCCTGTGCGCGGTTGTTGGCCATATCTTTCCAGTCTTTTTAAAATTCAAAGGCGGCAAAGGCGTTGCCACCGCCATCGGCTTTTACCTGATGCTATCTTGGCAACTCGGTCTTGCGGTTATTGCCATGTGGTTGCTCATTGCATTTGTGTTGCGTAAATCTTCCGCTGCTGCGATTGCAGCAATTGGCGGCGCACCCATTTTTGCATGGTTCCTTGATATGCCGGAATTCAGCCTCTATCTCATGGCGCTTTCTGCCCTAATCATCTATCGCCACCGCGATAATATTGATCGCCTGCTCAAAGGCACCGAACCTTCCATCGGGAATAAAGGCGGAAAAAGATAATGCTGCCACCCAAAGCGCTCACTGATGAAGAACGGTTAAACTGGCTGCGGCTTATTCGCACCGAGCATGTTGGGCCAATCACCTTCTATAAATTGCTGGAACGGTTTGGCAGCGTTGATAGCGCCATTCGCAACGCACCTGATCTTGCCAAGCGCGCTGGTGGTAAAAAGCAACTGGTGATTGCTAGCCGCGAAAGCGCAGAAAAAGAAATACAGGCACTTACCAAAACGGGGGGCTTTATGCTCGCCGCATGTGAGTCCGATTATCCAACATACCTGCGCGCGATTGAAGATGCCCCGCCGATCATCAGTGTGAAGGGCCAGCGCAGTGCGCTTAATAGCAAGCAGATGATCGCCATGGTTGGCTCGCGCAATGCATCGCTTAACGGGCGACAATTTGCCGAACGCATTGCGCGTGATTGTGGGCAAGCAAATATGATGGTGATTTCCGGTTTAGCGCGCGGGATTGATACCGCTGCACATCAGGGCGCCCTGAAAACGGGTACCATCGCCGTGGTTGCTGGCGGTATTGATGTGATTTATCCCGAAGAAAACGCCAAGCTTTATCAAGCCATCTTGGAAAAAGGCGCGATCATCGCGGAAAGCCCGTTTGGCACAGCGCCCACCAACCGCCATTTCCCCAAGCGCAACCGCATCATCTCCGGTGTGAGCGAAGGCGTGCTTGTCATTGAAGCGGTTGAACATTCGGGCTCACTCATCACAGCGCGCATGGCGCTTGAACAGGGCCGTGAAGTGCTGGCCGTGCCCGGCTCCCCGCTCGATCCACGCAGCAAGGGCAATAATAATCTGCTGCGCCAAGGCGCCACATTAGTTGAAAACGCGCAGGATATTATCAACGGCCTGTCGCGCCATCCGCATCATATGGCGGAACCCACATCCTTTTTCACCGAGCGCGATGAACCCTTATCGGATGATGAAATCGCCCACGCGCGAACAAAAATTCTTGAAACCCTTGGCCCTGTTGCCGTGCGCATTGATGAACTGATCCGCGATATCGATATGCCTGCATCGATGGTCCTTGCTGCTCTGTTAGAGCTCGAACTTGCAGGCCGCGCCGCGCGGCAGCCAGGGCAATATGTAGTGTTATTATCCGAATAACCGCCGTGCGCAGATGATCTTGCTGCCGCGCGCTACAACATCCGCCAGTGGTTCAACCACAGCGCAGCCATGAAAGGCATTGGCATGCAAAAGCGCATTCTGGTCGGCCATGATCCCGACATGTCCAGAAAAGAACACCAGATCGCCACGGTGTAATGTTGAATGATCCACAACGAGCTTACCAAGGCTTTCTGCCTGCATATCGCTATCACGCGGGCATGCAATTCCCGCCGCTTCCAGCGCCAATTGCACAAGGCCGGAGCAATCAAGGCCAAGGGACGTATTCCCGCCCCATAAATAAGGCGCGCCGAGCATACGCCCTGCGGTAAACACAATATCGCGCTCCCGCCACTCAGTGATTGGCGCCAGATGATGCGCATGCACAAACCCACCGCCTTTTAATTCACAAAACTTTTCGCCTTTTTTGACTATTTCCACCGCGCTGAAAAAAGTCAGTGTGTCGAGCGGCGGCGATTTAATCGAAGCATCCGGAAATAAAAACGATGTCAGTTTTTTAATGCGGTGGGTTGGCGTTTGCGCATCTGGCGTAAAACCATCCGCGGCTACATACCCCACATAGCCATCGCGCTCACATTGCCCCCAATGCCAGCCATCCTTAAGTTCGTAGGATGTAAAGGCATCGCCATAACGCAACTCGCTCACCTGCTCGGTATTTATGGCTGGTGTTTTGCGCAATGCCGCCCTGCCCTTTTTCAAGGTAAGCAATTGCCCTGCGCTATAAGCAGACGCAACAACAACTAAGCGCAACTTCTCTGCGGCAATATCGGTGCGATACGGGTTTATGCGGGGGTCAAGGGAGGCCATAGGACCTCTCTCTTATGCGGCTTGTACTTCGCTTGCGTTGGCTTCCTCATCCGCTTGTTCTTTGGCCATTTGTGCTAGTTCAAGGAAGATGGAAGGCTTAAGCTGCTCATCAGCGGTACTGTCGGCTTCCTGAATGCTTTTCACGAAATCTACAAGGAATGATGAACCTTTAACGGTGCGCTGCACTAAAACGTTCCGCTTGTCTTTTTCATCGCGGCGACGCTTTACAAAATCAAGTTCGCCAAGGCGATCAAGCGCACGGCTAATCGCAGGCTTTGAAATATTGAGATAGCTGGCAAGACCGCGCACGGTGTGCGGACCTTCCTCCAGATACACAGTCAGCATCAATGCCATTTGGCGAGCGGAAAGGTCTGGACCTTTACTACGTACACCTGTTACCAAAACTTTGCGCCACACATTGAGCGCGCGAACATCTAAATTCACTTTAGCAACTCCGGAAAAATGACTGAATCGACTAGAAGTCCCTAGTGTGCGACGCATTTGTTAAAACTGCAAGGGGGTCACGTTAATGATTTTGGCAAGTGTGACTTTTGCGTTTAATACCTTGTTTCGAATCACTTTTTTAAGGGGTTTCTGCCGTGCAGGAAACTGCTGGTCGTGCGCCCTGATCAATAAAGCAATAGCTGACATAGCCGGTATTGACGTTCACGCGGAATACCCCGGCAGCGGCAGTGGGGTTGCTATGCTGCATCAACATATAGGGCCCAAGGCTGCGTCCTGTCTGCGGCGCGGCCATTGCGACTCCCACAAGATTAAGTGCGCCAATAACGACCAACGCACCCACCAGCGCGCATAAGCTATAAGGTAGAATTTTTGAAATGGACATTCGCAGAGCCTCCCCAAAGAATATGAGGGGTCACTATAATACGCTATTGGATATCGTGTAAGTGATGCTGTAGGCGATTCAGGGAAAAAGATTAGCCAGCTTTTTGCTGATCCATAGGCCCCAGTGCCAACGCATCCTGGCGATCTTTCCATTCCATCAGGAAATGCACCGCTTCGTTGTAATCATCGCTTTTAAGATCTTCAACGCGTGAAATGCTAAACGAATCAAGGAATGTTTGCTGCAATTCTTCAACCGATCCATCGGTTTCAACAGCCGTGTAAGCCAGCAGGCTCAGCAAAGACATTTGCTCGGATTTATTGATTGTCTTATGACCACGCAATAACCAGCGCATCATATCAAAGCGATCAAAACGACCGAAGCGACTTTTAAGAATGTCATCAAGTGAGTTAGCCATGCGTTTCTATTCCACCAAATTTGAACTTTATGATTACGTTTATCAGCTTACGAAAACTGTATCACAAAAAAAGCCAAAAATTTGAAAGTAATAACGTCATTACTCTAAAAAATGCATCAATCCTGTTAATAACGCGATTAACCTTGGCGTGCTTTATAACGCTTCTTGAGCTTGTTAATAATGTATACGCGACCTTTACGACGTACCAAGATGCAATTTGCATCGCGCTTACGCAGGCCCTTCAATGAGTTAGCAACTTTCATAGCATTAATCCTTATCTTTCTGATCTCAGGTGCGGGAAACTAGGCGATCCCCACCCCCTAAGTCAAGCAAAACCGCTGTTATTTTTTGGCCGTTATAGCGGGAGTGCTTGATTAACACATAGGCGCGAATTATATAAAGAATCAAAGGAATCAGTAACAATGCAGCTCATGTTGCAGTACGGTAATAATGGTTAAACGTCTAATTAACTTTTTAAGCCTAAACTGTGGATAAGTGGGGTTTAAAACGTTAACAGTCTAAAACGTTTAGGTCACATTAGGGTAACGGGGCTTTAAGTCCCACATCCGGAAGGAGAACGGCGATAAATAATCGCTTTGATCTCAACATTGAAAAAGAAATTGCGCACCGCGCTAGCGGACCTTTTGTCCCAAAATTAAAAAATAGAATATTCATCTCCCAATCGAAACTTTATTTCAAACCGTTCACTCTCAGTATGGGCGTCGCTCATGCTGTTTTTGAAGCTACCGCCCTCACAACATGGAGAAACCTATATGGGTAAACGCTCGGATAAGTTCCAGAGTAACAAACGTGGTGCTGAAAACAGAAAATCAAATATAGAGGTTCTGTTTAATCAAAAATGGTCACCGATCAAGGAAGAAGAAGATCGCCGCGATCAAAGCTATATCCGAAAAATAAAACCGCAGAATAATAATCAGGCGCGACTGATGGAAGCGCTGGCAACGCATAACCTTACGCTGGCGGTGGGTCCTGCCGGTACTGGTAAAACCTATCTTGCAATCAGTGCGGCGGTTGAAGCGCTTGAAGCAGGAACAGTTGACCGAATCATCCTCTCCCGCCCTGCAATTGAAGCTGGTGAAAGCATCGGCTTCTTGCCAGGGGATTTACAGGAGAAAATGGCTCCCTATCTTCGCCCACTTTATGACGCACTGAATGACCGCATCGGTGGCAAGCGCTTGAAACAGCATTTGCAGGATGGCGCGATTGAAATCGCCCCCATCGGCTATATGCGTGGACGTACGCTCAACAATGCCTTCGTGGTAATTGATGAAGTACAGAACTGCACCTATGGGCAGCTTAAGATGCTTCTCACCCGCCTTGGCTGGCATTCAACCATGGTACTTACAGGCGATCCTGATCAAAGCGATTTGCTTCCGGGCATGTCAGGCTTTGCCGATATCGCCAAAAAGCTCGATGGGATTAAAGGCATTGCGGTGGTTCAACTTGAAGCCGCCGACGTTGTCCGCCATCCCCTTGTTGCGAGCATGCTGACGAAGATTTAGAATACGCTCTGAATAAAGATCAGGTGTTATCCCGGGCTTGTCCCGGGAGCATCCCTGTAAACACTTGATAAACACGTGCCGTGGCAGAGAGATGACAAATCAGCACAGCCACGATATAATCCACCAATGAAAACTGATCTGGATAAAAAAATTCGTGCATTTGAAAAAGTGCGTGCCGATGACAAAGCGCCGATGTTTGGCAAAAGGACCAGTTCGGGTGCAGGCCGCGCAGGCTATGAATTTATCATCGCCACGCTGTTTTTTGCAGGCATCGGTTTTTTGATCGATATTCAGCTTGATACAAAACCATGGATCACGCTTGGTATGTTTTTCCTTGGCTTTATCACCGGTGCTTACAATGCCTGGCGTTCCTTGAATGTGGATAGTGAAACGGTTGGCGCAAAATACAAATCCGCGCCAAAAGTAGCGCTGGATGCACATGATATCGAATTGCCCCATGCGCGCAGAAATGATCACGATCATCCCCTTTAAGCTGTTCAGCCTATCTTGAACTTCAGAATCCCCCAATAAACAAAGGGGGTTTTATTACCCCCCTTTTCCAATTGACATTCGACGTATTCTTTCCGATAAGAAGCGCGGTTTTTCTGATTCAACCCACCTAACTTAACCTGCCCGAGCCGAATGAGTTCACCTCTCCATCAGTTTGAAATCCATACCGTTTTGCCACTTACCGTGGCCGGATATGATATTTCGTTGACTAATTCGTCCGTATTCATGTTTTTGGCAGTGATCACATCAACCTTGTTTCTTGTGCTTGGCATGAAGAAAAAGGCGCTTATTCCGGGCCGTTTTCAGGCTGCAGCAGAAATGCTGCATAATAGCGTTGCCAACATTGTCAGCGATACGGCTGGTGAAAATTCCAAGCCCTATTTCCCGCTGATCTTTTCGATCTTCATTTTCATTCTGTCTTGCAACATGCTGGGCATGATCCCCTACAGCTTTACCGTTACATCGCACATCCTTATTACGGTCATCCTTGGCCTGATCGTGTTTTTTGCAGTAACGCTGACCGGTTTTGCGCGGCACGGCCTGCATTTCTTCTCGCTGTTTATTCCGCACGGTACGCCGCTTCTGCTCGCGGTGGCATCCGGTGGCTTTACCCTGGCATTGCTGCCGCTTCCGGTTTTGATTAATGTTGCGCTTACTGGCTTTGAATTTTTCGTCGCTGGCCTGCAAGCCTACATTTTTTCAATTCTTGCGGCTGTGTATCTGCACGACGCTCTGGAACTACACTAGTTTTTTTTAAACGCATCACTAAAGGAGATCACTATGGATGCAAATGCAATGAAACTTCTCGCCGCTGGTATCGCGATGCTTGGCACCTTTGGTGCTGGTATTGGTCTTGGCAACATCTTCTCATCATGGTTGACCGGCATTGCCCGCAACCCAGCTGCTGCTAAGCAAATGAGCACCGTTGGCTTCATCGGCTTTGCTGCTACTGAACTCGTGCTGTTGCTCGGCTTCGTTGTATCGATGCTTTTGCTGTTCGTTGCAAAATAAGCGATCAGCAACAAACAGGTCAGTGATGCTCAAGCATATTCTTCTTTTATGTGCGGTTGTTTTCTTTGCAATCGGCGGGGCTAACCTAGCGGATGCAAAACCGCATAAGGTTGCGCCAGTAGTTGCACCTGCAGTTGCAGCAGAACAAGCTGCGCCTGCTGCAATAGCTGGTGAAAAACCCGATGAGACACACCACGAAGAAGAGGCAACTGGCCTGCCGCAGATGGATGTCAGCCGCTTTCCCGGGCAAATCTTCTGGCTCGTCATTACCTTCATCATGACGTACCTTTTGATGAAGCATGTGGCGCTGCCGGGCGTTGAACGCACGCTTGAAATACGCGAAAAGCGTATCTCGGCGGATATTGGCGGCTCGAAAGCAAAGAACGAGGCTGCCAAACATCTGATGGCGGAATATCAGGCACGCCTTGCCAAGGCACGCTCGGATGCACAAAGTGCAACCCGCGCTGTGACGGAAGAAAATGCGCAAACGGCTGCCGCAGCGCTGCAAGCGCAAACGGCCAAGGTCCATGCGGATATTCAATCAGCGGATGCGCGCATTCTTGCTGAAAAGAATAAAGCAATCACTGCGCTGGATAAGGAAGTAGTGAGCGTTGTGGCGGCACTGGTTAAATCGGTTGCCAATATCGCACCTTCTTCTGCCGATATTGAATCGGCATTGAAGAAAGTAAGGGGCGTTTAAACCATGCAAGAACTCCTTCATGATCCAACAATATGGTTTGCGGTTTCCTTTGCTATCTTTCTGGTCATTGTCTGGAAAGCTGGCGGCAAGGCAATTGCTGGCGCGCTTGATAATTACGGCGAAAAAGTAAAAAACGAACTTGAACAGGCGGCTGCGCTGCACGCAGAAGCCGCGCAATTGCTCGCTGAAACACAAGCCAAGCATAATAACGCATTCAAGGAATCGGATGCGATTATTGCGCGCGCTGAAGAACAGGCCCGTTTGCTTCAAGCCCAGGCAGAAAAAGATCTCGAAACCACACTTAAACGCCGCGAACAACAAGCGCTTGACCGCATTCAAGTGCTGCAGGAACAAGCCGCTACTGAAATTCGTGCTCAAGCCGTGGATGTTGCACTCAAAGCCGCTGAAGCTCTCTTGCGCACTAATCTTGGCGCAGAGCACGATAACAAGCTGATCGAACAGCAAACGGCGGATATGGCTAAAGCCCTTAAAAACGTCGCTTAATCGTTTCGTTTACAATATTTTGGCGAAAACCACCCTTCCAAGACAACCCCTGCGTGTGCTAGGCTTTTGGCCATGGCACATATCATCTTTAAAACCTCCAAGCAGAAGATCGCCGCGCCGATTCCAGCGGCTGTTTTAAATGATGGCACCGCTACCATCCAGCCAATCGTGATGGATTTTACAAAAAACCGCAGCATGCTGTTTTCTTCAAAAATTCTACTCATCGCATTTGCTACGCTTGCATCCTTTTTCATCGCCAGCCTCTTTGCCTTGTTTGTGCTCACCGAACAACTCAATGGCCTGTGGCGCGAAGTACAAACCTTGCGCAACACACCTGCGATCATCGTTGCTAAAAAAGAAGAAACAAAAATTGAACCCGAAGCAGCATTTCCGGCTACCACCCTCACCCCACTGCCCAGCAAATCATTGATCATCGGGACGGATTTTCAGGCAACAAAATCAGAAAAGAAGGTCGATCTTGTGCCGATGCTGCAGCGCCTACCGCTTTATGGTAAGCCTGCAAAGACCACAACATCACACGGTAATTCTCAGGGCAGTTTTATCCAAGTTCAAACCGCGCCAGAGCTTTCCAAATCCGCCAGCCTTCAGCAACAGGCAGATGATGCCTTGGCATCTGGCAATACGGAAAAGGCGATTGAGCTTTATATAAAGGCAGTCAAAATCAGCCCGCGCGATCTAAGCTTGCGCAGCAATTGCGTGGCGCTCTTGCTTGAACAAGCGCGTTTTTACGATGAACATCAGGAACGCGCGCAAGCGCTCACCGCCTATAAAAAAGCGCAAACCCTGTGGCAAGGTGATAATGAAACCGCGCGCGGCATCAAGGCGCGCATTGCTTACTTAGAAGCGAAGCAATAATCACAGCATCTTTCAATAATCTCTAATGCAAAGCGTCATTGCGAGGAGGCCTTTAGGCCGACGCGGCAATCCAACTGAAGGACAAGAAGCAAAAATGGATTGCCACGCTCCCTGCGGTCGCTCGCAATGACGCTTCTAATCATATGGATTAGTTGACATACTATAGCGCAGGCTTCACCAGATTCAGCGTGATCTGCTGCTCGACTTTGCCATTCTGCCATTGCACCTCAACCGATTGCGGCGATACATCAAGCAGCGTGAGGTGATTTTTTATAATGCCCGGCACATGCTTTTCGCCATTGATCCACACCACCCAATCCTGCGGGCTGTTATAAATCACGGCATCGAGTTTTAGCTCAGGTGGTACAGGCAGCGGTGGCTCTATCTTCGTCATTGGCTTCACCGGCTCCATCGCCAAGGATGGCACGCTATGCACCTGTGCGGCAGGTTCATCTACTTTTGTTAAAATAGACATGCCGCTAAAAATTCCTGCACCACCAAATACAATCAACACCCATAGCGCAATCTGCTTTTTCATGCCGCCATCACGGCGCTGACGCAACCATGGCGGATCAATCGGCATAGCTGCATGCTTGGCGCGAGCAACGACATGCAGCCATGCAATATCCGCGCTCCATTCCGGGGGAACAGTTTCAACCGTTGGCGTTGCAATTGCAATTACCTGCACATTCAACGCCGCGATTGATGGCTCTGCGCCGATATCTTGCAAATAATCGGCGACATACAACCGCGGATTAACATCCGCCAGCGCAGCATCAATGCGCGGCAGGTAATCGCGCATTTCGCGAATATGCGCAGCAATGCGCGGTGTGAGTTCATGTATTCCAAGGTTGGGCACACACTCCACATGGCTGCGCGTGAAGACAAGCTTACCTTCCTTGAACACCATCTGGCGCAAGCCAAAACTTTCACACAATACATTCACAAACGCCCAGCCAGTTTTTGGCATCACCGAAACCTGCCCGGCACAATCAAACCATTCGGTTGCAAAGAATGACAAAGGCTCAATCGGGTTCATCACATGACGAATGCGATCAAACACCGCTTGCAACCATGGCTCTTCATCACTTGCGGCATAAAAAGCTTTCCATATGCCCGTGGTCTTATCATGAACACAGCGCGCTGTTTCAAGCTCTGCCTTGGGGAAATAATGTGCGCCTTGCCGCTGCATGATGCTTTTGCGTGCCCATGGGCTGACGGGTGGCAGATCCGCCATGCGTATATCAAGCTGCGTGGTTTCAACTACGATTTTTAAAGGATAAAACGGATAGCGCTTTAATGCGCCCAGAAGCGTTTCAAAAAACTGTGGACTGTTATAAGGAAGGATCCAGCTGGTTTCGATATCATTGCTGTTGACCAGCATAAGCACTGCCGCCCGTGGGCTAAGCAAAAGGGTGAATCGTGTTACACCACAAAAATTCATGCCGCCACCATATGACTAATGCCACGATAGAGCGGCACCATCACGCCACTCACCATCAGGATGAGGATCAAGCCTACCGCAAGAGTGATAAATAGACTACTAATTTTGAGCAGCTGGTCGAGCGCCTGCTGGCTCTCATCCTGATACACGCTTGAAATGTGGCGCAGGCTCTCGCTCATTTTACCGCTATCTTCGCCAATTTTAAGAATGCGCACGACATAGGCAGGGATCAGCAATTGTTTGGTTAACACACTACTCAGCCCCTGCCCGCTACTCACATCCGCTGCTACATTGCGCAGGGATACCACCATCGCGCTATTACCCGTTAAGGTTGGCAACAGTAAAAGCGCATCCATCATCGGCACGCCGCTGCCCAGCATGGCAGCAAACACATGCGTGATCTGCGCTAACTCCACTTTGCTGCATAGCGGCCCAATCACGGGTAATGATAAAAACAAACCATCAAAAAACTGCGCGATATCGGTATGGATTTTTTTAATGAGCGGCAGGAAGACAGCGATAATACCCAATGCCAGTGCCGCACATACCACCAGCGCGCCAAGGACTTTCATGCCCCATAATAAAATGACGGACGATAGTGGCAACGTCTCCCCGATCATATCCAGCAGCTGGACAATCTGCGGCACTGCCACCGTCATCAATACAATCACTGCCGTGCCAGCCAGCAGCATCTGTAAAATCGGATAGGACAAAGCGCGTTTGAGTTTTTCATTAAAGCTATGCTTCCAACTTAGGCTCTCATGCAAAAACCCAAGTGCCTCCGAAATTTTTCCGGTATTTTCTCCCGCATTCAACAACAACGGAAATAGCGCATCAAATTGCATCCCCGGCGCTGCAAAGGCTGAGGAAAGGCTCATCCCGCCGGTAATATGCTGCACAACGCGCGTAACCTGCTGGCGTACTGTTGCGGGCAATGCCGGCAATACATCCTCAAGCGCAGTGTGAACCGGCACACCCGCCTTGGTCAGCATCACGAGATGTCGGCACAGCAACACTTGTTCGGGCAATTGCATGGCGCGTTCAAAAAAACGATGCTGCGTTTTATCCCTGCTGCGGCAATCAATCAGGTTCAGGCCCTGCTGATGCAACTTGGCAAATAATTCATTTTCGTTGGCGGCAAGGCTTTCGCCCTTATTCATTGTGCCGTGTTGATCAACCGCGCGGTATGCATAATTCGGCATTATATACCTGCCGCATCATGAATGAGATCAACTTCGGCCATCAGACTTTCAAGGCTGATCATGCCTGCCGCCAGTTTTGCAACACCGTCCTGTGCCATGCTGATAAAGCCTTTGGCCCGCGCGCATTTTAACAACTGCGCACGTGTGGCACCCTGCACCACCAGCTCATCCATCTCGCCATCAATGGGCAAGACTTCGGAGATCACCATACGTCCCTTGTACCCCGTATGATCACAGACCACGCAGCCGCGCGGATGTCCAACCGTATGCGGCAAATGCACACTATCTGCCAAAACTGCTTTTAATTGCGCATCTGGCGCGCGCATCTGCTTGCACGCTGCGCACAATACACGCACTAAACGCTGCGCGACGGTTGCAGTAATATTTCCCGACATCAATCCCGGTGACAGACCAAATTCGCGCAAGCGCGGGAACACGCCAAAACTATCCTGCGTATGCAAGGTTGTGAAAACCTGGCTTCCGGTCATCGCAGCGCGCAGCGCCATTTGCGCTGTATCGGTATCGCGAATTTCACCGATCAATAACACATCGGGATCTTGGCGCAATACCGCACGCACCCCTTCAGCAAAGCTAAGCCCAAATTGTTCACGCACCTGCGTCTGGCGAATACCATCAAGCTGATATTCAATCGGATCTTCCAGCGTTCTGATACTTCGTGTCTGATGATCAAGCAGGCGCAACAGCGCATAAAGCGTTGTGGTTTTTCCAGAACCCACAGGGCCCGTCAGCACCACCATGCCATCAGGGCGTAAGCACAAACGCCGCAGCAATTTTTCCTGCGGCGCGCTAAAGCCGAGTTTTTCAAGTGGCAACAATGCCCGCGCCTGATCCAACAAGCGAATGACAATATTTTCGCCATGCTGCGTTGGCAAAATTGACACGCGGAAATCAACATTTTTATGCGCGATGTTTAGATGAAAGCGCCCATCCTGAATATTGCGGCTATCAACAATATCCATCCCTGCCAGCACCTTGATGCGCTGTGCAAGGCGCGGCCATGATACACGATGCAACAGGCTTAGCGTTTTTAATAGCCCATCAATACGCACACGAATGCGCACGCTTTTTTCTTCTGGCTCAAGATGAATATCCGATGCACCGATTGCAACGGCTTCGGCAAGCAATGCTTCAACTGTTGCAATCACCGGGTGGGCATCATTGGCATCGAGCCCCAGCATTTTTTCTGAGGGCGCGATGATTTCCTGCTCCATCTCGCTCAGATGCTGTTTGAAATTTTCCACCCCGCCATAGGCCAGCATAATGAAATGTGCAACATCATCGGGCGCAGCGATAAAAAAACGCAAGGGAATATGCGCAGGCACTACGCGCTTGATCTGATCGGTGATGCGAATATCAAGCGGGTCGGCCATTGCGATACACAATTGCGCCTCTTCATCGATGGAAAAACCAACCGCTTTCCAACGTTGTGCGGTGTCCTTATCCCAAAAACTTAGTACATCTTCATCAGGCAAATAATGGCTCAACTGCACGGCCGCAATGCCCGTCTGCGCGCTTTATGCTTCAAGCAACTGGCTTTCTTTAACAAAGCGCAGTTTAATCAGCACACGGCCAAGCAAATCCGCATGTTGTTTTTGCTCATGCAGCGCAAGGCGCAATTGATCCTCATTAAGCATATCATGCGCACACAGCCATTCGCCGAGCAACATGCGCACCTTCGGTTGTACATCAGGGAAAGGAACAATTTTTACTTCCATTCGGTCTCACATGGCTTATTGCCGAGATAGGTTACAAGCGCATTGCGATCAAAATAAAGCATCACATCATCAAACGGGTCTGCCCCTTGCGCAGGCAACGCAGCTACAAATTGTGTATTATCCTTACCACGCGCATTACATCGCTCTGCACCCGTTTGATCAGCAATTGAACAAGTTGGAACAGTGTTCGGAAATGGCAAGCGCTCAATGTTAATGTCACTTTGCTGCACATTCACATAGGCTCCACGCCCATTTGCGCCATGACTCAAGCAAACCAAGGGAGCAAAATGGCAAATGCCCAACCGCGTGTTCACATGCCGCGCAAGATGGCGGATTGTCCCTAGTATCGCCGCGCACAATCCCCCAGCCAGCAGTTCCGTTCATGACATCGGTCGGGCACGGCAAACACCCCGCTGAATGCACAAAGGCCGCGACTGCGCGCATCGCGCTTTGCAAATTCTGCGCGGTTGCACGTGATTGTTCAGCAACGCGGATCGAAAGAAACGTCGGCACCAATGCGCCAATCACAATTGCAATCACAGCGAGCGCAATTGCGGTCTCCGCTAAGGTAAAGCCCTGCTGACCAAATCCCTTTTTATGTTTGATTACAGCGCGCGGGTGCATAGCACATAGGTGCTGGTATCAACATATGCGCTTGCTGCGCCCGTAATAACAGTGCCCGCACGCATATTGCCGGTTGTCGCAATGCCATCATCCTCGCGCTGATCAATGATAACCGCAGCAGCACCCGGCACATTGCTTACACACACCACATTGGTACCAAGCCCAATACCATCTGCAGAAAATGCGCCATTTTGAATTCCAAACACACCGCCAAACGGGTTGCCTGGTTGCGTTACATCACCGCCCTGTCCGCGGATCAACCCTGCTGCACGCAAATGTGACCAGACCAATCGGCTTTCGGCATTTCCGTTACCATTGGTAAGCGCTGCGCTGGTATCATTAAAGGTTCCCGAAAGCGTTGCAGCGCCAATAATGCCGTTACCACCACCATTATTCGTTACGCCAAAACGCGCGACAGCTTGTGCATCATCGCCCGGCACGGCGCCATAATTCTGGTTATAGGTTGAAACGGCAGACTGAATACTTTGCAACGTCGTAATTGCGCTGGTGATGCGCGCATTCTGTAAAATATTTACAGCGACAAGCACGCTTCCGATCAGCAGCGCGATAACCACCAGAACAATCGATACTTCGACAAGGGTAAAGCCAGAATCAGAATTATGGCGCGCACGTGCATACATCAGTAAACTCCACAGAATGAGAGCGGGATGGCAAAACGGCTGGAATAAGCCAGTACGCAATTGTTAACCGATACAACCTGTAGTTGAAACAGGTTTTAGGTATCGCGGGCCATTTTCTTGTGTTTTTTCTTCTTTTTGTTCTTTTTGGCCTTTTTAGCTTTTTTTGCTAACGGCTTATCCACAGGTTTATCAACAGCCGTTCCCGCCTCGTTCACGATATCAGTCTTGAGAATTTCAACAGGCTTGATCTCCGTTACTTCGGGCAAAGGCACCTTGGCATCATCAACAAACACACCATCGATTTCCTTATCCGCTGCTTCCACAATTCTTTCAGGCATTGCTATCGGTAACGGCCTGCGGTCATGATTAAATTTATGATAGAGTTCCGCATCCGCTTCATCTGGTTTTGATGCATCATTATTTAATACCGTTGCACGCAATAAAATCACCAGCTCCGTCAGTTGTGATGAATTGCTGCGCGCCTTGGCGATATTGCCAATGATCGGCACCTCGTCGGCAAAGGGAACGCCTTGCTCCAGATTGCCGGATGAATCCTGCATCAACCCGCCCATCACCGCAATCGCACCTGATTTAAGTGTGAGTACACTATCCATCTCGCGCACTGCAACAACGGGGATGGAGGATGAAACTTCCGGCACATTTGCATCGGCCGCTGCAATCTTCACACCTGGATCTTCCACGCGGTCTACAATAAACGAAACGGTGGGACGCAAATTCAGTGTGACTTCATCACGTTCTTCATTGATCGATGGCTGCACCGTCATCAAAAAGCCAATTGGCACCGTGTTGGGGGTGCTGTTCACCGTGCGCTGCACGCCAACGGGGCTGCCGCCATTGGTGCCGATAATTGGCGTTGTTTCAATGGTGGAGGTGAAATAAACCTCATTGCGCGCAACCTTTAAAACAGCAGGTTGATTGTTCAGCACTGTCAAACGCGGGCTCGACAAGGTGCGCGATGTACCAAAGCTGCGCACAAAATTAAGGATGCCACCAAAATCATTATCCTTAAGCGATAAGGTTACAACACCATCGGTTGCGGTGCTTGCCGTGGCAAACGGTGCCCCCGCTGCGGCCGTACCAAAACGTGCTGCCGCATTGACACCGCCTTTAAACAGCGTACGCCAGTTGATCCCACTTCTATAATCTTCATCAAGCTGTACTTCCATAATCCGCGCTTCGATCAGCACCTGCGAATTCACATTGCGGCGGATTTTTTTCAGATATGTTTCGACCGCCTGCTGCTGGCGCTGCGTGCCAAACACACTTATCAATCCCGCCTGGCGATTAATCGCAAAAGCCTTGGTTGGTGAAATACCATCCTGCTTTAATTCCTTTAACGTCTCACCATCCACACGCATGGAACGCGTGCTGCGCGTATTGGTCAAAATGGCTTCAATATTGCTTTCAATTTCACCCCAGAAATCAGCGATCGCCTGCGTTTCAACTTTGGTCGTGGAATTATTGCCACTTGCCACATCGCCATTGCCGCTGACATTGGAATTGGTTCTGCCATTCCCACCCTGAATGGTCGAAAACACGTTGGTTGCGATACCGATTTCGCTGTTCGATTTTCTGATGAGCGTTAAATAATCAATCGGGTAGCTGCGGATATAAGGCTCATCGAGCTCAATGCGCAGGAAATGATCTTCAACCGTGTAACGCAAGCCGGCCATATTGCATAAGCGATCCAGCACGCGCGAAAAAGGCTGGCGAATTGCAGTAAAAATCACCCCGCCTGTAATACGCGGATCAAGCTCGAGATTAACTTCGGCCTTGCTGGCTAACTCCTGTAGAACATCCTTGACCGGAACTTTTTCAGTAATGGAAATGGAGATGATTTTATCATTAGCAATTTTATTTTTCGCAGCCGTATTTGTTTTATAGGGAACGCGCGGAATGGGCGGTCCAGCATCCGTATCGCGTTCCTTGCGCAGATCACGGTAGTCTTCACGATCCAGATTCATGACTGGATCAACTTTATCAAGCTGCATCTCCTGACACGCCGATACGGGCAACAGCAACAAGGCAAGCAAAACCCAAAAGCGCATGAACGACCCCTTTTTTAAGTGCGCCTGTTCTAGCGGGAGATAATCAAAACGAAAAGCACGAATTATGGCAGCAACAGCCGAAAGTAAAAAAAGCCTTGAATAACGATGCATAATGGTCAAAAATACTAGCTATATACATCATTTAATAGCGAGATCATCATGACAGTTCGTTTATCAGGCAAACTTTTTGTAGCCGCTGCACTACTATTGAGCAGCTGTCCTAAATCACAGGTTCCTGCGCCTAAAGACCAACCTGTATCGGTTCAACCACCCTTTACCGCAGAGATGGTTTACGGCGGTGGCGGCATTGCACCCGGCCAGATTAGCACGAACGGGGTTTTTACAATGGAAACGATGCCTTACCTCCCTGTATTTGTCGTACCTAAAACAGTACCTACACCGCAGCCAAAATAACTAATCACTAAAACTAATCATACGTCACGCCCATAAAATATAGGCCTTGGGGCGGTGCCGTTGGCCCGGCTTGCGCGCGCTCTTTTGCTTCAAACATGCGCTTGAATTCGGCAACGCTCCACTGCCCCGTCCCGACAAAAAACAGCGAGCCCACCATATTACGCACCTGATGATACAGGAATGATTTCGCTGAAAAATAAAACCGGAACTCCTCATCCTTTTGCTCCACCCGTGTATGGAGCATGGTTTTCATCGGCGATGGTGACTGGCAATTAATCGCGCGAAACGATGTGAAATCATGATGGCCGAGCAGCACTGCTGCAGCTTCCTGCATCGGTTGTAATTCTAAAGGCTTATAAAAATGCACCGCATAGCCACGATCAATGGTCAGTGGTCGCGGGCGATTAATCACGCGGAACATATAATGCCGCGCTTGCGCTGAAAATCGTGCATGAAAATCGGTTGTCACCGCTTCAGCTTTTAAAATAATCACCGGATGCTTGCGCATATAATAATTAAGCGCATCGCGCACTGTATCGGCATCACTCGGGCGGTCGATATCCGCATGGCATACTTGCGCCAGCGCATGCACGCCTGCATCGGTACGGCCTGCTACATGAATACGCACATGCTCATCGGCAAAGCCTTTGATCGCTTCTTCAACCGTTTGCTGAACGGAGCGCGCATCTTTCTGCATTTGCCAGCCGCAAAAACCGGCACCATCATATTCAAGAGTTAGCTTCCAGCGTTGCATTATATGTGCTCGCCAATCGTGGCAGAAAAGCCGCGCAAAAAGGCCGCGCCATCGGTTGCTGCTTTGCTTTGCCGCTGCACTTTTACCAACGTCAACGCATCTTCACCACACGCAATCGTAAAATCATCGCGCAGCAATGTTCCCGCTGTACCTTGCATACCAAGCGCAATCGTTGCTTGCAGTACTTTAATGCGCTCACCCTTGCTTTCGAAATACACACCCGGCCATGGCGTAAGGCCGCGTAATTTGCGTTCAATCTCTGCCGCACTCTGGCTCCAGTCAATCCGGCCTTCATCCTTAGTCAGCTTGGCGGCATAGGTTACGCCATCCTGCGGTTGCGGCGTTGGTATAATGCTTCCCGTTACAATCTGCGGCAGCGCTTCAACAATCATTTCTGCGCCAAGCACGCTGAGCTGATCATGCAAGCCTCCTGCATTCGTCTCAGTTGTAATCGGCACGCTGCGCTTAAGCCACATGGCGCCAGTATCAAGACCAGCATCCATCTGCATAATCGTAACGCCACTATCGGCATCACCCGCCAAGATCGCGCGTTGAATGGGCGCCGCCCCGCGCCAGCGCGGCAAAAGTGATGCATGAATATTCACACAACCCAAACGTGGTGCATCCAGAATTGCTTTGGGTAATAACAAGCCATAGGCCACAACAATTGCAATATCGGCATTCAGTTCAGCAAAGGCTTTTTGCTCATCGGCATGCTTTAAACTAAGCGGCGTACGCACCGGAATGGTGTGCGCTTCTGCAGCTAACTGCACCGCTGATTTCTGCAGCGATTGCCCACGACCCGCAGGACGCGCTGGCTGGCTATAGACGCATATAATCTCATGCCCTGCTGCGCGCAGCGCTTCCAGCGCGCCGACAGAAAATTCCGGCGTGCCCATAAAAATAATGCGAAGGGGAGATATAGAATTCATTCAATCACAAACAAACTGACACAAAAAACAGGCGCTACAAAATTAAAGAACTTTGCCGCCCTGTTCTTCTTCTGCGGCCAAGCGCTGTATTTTTTCAACGCGCTTAAGCATCATATCACGCTTGAGTTTAGAGACGTAATCGATGAATAAAACGCCATTTAAATGGTCAATCTCATGCTGAATGCAGGTAGAAAGTAGATCTTCCGCTTCCATCTCCACACGCTTGTTATTAACATCGGTATAGCTCAGCTTGATGCGCTTGGGGCGCGTGACTTCGGCATATTGGCCGGGGATGGAAAGACACCCTTCGCGGTAGGTAAAGAGTTCTTCCGAGCGCCAGGTAATTTCTGGGTCCGCCATCATGAAGGCATGCGCGGGGTCTTGTTCTTCGGCAACATCCACAACGATCACGCGTTTTAATTCGCCAACCTGCGGCGCGGCCAAGCCAACACCGTTTGATGTATACATCGCTTCGAGCATTTCATGCATGAAACGGCTCACCTGTGCATCCACGGTTTTCACGGGGTCTGCAAGTTTGCGCAACACAGGATCAGGTACGATGCGTAGTTTTAAGGCCATGGCTCATTTTCACATAAAAGATTTAAAACTATATATGTATATAAAAGTGCCTGTTTTCAAGCAACTTCTTGCTTTTTTTCAAGCAATTCAAGGTTTTCATCGGCGGCTGCCAATTGGCGCGGGGCAACATCCACGGGCTCTAAACCTGCAATTTTCTTATCACTTTCAATATTATATTCCTCGGCAAGACGTCGCGCACGGCTAAAAACGCGCCCCTCAAACGATGCAACGGATTTATTATAATGCTCCACGCTTTTGCGCAAACTATCGCCCATATTTTCAAAGTGCGATGCAAAGGTTGCCATCGCTTCATATAAATCCTTGCCAAGCCCGGCAATTTTCTGCGCCTGCTCCGCCAGTTTTTCCTGCCGCCATGCATGGGCAACCGTTTTAAGCAAGCCAATCAGATTAATCGGCGTTGCAAGGATCACGCGGTTTTCAAATGCGTAATCAAACAGTTCGGGATCATTCTGCATCGCAATCGACAAGAAATGTTCACCGGGCACAAACATCACCACAAAATCAGCCGCGCCTTTAAATTGCTGCCAATAGGCCTTTTGGCTCAATGTTTTTACATGTTCGCGCAAATGGCGTGCATGACGTTGATGCGCGAGCAGAATTTGTTCTGGCTCCCCATTGACGATATCAAGCAACGCATCTAGCGGCGTTTTGCAATCAATCACAATCTGGCGATCACCCGGCAGATTCACAATCACATCAGGGCGCAAACGTTTATCATCCTGTGTTGTGGTATTTGTCTGTTCGGTAAAATCGCAATGCGAAATCATGCCCGACATTTCCAGAACGCGCTTGAGTTGCATTTCGCCCCAGCGCCCGCGCCCTTCGGGTTTGCGCAACGCTTGCTTCAATTGCGTTGTTTCAAAACGAAGCTGCGTTTGCGTTTCCGCCATCTGCGAGAGATGCTGTTTAAGCCCTTCATAGGCGCCAATGCGTGCCTTTTCCATCTCACCCGTTTGCGTATGCAACTGGGTAAGGCGTTGCTCTAACGGCTTAAGCATCTCGGCCACATTATGCGTGCGCTTTTCCCAATCGCTGCGCACATTTTCGCGCTCATGCGATAATTCATTTTTTGCAAGTTTGAGCAATCCATCAAGGCTTGCGGTCAATGCTTCGTTGGAAAGCGCCTTGAATTGTTCAGCAAGCCGCGCACGATTGCTATTCTGCCAAACTGTTGCAGCAACAAACCCGACAATCACACCGCATAAACCGCCGCATAAAACCCAAATGATCCATTGCATTATTGTTTATCCTGCCACGCTGCTTGATATGCCTTTTCTAAATCTTTCACAAACCCTGCGCTGTCAAACAATGGCAAGCGCTCGCGTTCCTGTTGCAGATGCTGGCGGATGCTTGCGCGCTTAGGTTCATCCTTGATCAACTCCCGGATTTTGGTTTCATAAATATCAAGCGATGACGCAATCAATTCAGGTAACTCTGCAGCCTTAAGCAAGCTTGCCGCAACGCGCGAGGCAAAACTTTTACCACACAACGCAACCACGGGCGCACCCACCCACAATGCATCGCTGGTCGTTGTGTGCCCACCATAAGGCGCTGTGTCGAGCACAAGATCAGCATGGCGATAACGCGCAATATGCTCGGCTTGCGGTAATTTTTCAGCAAAAACCAAGCGCTCCGCTGCAACGTCGCGTTTTTCGGCCTCTTTACGCAAATTTTCTTGCACAATTGCATGCGGTGCAAACAGCCATAACACGGCTCTTGGCTCGTCTTTTAGAATATGCATCCAGATATCAAAGACTTGCGGCGTAATCTTGTAAGTTTGGTTGAAGCAACACAGCACCAGTGCATCATTCGGCAATCCATAGGCCTCGCGCGGCTTTGCAACCAGCAAGGGGCGCTCGCGATCATTGATCTGGTAACTATGCGGCAGGCGGATAATTTTTTCAGAATAAGCCGCGCTCAGCTCCTGCGGGATGATCACTTCATCAGCAATAATATAATCAACAAATGGCGCGCCCATACTTCCGGGGTAACCCAGCCACTGAATAATAATTGGCGCAGGCCGTGCGGCAAGCACTTCCGGTAAGCCGCCACGCGTATAACCTTTGAGATCGACAAGAATAGTGATGCGGTCATTAAAAATGCGCTCGGCAATTGCAACCGGCGGCATGCCCGCACAATTCACCCAATGCTCCGCGCCACACTGCATGCGCGTGCGCACCGCGTTATCGCCATTCTGCCCATAGCTATAGACAAACACTTCAAACTGCGCGCGATCATGATGGCCGAACAATTCAGCCAATAAATAGCTCGTTGCATGCTCATGCAAATCATTTGATAAATACCCAATGCGCATGCGCGATGCTTGCGGCAATCCCCGCGCATCAAATTGTGCAACCGGCTTGATACTCCCCGCCCCTTTTTTCACGCATTCCAGATGTTTAAACGGATCATCAATGAAAATCGGCGCAAGGTTCGCTGGAATTTTATCCAGCGGTAATGCCGGGCCGCTCCAATCCGCCATCTGGCGGCGCGTCATGGCAATCACTGCATCCATATCATGATTTTTCGGGTCGAGCTCCTGCGCTTTTTCAAACGCCGGAATGCTTTGCACCAACATTCCGCTCTGGCGCAAGGCATGACCGTAATTCGCCCACAAATGTGCGCGTGTTGGCGCAAGCTGCACAAGCTGTTCATAAAGCGGCACAGCATCAATCGGTTGATTGGTTGCGAGCAAAAACACCGCAAGATTGTGCATGATATCGGGCTGATCAGGGCGCAACGCATGCGCCGTGCGCAGCAATTTATCGGCAAGTTCAATCTCACCAATATTTTGTTTGATGATCCCGCCCAGATGCAAAAAATTGATGTTGTCGGGATATTCCGCAAGCGCGGATTCCACTTTCACATTGGCGAGTTTTAAATTGCCCGCCTGGACAAGGCGCGAGACATCATCAAAACGGTCGCGTAAATCATTGGTTTTTTGTGCTGTTTTCGACATGGGTTGATTATATCCACCAACGTGCGGATTGCCAGCACAGAAATCAGCCTATGGCTCTACTTGATTGATAAGCACGCCGCAATGGGTAGCCACCGAATTGCCAGTAGCGAAATAAACACTATGCCTGTTATTTATCCAAGATTTGCCTGTCCTACTCTGGGCCCTGAAGTGACAGGTCTGACAGCAGAACGTCTGTAGTTTTCAAGACCCTCTCTAATAAATTTTGCCTGGCTTCCTGTTATATCATCCCGGCGCGCCGCCGCCACAGTAATTCCTTCTGTAGTTTCAAGCGTTGCCATCATTCCGGGCTGATGCATCAATTGAAATGCAAGTTGAAGAGCCATCTCTGGCTCCTCATTGCGGGATGCTTCTACGAGCACGTCTGTAGTAAAAATGTAAGGCGGAAAAACATTCTTGCATAGCGTGGCAACAATCACCGGGGCTGTTTTTGCAAAATTAGATAATCTGAATGCGCACTCTAAAGCGCTGTGTAAGTCCAAAAGAAAATAACGACGGCCCTCTTCGCCACAAGCGGAATGGATTTCCTCTAGTTTAGTAACAGTAGGCGACCATAACTCGGCAAAGTAAGGACCTTCGACCACAGAATTTACTGCTGAGTGTCGGTAGTCTGGAAAATAATGTAGCACTGCAGCCGATACAGATATTCTTTGTTCTAATGTAAGCCCTGAGGTGTTTATCCATTCGTGAGGCAGTTGACTATCAAAAACCTTAAGGATATCGTCTGTCAAATTTAGATTACTAATTTCACTTAAGTGACTCATAGTTTATCTTCCTCTATAAAAAATTAACAAAGTAAAAATAAAAACCTTATTCTAAAGAAAACAATACCAGATCATAGCGAAAGTAATTATATAATCCTTGGTTAATTAAACAGCGCTTGTTGGCTTCCGACGCGGCCAAACATTAATAAATGAAAGCGCAATCGCCGACAGGTACGGCAGGCTCTGCACGATTAAAATCCCCGCCCACAATGCTGCCTGTTTGTTCGCGATGCTATATTTCATGGTGAGCACAAATGCGCATAGCAACAGCCCGACAAAGATAATGATTTCATCCCGCGCCATGGCAAAGCCCTGATACAACGCTGGCTTATCTTCGCATTTGGGCGTGCGGAAAAACGGTTTGCCACTGGTGAACAGCCCTTGCAGCATGGCTGTACCCACCACGTGGCTGAGTGCCGTTCCGGCAATCGCTGCGCCAAAACGTTCGGGCCAGCCGATGCGCACACGCAAGCCATACATCATAAAACCGCTCAGGATTTTAAAGGCGAATACGGCCAAGGTTGGCAATTGAAAAATTTCCGGCGGAAATTCAACCCATTCCATAAACAGGAACGCCGACCACAGCAGGGAGCCAAGGACGAAAATCAAATTTGCAGCATCGGCAATCCATGGCAACCAACCCGCGATAAAGTGATATTTCTGTGCAAAAGTTAGTTCCTTGCGGCCCGGCGCAAAGAACGGCAAATGCCGTTTCATAATCTGCATTGCGCCATAGGCCCAGCGGAAACGCTGCGATTTATAGCCTGCAAAGGAGTCCGGGATCAGCCCTTTGCCAAAACTTTGCGAGAGATAATAGGACTCATATTTATTCTCGAATAATTTAAGGCCAAGCTCTGCATCTTCACAAATGCACCATTCGGCCCAGCCTTTTACCTGCTGCAATGCTGTTTTGCGGATCAGCGTCATCGTGCCATGCTGGATAATCGCATTGCGCTCATTCCGTTGCACCATACCGATATGGAAAAAACCGGCATATTCCCAATGGCACATGGTTTTAAACTGGTCACCTTCCCAATCACGGTAATCCTGCGGTGATTGCACAAAGCCAACTTCCGGCTTGTCAAACAACGGCACCAGCGATGACAACCAGTTATGATCCACCTGATAATCGCTATCGATCACGGCAACAATTTCGGCATCGGCTGCTGTTTCCTGCAAGGCAAAGTTCAGTGCGCCCGCTTTAAAGCCCGGCCATTTCGGCAAATGATAAAAACGAAATTGCGCACCCAACTGCGCGCAATATTCTTCTACCGGCTTCCACACCGCTTCGTCCTTGGTGTTGTTATCGATAATCAACACTTCATAATTCGGGTAGTTCATGCGCACGATAGCATCAAGCGTCTCTTTGACCATCTGCGGGGGTTCATTATAACATGGAATATGAATGGACACTTTCTTGGCAGTGCCGCCCATGCCGCCGGTATTCACATCCACAATGCGGCGCAATTTTTGAGTCCAAACCGTTTCGGTAAATTCAAGCCCATCCACCAGCAACACGGCAAACAAAAACAACTGAAATGCCACAAGCCCAGCCCACGCAAACCCAATGCCTGCTGTATAAACTTCGCTTTGCGCCGATACCACGCTCCACACCAGCGCCGAGAAAATAGCCTGAATAAGAATGGCAAAGAACAGTTGCCCCACCCATGAAATATGCCCTGCCTTGCGCATGAATAAAATCATCGGCAGGAAGGCGAGCAGCATCGCAATCAAACAGGCTTGCGGCCAGTTGCGGCGTTCATTGACCTTGCCAAACAGTGGAAATTTCTGTTGGCGATGATTATCCCAGATGCCCCAATTGGCACCCACGGTGCCTTCAATTTCCCATTTCCATGATTGATCGAACGCTTCGACAATGGTGTAATCAAGTTTGCGCTCGGTTGCGATATTCAAAAAATCGCGGATGAAACGCGCCTGATTAACCTGGCTTGGCTCTGCGCCATAAATCCACTGCCCTTTGCTTGGCCAGCCAATTTCACCAATAAAAATATGCTTGTCTGGAAATGCCATATGCACTTCATCATAACGCTGCAGCGCATAGGGCACGGCTTCGCCAACTGGTTTTCCTTCCCAATATGGCAGCGTATGGATGGTGATAAAATCAACAGCAGCTGCAAGGCGCGGGTTTTTTAGCCAGATGTGCCATGGCTCAGCTGTGCTCACCTGCACCTTCACGCGGCGTTTGATCCAGTGGATGAGATCCACCATCTCATCGACATTAATGTCACCACGCAAAATTGCTTCGTTACCAATTAAAATGCGGTTGATGTTGCGGTTTTTATTGGCAAGCTCAACAATGCTATTGAGCTCCTCCAGATTTTCCTTGTGGTTGTCGCCATACCACGACCCCATCGTTACCCATAACCCATATTTGCGCGCGATGGCCGGAATAGCTTCAAGGCCGTGCGTGGAACCATAGGTCCGGATTGAGCGCACATAAGGCGCAACCGTGCGCACATCCTCTTCAATCTCCTCGCGCGTTGGAAAATTATGCTTGGCAGGATTATGTTCATCACGATACGGCGTAAAGGACACGCCGCTAATCACACCATCCCACGCGCTGCTGTCACGGCTTAGATTAATGACACCCCACAGGGTGATATTGATCATAAACACAAAGGCAATGTTGAAGGTTATGCGCAGGAATGATGGACGTTTTTTCATGAGAGTACGTTAATAGAGCTAAGCATCATCATGGTGGCGCTGCTGTGCAGGATGCTTGACATTGAGGATAATGATTTCTTCTGCTTCTTCGTCAACACGGTAATAAACAAGATACGCATAACGTGATGTAATGAGTTTGCGAACAGTCGGGGCTTTCTGTTCTCTACCAATCAGGGGGAACAAAATAAGATTCTGCAGACTCTCATAAATGGCCGCACGAACACGCAGGGCTGCAGCAGGATTTTGCAATTCAATATGGCTGGAAATTGCCATGATATTTTCTATCGCGCGGGGCGTAAAACGCAGCTTCACTTTTCAAAACTACGGAAAGCTGCAGCAATTTCCGCATCTGTTGCAAACTCACGGCGCCGCGCCTGCGCAAGGCTTTCTAAAATATCAGGAAGATGGTCTGGATCAATATCCTCAGGCTCTTCTTGGCCAGATTTTGCGAGCACCAGCATCGCGCGTGCAATCGCATCCTGATTATGGGCAGGCAACCGGCATACCGTCTCAAATGCTTGATCAAGGAGTTTTGTCATAGGACAAATATAGTGTTTTTAAAGCAAGTTATAAAGAAAAAACTTACTCTCTACTCGCCCATCTGCTTGCTTTTTTGCTCAAGAATAGTGAGCAAGCCATCCGCGCCAGAGGTGCGAATGACGGAGCCGAATTCGGAACGGCGCGTTGCCATTTCGCTGATCGCGCCATCGACAAACACATCAGCAATCTGCCAACCCTTGGCGTTCTTGACCATCAGGTAATTGAGCTGATGCGTTTCGCTACCGCTTTTTAAGCTGGTTTCAACAATGCGCTGATTGGCATTCGGGCCGGGCTTTTCGCCAGTAACCTTGAATTCTTCGCCATCAAATTTTTTGAACTGGCTCGCATAATTCGCAACGGTGAAATTATGGAATGCGCGGGTCAGCTTGTCTTTTTGCTCGGGCGATGCCTTTACCCATGACGGGCCATAGGAAACACGGGTCATATCGCCTGCACTAAACGCCTTGCTTACCGCAGCATCCAGCTTTTGCGCACGGCCCTGAAAGCCAAGCGTATCACCTTCTTTCATTACACTAGTGAGGGTGCGGTAAAAAGAACTGATCACGTCGCTCGCCGCGCCTGCCTTGGCAGGTTCGGGGGCGCGCATTGCTACATCCTGAATACGTGCCTGCGCCATTGCTGGAATAACTAATAGTGACAACAATATAACCAATATCACTTTATAGTCATGCCCGCGCAGGCGGGTATCCACGAGTTTACTTTTCTTTGCTAAAAACATTCTGGCTTCTCCTTAGTAATTAATATCCGAAGTAAGTTCGTGGATACCCGCCTTCGCGGGCATGACGGCGGCTGGATTACGCCCGAACTTTGGCAAAACGTTGCACATTTCCAGCGGCGGAAACATTACCAATCGCAGCATGCGCTGTTGCAACAATATGCTTGGCGTTCAATTGCGCCTGATCATATTGCTTCACGGGATTGTCATGATCCTGGAAAATATCCGGCAAAGTCATGGTGCGCAGCTTCAGCCCATGATCGAGCAAGCCTTCATTCGCCAAGAAATGCGCAACATGTGCGCCAAAGCCGCCCACGGAACCTTCTTCAATGGTGATCAGCACTTCATGCTCACCGGCTAATTGACGTACCAGTTCCTTATCAAACGGCTTGGCAAAACGCGCATCAACCACGGTAGTGGTAAGACCTTGTGAAGCCAATTCATCCGCAGCCTTCAATGCTTCCTGCAAACGGGTACCAAGGCTCAGGATTGCAACGCGTGTTCCTTCGCGAATGATTTTACCCTTACCAATTTCAAGAACAGTACCGCGCGTCGGCAGCGCAACGCCTGTGCCTTCGCCGCGCGGATAACGCACGCCGCATGGGCCTTGGTTATACGCAGCAGCGGTTGCTACCATATGGAACATTTCTGCTTCATCGCTTGGTGCCATCAACATAAAGTTTGGCAAACAGCCAAGGTATGCAAGATCAAATGCACCCGCATGGGTGTAACCATCCGCGCCGACCAAACCAGCGCGATCCATCATAAAACGCACCGGAAGATTTTGCATCGCAACGTCATGTACAACCTGGTCATAGCCACGTTGTAAGAACGTAGAATAGATTGTGCAGAATGGCTTCAAGCCTTCGGTTGCCATACCAGCGGCAAAGGTCACGGCATGTTGTTCAGCAATACCAACGTCAAAGGTACGATCAGGGAAACGCTTTTCAAATACGTCAACGCCCGTGCCTGATGGCATCGCAGCGGTCACGGTAACGATCTTCTCATCAACTTCCGCTTCCTTGATCAACGCATCAGCATAAACGCGAGTATAGGTTGGCGCAGACGCCTTCACCTTTACCTGCTCACCGGTAACAACGTCAAACTTGTTCACCGCATGGCATTTGTCCGCAGCGGTAAGCGCAGGCGCAAAGCCCTTACCCTTTTGCGTTACAACGTGAATAATAACTGGCCCTGGGTCCACATCATCGCGGATGTTTTCCAGAACAGGCAACAGATGATCAAGGTTGTGGCCATCAATCGGGCCAACATAATAGAAACCCAGTTCCTCAAAGAACGTTCCGCCTGTTACCATGCCGCGTGCATAGGATTCAGCCTTGCGCGCCGCTTCACGTACTGGCTTGGGGAAAATCTTGCTCATATCCTTGGCAAGGTTGCGCAGACCGCGATATTCCTTGGAGGATACAATGCGTGACAGATATGCGCTGAGCGCGCCGGTTGGCGGCGCAATCGACATATTATTATCGTTCAAAATAACGATGAGCTTGCTGCGCATTGCGCCCGCATTATTCATCGCTTCATAGGCCATACCCGCGCTGATCGAACCATCGCCGATGACAGCAACTACGTGATTTGGTTTTTGCAATACATCACGCGCAACCGACATCCCCAAACCAGCCGAGATCGAGGTGGAGCTATGCGCTGCGCCAAACGGATCATATTCGCTTTCGCTGCGCTTGGTAAAACCAGACAAGCCGCCACCTTGGCGAAGCGTGCGGATGCGGTCACGGCGACCGGTCAAAATCTTATGTGGATAGGCTTGATGGCCTACATCCCAGATCAAACGATCTTCCGGCGTGTTGAACACGTAATGCAAGGCAACGGTCAGCTCAACCACGCCCAATCCTGCGCCCAAATGCCCACCGGTGCTTGAAACGGTATCAATCGTTTCTGCGCGCAATTCATCGGCAACTTGTTGCAACTGTTCCGGCGCAAGTTTGCGCATATCTTCTGGAACAACAATGGTGTCAAGAAGCGGTGTTTGGTGATGTGGATTAGTTGAAGGATTTGGCACGCGTTCACTCCACTACGAAATAAAAAGTTAACAAACGGATGAGATTTCTTAAGAATCCATCGTCTGATATGAAGGGCTGACAGTAACGAAACCAATGCTTAAAAAGCAAGCAAATGAAATAGTTTCTCAAAAACTAATCATAATTAACTAATTTATAATAACAATATATGCACTATTTGTGTTATTATAGGCGCATATAAAGGATCAAAAAGGAGACAACCCATGAACGTATCCATCGGTAAGCAATTTGAGGAATTCGTCAATAGCTTGGTTGGTGATGGCCGCTACGCCTCAGCAAGTGAAGTAATCCGCGAAGGCTTGCGCCTTGTTCAGGAACGCGAGGCAAAATTACAGGCATTGCGTGAAACCATCAATGCTTCGATTGAACGGGGTGGACGCATAACGCCCGAAGAAATGCGTGCACATTTTGAAGCGCGCACAAAAGCCTGGGAAGAAAAAAACACGGATAAATAATATCACATGAAAAAACACCAGCTTGTTTATACGATCACCGCTCAACATGATCTGGATGCTATCTTTGACTACATTGTGGATGAAAGTGGTTATGCAAGCAAAGCAGACGCATTTGTACTAAAACTTGAAAAGAAATGTGAAGAGATTGCACGCGTGCCATTTCACATTGGCAAAAATCGCAGCAACTTGCGCGAAGACATGCGCAGCCTTCCATTTGGTAATTATGTAATCTTTTTTCGCTACATTGACGACACAGTGGAGATCATCAATATACTTCAAGGACATCGGGATATTGAAGGATTTTATGAGAAGGCGTAATTTTTCGCTACACCAAATCTGCCAACAACAACTTCTCCCGATCCCAATTGCCGTGGACAGCCCTGCCTACTTGGGAGACACGTTATAATATTTACATTTCCTTGGTAGATGATGCCTCAGTCTATAAGCCTCAAGTACTGTCGGTGTTTCCTCTAACGTTAAGCGCATCTCTCCACTTTTTGAAGCTTGAATATCTGCCTGAAGGTAATACAACATTTGACCAAACATTATTCGATGCATAGAGGCTGAAAAATTTGGAGCAGTCTTCTTTGGGGTTCCCAAACGCCCTTCAAAGGGACGCCCGTGAGGTTTCCCAGATTTATCAGTCCTATCAGGAACCTCATATATACCTCTGCGGTATTGCACAGCAAGAAGCACTCTCACTCTATCGTTTTGTCTCTGAAATTGCCTGAGTGAGGGACTTCCTTGCGATCTGCGAGATTGCTCCGATACAACCTGCTGACAGCAGACTTGAAACGTAATATGAATAGTTGCTTGATTAAAACAGCGGCCAACCTCTTCTATCATGGCAAATAGGTTGGCCTTTATTCGTTTTGGTATCTTGAATCTCTTTTTAGTAGCTACTGTCTTTGTCATATAAATAATCTCCTTTATAAAAAATTAGGGGCTGGAGTAGCTAAGAACTAACCTTGGAGTTAGAATTAGCTAATGATCTATCAGCGAAAAAGCGGCTTGGCGGTTAAGAAGCAGCAAAAATTAAGCATACAACACAAACCCGAAAGTAAATACCTATATTTATTCACTACAACAATCCCTTCGCCGCAATCAAATCCGCTAGCAGCAACTTTTCCTGATCCCAATTGCCACGAATGATATAGCTGGGGTGATAGGTTGGAATAACCGGAATCCCGGGCGCCAAACGGCAATCCTGAATTTGTCCACGCAGACTTAAAATCCCTTCTAGCCCCGTGAGCGCCCAAAACGGCGTGCGGCCAAGCGTGATAATTGCTTTTGGTTTTTTAGCCCGCAAGGTTTTACCCAGATGCTCAAGCTCGCTCGCATAGTGTTTTAAAACATATTTGCTCGCAAAGCGGCCGTATTCTTCTTCAATCGCCTCCCCGCTTTCTTTTGCTTTACGAAGCGAAGAAAAAAAATGATCGACTTTATTTTTTGGCGGCTGAAAACGAAACACATTGGCAATCATAATTGATGCGCGCTCAATGCCCGCAGCATTTAAATTTTTCTCAAGCAACTGCCCGCTGCGGCCCACAAACGGCCTGCCCTGCTTCACTTCATTCGCGCCCGGCGCCTCGCCCACAATTGCGAGCAAACCATGATTGGTTTTCACAGTTGGATAATGATAATCAACAAAAGGCAAATCGGTCATGCTGTTTTCCATAAAAGCGTTTTGATATCCCCGGGCGCATCTAATTTTTCCGGAAGATCGGGATAAACGATGCGTTGCCCTTCGCGCATAAACACCAATATATTCGCATCGTTATCGCGCATCACCAGATTTTCGCGGCGCACTTTTCCGTGCGGACTATCAAGGCAAAAACGAAAGCTATTGAGCCATGATGGCGCGCGCTGATTAACCGCATCAATAATCCTGCACATGCGATCATAGGAAATACGGTAAGCCGCCGAATAATAAATCGGCTCCGGCACATAAATGGAAAGCGTGCGCACATGATGCGTCTCCAGCTTTTGCATTAATTCCAAAAGCACATCGGCATGATCATTCACATGCCGTAAAATCGGGAAGTGATTATAAACGCGAATGCCATGCGCATGCATGCGCGCAAGCAATGCAATTACATCTTCACAGATTTCATAGGGATGCACGCTGTGCAACACCATACGCACATTATATTTTGCAAAGAGCGCGAGCTTCTCATCATTCTTAAGAGCAGATGGCGCAAAAATCGGCACGCGCGTATGAATGCGGATATCGGAAACACTCTTGATTTCTGCAAGCGCCACAAAAATGCGCTCTAAATCTGCGTAAGATAATGTAAGCGGATCACCGCCTGATAAAATCACTTCTGTTACTTCCGCATGTGCCTTTAAATGCGCTGTAAGCACTTTCAATTGCTCATCCAGCGTCTTTTGCGTACCCGCTTTTTGCTCAGTCAACACATCCTGACGAAAGCAATAGAGACAATGCGCTGCGCAGGTGGATGTTGGTGTAAACAAAATCCGGTTTTCATATTTCTGGATAAAAATATCCTTGGCCTGCGCAATCATATTGCTGCGATCATCAACCCAATCGGCTACCTCGCCGGGCGCGCGAAGCTGCAAACGTTCATCGCTTGGATACACGGTGCGCGCAAGCGGCCCGCCGAAATGGCCAAGTGCCGTAACTTCTTCATCCACCTTTTTTTGATAAAACGGCGTGACTTTTATCGGCAACAGCCCATGCGTCTGTGCGAGCGCTTGATAGGTTTCATTGCGCGCATCTTGTGTATCACGCGATATGGATTGCGCAGCAGCCATCACATTCCAAACAATGTTTGCGTCGCATTACCATTTTTTAAATTCTGGTAACGTGCCATAGCCCATTGCGGAAAGAACGCTTTATAGCCGTGATAGCGCAGGTAAAACACCTTTGGAAAACCAACAGCCGTATAATAATCTTCTTTCCATAATCCTTCCGCCTGCTGCGTCTGCAACAAATAATTCATGCCCTTGCTCACCGCATCGCTATCAATTTCACCAAAGGCCATCAGCCCCAAAATTGCCCATGCGGTTTGCGCAGGCGTGCTTACCTTGCCTTCACCCTTGGGTTGATCGCTCCAGTAACTTGCGCCATCTTCGCCCCAGCCACCATCTTCGCGTTGCTTGGAAACCAGCCAGTTGATTGCACGGCGCACCATCAAATCATGTTTGCTGATGCCCATCGCGTTGAGCGCGTTGAGTACTGACCATGTTCCATAAATATAATTCGTGCCCCAACGGCCAAACCAGCAGCCTTCTTTTTCCTGCTCGCGGCGCAAGTAAGTAAGCCCTGCTGCAACTGCGGGATGATCATTTTTATATCCAAGCTGCGCGAGCATGCCCAAACAGCGCGCGGTCACATCCGCACTTGGCGGATCAAGCAATGCGCCATGATCGGCAAAAGGAATGTGATTGAGATAATAATAGGTATTGTCGGCATCAAACGCACCCCAGCCACCATTCTTTGATTGCAAGCCAAGCACCCATTCGGTGCCGCGCTCAATCGCTTCGCGGTATTTCTGGCTATCAAGACGATCCATCGCCATGACGACCACAGCGGTATCATCCAGATCAGGGTAATGCGCATTATTATACTGAAACGCCCAACCGCCAGGGCGCACATTGGGTCGCCATTCCGCCCAGTCGCCGACAACATCAAGTACCTGAAGTGGCTTGAGCCATTCGGTTGCGCGCAGCGTTGCTGCTTTTGCTTCTACACTGCCATCCTCAAGTAGCGCATGCGCCATTAATCCGGTATCCCACACCGGCGAAAAACACGGCTGGCAATAAGCACTGGCTTCTTCTTCGATTACCAATTTATCAACCGCCTTGGTTGCAATCACGCGGTCGGGATGATGTTTGTCATAACCAAGCGCATCATACATCATCACCACATTGGCCATTGCGGGATAAATCGCACCAAGGCCATCCTCGCCATTCAGGCGTTCTTTGACGAACGCAACGGCCTTATCAATTGCCTTTTTGCGAATACCCTTGGGCATATAGGGCTCAAAGAAACGCAGCACATTATCGATCTTTTGAAAAATCGGATTGAGAATGGATTTGGTTTCATTGGTGTTCCAATCCTCAACCGTTTCTGGTGGTACTACAAACAATTCATCAAGTCGGATGTTTTTTGGATTTACCGCACGCGGCTTGAGCGTCATCAACACCAGCAATGGCACAATCACCGTGCGCGACCAATAGGCAACCTTGGCAAGATGAAACGGAAACCAGCGCGGCAGCAACATGATTTCAACCGGCATCACTGGCACCGCGGTCCATGGCACAGCGCCAAACAATGCCATCTGAATACGCGTGAATACATTACATTTAGCAGCGCCACCATGCTTCAAAATTGCATTACGTCCACGCACCATGTGCGGTGCATTGATATCATCCCCGGCGGCTTTGAGAGCGAAATAGGCTTTGACGCTGGTGCTGATATTAAAATCACCGCCGTAAAATAATGCCCAGCCATCATGCACGCTGGATTGATCATTACGCAGATAAACCGCCATTTTGTCATGCAGGGGCTGATTGATTTCATCAAGGAAATGCTGCAACAAAATATACTCAGCCGGAATGGTTGCATCCGCTTCAAGCGGGAACGCCCAATGGCCATCGGCATGTTGTAATTTAAGCAGCGCAGCGCGCGCGCTGTCCACACCCTTGGCAACGTCGGCCAGATTAACGCCTGCGGCCTGGCTGCTATCTTGTTCTTTGCGCAATGTTTGTGAAAGCATCTCAACCCTCAATATAAAAAGGGGAAAATAGCCAAAAAGCCCTGATAAAGCTATCGGTTTTTATAATTATTATGTCATAATGCTGCACATGACCCACGATCATTGCATGCTTGCCCTGTCCATTTGTTTCCTGCTGTTGCTCTCTGCCCTGCTGTCGGCTGCAGAAACGGCTTTTACCTCCTGTTCCAAGCCCCGCATGCTTACGCTTGAGAATGAAGGAAATAAACACGCCGCGCTCGTCAATCGCATTTTAAAAAAGCCCGATCTGCTCATTGGCGCTATTCTTGTTGGCTATAATGTTATCAATGTTGTCTCATCCGCGCTCACAACTGCTGCGATGATCGAAGCATTTGGCGAGCGCGGTCTTGCCTATGCAACAGCGATCATGTCGGTACTGATTGTACTGTTCGTTGAAATTCTTCCTAAAACCATCGCACTGCAACGCCCCGACCGCACCGCGATTTTTCTGGCACCCCTTGTACAGGTTCTGGTGTTTGTACTTGTGCCCATCACCACTGTCTGCCGCAACATTATTGGTGTTATTCTTAAACCCTTTAAGCTTGAAAAACAGCATCTGGAAATTGAAGAAACTGCTGAGCAGGAAATTCGCGGCGTGATTGATATGCACGCGGATATCCTTGGCGCAAGTCAGGAAACTGCAAGCATGCTGCATGCTGTGGTTGATTTAAAAGCGATGAGTGTGTCTGATGTCATGACCCACCGCCGCGATATGATCAGCGTGCCATTGGGCCAGCCAGCTGAACAACTGATCCAGGCTTTGCTCGATGCCAAACACAGCCTTGTGCCGCTGTGGGGTAAAACGCCCGAAGATATTGTTGGCGTAATTGATGCGCGCCGTTTGATCGCCGAGCTTGCCAAACGCGAAGGCGTTACGCGCGGCATTGATGTCGCCACAATCGTCGCAACGCCTTGGTTTATACCCAATACGACTGGCCTTCTGGATCAACTTACTACCTTCCGCCAGCGCGATGCACGCATCGCGTTTGTCGTTGATGAGTATGGCGTTTTGCAAGGCATGCTCACCCTTGCCGATATTCTTGAAGAAATTGTCGGCCATTATGATAAGGGCCAGTTTAACGCACTTGCGGTGCCAAAAGCACAAGCGGACGGTACAATCATTCTTGATGGGCGCTTTCCGATCCGCGAGCTCAACCGCGAAATGGGCTGGGAATTATCGGATGAAAATGCTACAACCATCGCAGGCTATATCATCCATATCGCCGAGCGCATTCCTGAACCCGGGGAGACGATCTACTCAGATCCCTTCGCATTCCAGATTTTAGCCCGTAAACAAAAACAGATTTCCAAAGTTAAAATCCGCATACGAAAGACAGGCTAAATGACATCGCATATCTTTGGAATTTTATGTGGCTTTGCAGCCGAAGCTGCCATTGCCCGCAAACTCACCTCGCATGTTGCCTGCAGCGGCGCTATTGAAGCGCTTGCCTTTGAACGTGCAGAACATCTTGTCAAACAAGGCGCAACCGCGCTCATCAGCTTTGGCGTTGCAGGCGGTCTTGCCCCAAACCTCGATAGCACGACGATAATTGTTTCCAAGCATATTGTAGGAAAAAATAGCCAGCACTGGGCATGCGATGCAACCTTAGTCCAGCATTTCAAACAACGCGCACCGCAAGCGCTGGATGGCGGCGTTTATGGCAGTACGCATCTTGTGCCAACACCCGCAGATAAGAAAAAATTGCACAGCAATACCGGCTGCATGATCGTTGATATGGAAAGCCATGTGGTTGCGCAAGTTGCAACGCGTCACAGCCTGCCTTTTGCAGTGCTGCGCGGCGTGAGTGATAGCGTGGAAGATGGTTTTCCTGATGCTGCGCTTAAGGGCCTAAGCCCTGATGGCAGCACCAATATGAACGCGGTTTACAAAAGCCTGCTGCGCAACCCGCTGCAAATCCCCGCCTTACTCAAGCTGTTCAAACACACAAGAATTGCGCTGGGCGAACTAGAAAAAGTTGTAACGAGTAGCTAAAAGCTACTCCGCTGCTTCTGAACGCGCCGATAGAGCTGCGTTCTTTGCCTTGGCTTCTTCTTCAATTTTGGCCATACGATTTTGCACGTGATTGCTGAACACATATTCCGCAGGGCGCTGGTTGGCGAGTGAAATTTCCGGCGCCATCTCGCCTTCGGTTTTTGGTCCGTGCAATGCAGCCTGCAGTGCCTTAAGTGGGTTCTTCACAGAATCCATCACTGCCGTTGCTTCAAATCCGGAATGCACCATGCAGTCAGCACATTTTTCGTAATTGCCGGTACCGTATTTATCCCACTCGGTTTCTTCCATCAATTGCTTGAAGCTTGATGCATAGCCTTCACCAAGCAAATAGCAAGGACGCTGCCAGCCAAACACGGTGCGCGTTGGGTTGCCCCATGGCGTGCATTCATATTCTTGGTTGCCGGCAAGGAAATCCATAAACAGGCTCGATTGGCTGAAACGCCATTTTTGCTTGCCTTGTGCAACACGTTCCTTGCCCATACGGAAGACATCGCGGAACAGTTCCTTGGTATTTTTGCGGTTAAGGAAATGCTCCTGATCCGGCGCACGTTCATACGCATAGCCTGGTGAAATGGTCATCGCATTAACGCCAAGCGCCATCACATCATCAAAGAAGTTGGCAATTTTTTCTGGCTCAATGCCCTTAAAGAATGTTGCGTTGATATTGACGCGGAAGTTTTTGTTTTGTGCGATCTTGATCGCTTCCACAGCTTTCTCATACACGCCTTTTTGGCATACGCTGCGGTCATGTTCTTCCTTGCCGCCATCCAGATGCACTGACCAGTTAAAGCGCGGGTGCGGTGTGAATTGATCAATCTTCTTTTCGAGCAGCAGCGCGTTCGTGCATAATGTCACCCACTTGCCTTGCGCAAGCAATCCTTCAACAATACTCTTGATATCTTTGTGTAATAAAGGTTCGCCCCCGGCAAGAACAACAATCGGTGCGCCGCATTCCTTGGATGCATCAAGGCATTCCTGAATTGACAAGCGCTGATTCAAAATCGCATCAGGATAGTCAATCTTACCACATCCTGCGCATGCAAGATTGCAACGGAACAATGGCTCCAGCATCAATACCAGCGGGTAGCGCGGCGTTTTATTACCTTTAAAAAACGCGCCGATATGCTGCTTCATAATATAGGAGCCAACATCGATCTGTTGCTGTACGGGAACTGACATGTCTAACCTCAGTAGTGAGTAGTGAGTAAAGAGTAGTGATCTTTATGCGGCAACACTTGCCCTTAAAGATTGTCGTAATTTATTAAGCATTCGCAAAACTTCATCTAGCTCAGCAAGTGCAACATCGGTTTTTCCTTCGTCTATATAACCAAGATCAACCGCCAAAATAAGTAATGCTTCAACTTCTGTTGCCGAACCATAAGCGATAGAAGCAAAATGGGCAAATTCTTTGCTGGCATTCCGCCCAAATCCTTCTGCTATATTCACTGCAATAGATACTGCGGCTCTACGAATTTGTGAAATGAGCCCATATCGTTCTTCTTGGGGGAACAAACCTGCCAGTTGATAAATGATTTTTACCAATCCTCTAGCTTTTTTCCACACAAGCAGTTCTTTATAGTTTTTTGTAGCGTTTTCACTACTCACTACTCATTCCTCATTACTTATTAAGTTAAGCAGCACCGCTTGCGGTGCGTGGTTCAGCTTTAGTGAGTGAAAGCGGAAGACGGAATTTCACATTTTCCTTCACGCCGTCCAGCAGTTCAACTTCAACCGGTTCAATCTTGCGGATTGCATCGATTAAATCCTGAACGAGATCTTCAGGGGCCGATGCACCAGCGGTAATGCCAACTGCTTTTTTGCCTTTAAGCCATTCAGGGTCTAGCTTGCTTGCATCTTCGATTAAGTAAGATGGAATGCCATGCTCTTCTGCCAATTCGCGCAAACGGTTGGAGTTTGACGAATTATGTGCACCAATCACCAGAACCACATCGGCATGCTTGGAAAGATCGCGCACCGCTGCCTGGCGGTTTTGCGTTGCATAGCAAATATCCTTGGTCGATGGGCCAATAATCGCCGGGAAGCGTTGCTGCAATGCTTCAATCACCTCACGTGTATCATCTACGCTCAGCGTTGTTTGCGTAATATAAGCAAGCTTGTCTGGGTCAGAAACATTGAGTTTGGCGACATCTTCAACTTCGGAAATCAGATGAATTTTTCCAGGAACGCGGCCCAGCGTGCCTTCAATTTCGGGATGGCCTTCATGGCCGATCAGGATAATTTCCAAACCCATCTTGGTGTAACGCTGACCTTCGGTATGTACTTTTGAAACCAGCGGGCATGTTGCATCAATAATTTCAAGGCCACGGGTTTTTGCGTGGTCTTCCACTGCTTCAGAAACACCATGCGCGCTAAAAATCGTGATCGCGCCCTGCGGGATCTCATCCGTTTCCTGAACGAAGATTGCGCCCTTGGCACGCAAGCGATCCACTACATGTGGGTTATGTACAATTTCATGACGCACATAAACCGGTGGTCCAAAACGCAGCAACGCCTCTTCAACAATTTCGATTGCGCGTTCAACACCTGCGCAGAAACCGCGCGGTTGAGCTAAGATAACTTTCATTAATACTCCAAAGGGCTTTGCCCCAAATAAATCTGCCCGTAATCCATACCGGTTCGATACAGTATTTCGTTAATGAGGTCAATTAACTAGCATAAGTGACAGGTGCAATGCAAATGCCCAAGAAAATTAATATAGCGGAATTATAAGCAAGAAAAACTTTGACAGAGTCTTACCAGCAAAAGTGTTTTTTCACTTTTTGCAAATGAGAAATTTGTTTTTATGATTTTTGCAATGTAATCAATTTGAACAATGCTGTTTAAAAAAACCGCAACAGTCGATCCATTAAACTCACTTTCGGGCAATAGCTGTCACGCAGCACAATCAGCCCCATCGGCACGCCGTAATAATTGCGGCATACTTCTACGCTCTGATATCCGGCAGTTTGGAAAATATGTTTTACCTGCTCGATAAAGGTCATGCTGACATGCAAAATGCCGATGCTGCCTTCATGGCTCACGCGAAGAAAATCTTCAGTGAGTTGCCGATAAAAACGCAAGCCATCCTTGCCACCATCGAGCGATGCGTGGGGGTCATGCAACTTGACCTCGGGCACCAATGTCTTGATCAGATCACTCGGCACAAAGGGAGGATTACACAGCACGATATCAAATGTTTCTGGCACAACCTGATCAATCCAGTTACTAACGCGGAATTCAACGCGATCCGCCACGCCATTCGCCGCAGCATTTTCTTTTGCAAGCGCCACGGCTGCACCGGCTATATCAACGCCGACACCTGTTGCATCCGGAATTTCTTTAAGTGCTGATAACAAAAGGCAGCCTGTGCCTGTGCCGATATCCAGAATGCGCGGGTTTGTTTTTGGCTGTTTTTCCAGCGCTAAATGCAAATGCTCAATCAGCGTTTCGGTTTCAATGCAGGGTTCGAACACCCCCTCGCCTGTCTTAATAGTGATATCGCGAAATAATGTCTGGCCAAAAATCCGCGCAATTGGAATACGCTGTTCACGCTGCGCTACGGCTTGCTCAATCGCGCTTATATCCTCGATCGTTTGATCAAGGCGTTGCTTCAGTTCTTTGCGTGAAATGTTTAGAATAGTGCTGATAATAATTTCTGCATCAGCATCAGGGCTATAAACGCATGCAACCTGTAAGCGCAGCGTCGCATCATGAAGAAGGTCGCGTAAAGTTTTCATGCGGCAAGCGTTAGCATGATTCATAAAAAAAATCCGCGCGCAAAAAAAATCCCCGGGGGCATAAGCCACCGGGGTTAGAAAGTTTTGCTTTTGGGATAGATAAAATAAAAAGGAAGTCCACTCACCATTCGCAAACAGGTCGGACAACACCTGTAAGCAACATCTCGTGCTCATTGTTGTACTGAAGCCGGAATTAAAAATCAACCTAAATATAATCAAAATGAGTATAAATGATGCTTTTAAAGATTAATATTTTTACGAACCAGCACATATTATACATAATGGGCAATTTAGTCAATGACTATTATACTAATTGTACAATCTGATGCTTTGACTATTGATACGCATGATGAAATGAATTCGTCATGGTTAAAAAAACTCCCAATAATCTTAGAGCCTTGCGCAAATCGCGCGGCC
>RGZA01000011.1 GCA_010031785.1 Alphaproteobacteria bacterium
GCTTTTTCATTGCTGTCATGGGTAATGAACACAACCGGCACGGGGCCAGCTTCGCTGCGGCCTTTTTGTAAAAGCGACTGGATGGAAATATTCTCATCGCGCAAGATTGCCGCAAGATCGGCAAGCACACCGGCCTTATCCGCAACCATCAGGCGAATGTAAAATGAACCAAGACTATCTGCTGGCGCAAGCGGCTTTACAGCTTGCAAATGCGCAACCGGAATAGCAAAGGCCAGCGCAATGCGCCCATCCGCGACGTCAATAATATCTGAAAGTACCGATGATGCCGTTGGCCCACCCCCTGCCCCGCGCCCGATCAGCGTGAGCGGCCCAAGGATGCTGCCTTCGATAAACACGGCATTGAGCACATCATCAACATGCGCGATTTGCGCATTCACCGGCACCATATAGGGCGAGACGCGCTGCATCAGGCCTTTTTCAGTAAGGCGCGTTACACCCAGCAGCTTGATGCGATAGCCGAGCTCTTCGGCAAAAATAATATCGGTTGTCGTGATATTGCGAATGCCGCTCACGCTGAGGGATGCAAGATCGACCGGTGCCCCAAAAGCGAGCGATGAAAGAATGGCAAGCTTATGCGCTGTATCAAGCCCATCAATATCAAAGGTCGGGTCAGCCTCGGCATAGCCAAGCGCTTGGGCTTCTGCGAGTACTTCGGGAAAATTGCGGCCCGTTGCGCGCATGCTGGTCAGAATATAATTACAGGTGCCGTTTAAAATTCCATACACTTCCTTGAGCGTATTTCCGGCCAGAGACTCCCGCATGGTTTTAATAACCGGAATACCACCCGCCACGGCTGCTTCGCAATAAAGCGGTGCCTTATGTTTTTCCGACAGTGCGGCAAGCTCCTGCCCATGATGCGCGAGCAGCGCCTTGTTGGCTGTAATATACGCCTTGCTTGCTTTTAACGTGGCAATCGCAAGATCGCGCGCTGCGCCTTCGCTGCCGCCAATGAGCTCAACCACTGCATCCACATCATCGCGCGCGGCCATATCGACAGGATTGGCAACCCAAACCGCAGATTTAATGGAACAACTACGCTTTTTGGTTTTATCGCGCGCGCTTACCGCTGTAATGACAATATCGCGCCCGGTGCGGATCGCCAGTTGCTGACCTTGCGTTTCAATAATACGCGCAACTTCGCTACCAACCGTACCAAGGCCAGCAATACCAAGACGTAAGGGCGGTTTATTGTGCATCTGGTTTAACTTTCTTCTTTTTCTTTAATGGCGTTTTGGGCGCAGGTTTCACTACAGGCGTATGCCCTGCATTATAGGCGGCAATTTCTGCCACTCCTTCTGTATTCTTATTTTTCATTTCTGTAACGAGTGCATTTTTTTGATCATCAGGCAAAATCACCGCAGGGCGAGCAGGTACATCAGCCAGATTGGGCCACGCCTTACCTTCTGCTTTAGGATTAGGCATCGCAATCGGGCCTTTATACGCATCAAGCTGTTCGCGCGTGGGCTCACCACTGATCCATTGCGGCCATTCCGTATCAGCGCATGCGGCGAGCGCTAAAAGAAGCACGCACAAAAATTTCTGTATAATGATACGCATCACGTTGTTTTTCCTGAAGAAGAGATATAAAGTGCAGGAGGTTTAGCGATGTTGCAAGCCCCTTATTTGTTATTTCATGACCAAACAGAAACCACATTCATCCGCCCCCAAAGAAGATATTAAACCAGCAGACCCGGTTGAGCTTGCCAAAGCCATGGTGCGGATTGGTGAGCAAAGCCAAAAGCTGATGCGGGATTTTCTGGAGCGTCAGAAAGATAAGCCCGCCACATCCTATGCCGAGGCCAACAACATCACCGCTGCATTTGTTGATCTAACGCAAGCAATGATGCAAAACCCGGAGCAACTGGTCACGGCTAGCGTTAATCTGTGGCAGGATTACATGAAATTATGGAGCGCAACTGCGCTGCGCATGATGGGCGAGCAGCCAGCGCCCCCGCCCGTCATCACCCCGGCACAAAATGACCGCCGTTTTCAGGGCACTGCATGGAATGAAAATGCCGTGTTTGATTATATCAAGCAATCTTATCTGCTTAGTTCGCGCTGGTTGCAAAATACGGTGAAAGAAACGCAAGGGCTGGATGAAAAAACCGCGCGCAAGGTCGATTTTTACACGCGCCAGTTTGTCGATGCGATTTCGCCAAGCAATTTCTTGATGACCAATCCCGAAGTCTTGCAACGCACCGTTGAAACGGGCGGTGAAAATCTGGTGAAGGGTTTAGAAAATTTATTGAACGATCTGGAACGCGGCAATGGTGAGCTCAAAATCACCATGACGGATGAGAAAGCGTTTGAAGTTGGCAAAAATCTTGCCACAACACCCGGCAAGGTTGTGTTTCAAAATGACCTGATCCAGCTTATTCAATATGAACCGCTCACCGAAAATGTTTTTGCAACGCCGTTGCTAATTATTCCGCCATGGATCAATAAATTTTATATTCTCGATCTTGGCGTGAAAAAATCCTATGTCCGCTATCTGCTTGAGCAGGGGCATAGCGTATTCATGATCTCCTGGGTGAACCCGGATGAGCATCTTGCACGAAAAAGCTTTGAAGATTATATGGGCGAAGGCCCGATGGCCGCGATTGAGCAGATGGCCCGCATCACTGGCCAGCGCAATGTGAATGTAGTTGGCTATTGCCTTGGCGGTACGCTGCTTGCGTGCATGCTTGCCTATCTAAACAAGCATCCAAACATTAAATCATCATTGCCGACCGTTAGCTGTGCTACGTATCTTGTCACGATGCTCGATTTCAGTGAAGCAGGTGAGCTTTCAATCTTCATTGACGATGACCAGCTCAGCGCCATGGAAGAGCGTATGAATGCGCAAGGCTATCTGGATGCCAGCGCGATGGCGACGACGTTTAACATGCTGCGCGCCAATGATCTGATCTGGTCGTTTGTGGTCAATAATTACCTGATGGGCAAGGAGCCATTCCCGTTTGATCTTTTGTACTGGAATTCGGATTCCACGCGTATGCCTGCTGCGATGCATAGCTTTTATCTGCGGGAGATGTATCAGCAGAACAAACTCGTCAAAGGCAAAATGAAATTGAAAGATACGCTGATTGATCTTACGCAGATTGATACGCCAGCCTTTTTCCTTTCCACCAAGGATGATCATATCTCGCCGTGGAAATCGACCTATATGGGTGCACTGCTCATGAAAGGGCCGGTGCGCTTTACGCTTTCGGCATCTGGGCATATTGCCGGGGTCGTTAATCCGCAATCCGGCAATAAATATAATTACTGGACGAATGCACGCTTGCCTAAAAACGCCGATATGTGGTTTGGCGCAACGGTAAAACATGACGGTTCATGGTGGGCCGAATGGGTCGAATGGCTTAATCACTATGCGGGTGAAAAAATCCCTGCGCGTCATCCCGCCACAGATGCGATTGAAGATGCGCCGGGTAGCTATGTGCGCGTGAAGGCAAGTTAGGACGGAATTGTGTAGCCAAGACGTTATTGTTGAGTGCTATTTTACCAAAGGCCCATTTTGTCCAATATACTCTGCCGTTACATTCACATAATGCACTGCGCGATGCTTGATCTCGGCGATTTCTTCCTCTTTTAAATCGCGCCAGTATTTAGCCGGGTTACCAACCCATAATTGCTTGCTGGGGACGATCTTGTTTTGCGTAACAAACGCACCCGCACCCACCATCGCTAAACTCTCCACGCGCGCACGATCAATCACCATCGCCTTCATGCCAATGAAGGAATGATTGTCGAGTGTGCAATCATGCAGCACCACCATGTGCCCGATCGTGACATCATCGCCAATATGCGTGCCCTGGCCGCCATGCGTAACATGCACTATGGTGCCATCCTGAATATTGGTGCGTGCGCCAACACGGATCACATTCACATCCCCGCGCAAGACACAGCCAAACCATACCGAGCTGTGCGCACCAATATGCACATCACCCACTACCACCGCGCCCGGCGCGATAAAGGCGGTTGGATCAATCGTTGGCATGATGCCTTTATAGGGGAGGATAATGGGATTCATGAGAAACTAGGGGCTAGAGACTAGGGGCTAGAAAATAATATAGCTTTAAATCACTAACTACTAAATACTAATTACTATTCCCTAGCCTCTAGCCCCTAGCCCCTTCTTATGCTCTCTCTTTTCATCGGCTATGACCCGCGCGAAGACCTCGCTTATAATGTCTGTGTGCATTCGGTGAAAAAGCGCGCGAGTATTCCGTTGGATATTATTCCGCTCAAATTATCCGAGCTGCGCGCACAAAAGCTCTATACACGCCTTTTTTCAAAGCGCAACGGCCAGATGTATGATCTGATTTCCGATGCGCCGATGAGCACCGAATTTGCAGTTTCACGCTTCCTCACGCCGATTTTAAGTAAAACAAAATGGGCAATTTTCTGTGACTGTGATTTCTTATGGCTCGATGATATTGCCAATCTTATGAAGCTCGCCGATGACAGATACGCGGTGATGTGCGTGCAGCACAATTACGCGCCGCCCGAAACCCACAAGATGGATGCACAGATGCAAGTGCAATATGCACGCAAGAACTGGTCATCGCTGATGCTATGGAATTGCGAGCATCCATCGAATAAAGCACTGACCGTTGATGTTGTAAACAAGGTGCCGGGGCGCGATTTGCACCGCTTTTTCTGGCTCAAGGATGAAGAAATTGGCAGCCTGCCTACGCGCTGGAACTGGCTTGAAGGGCACAATAAAAAAGAAGAAAATCCGCCATCCGTCGCGCACTACACACGCGGCGGCCCATGGTTTGAGCATATGCGCAATTGCGATTACGCGCAGGAATGGCTAGATGAAGCGGCGGAGCTGAAATAAATCCTATCGCGCATGCCCATAAAGCCACTCACGCAAGGCTTCATTCATTTTGGTTTGCCAGCCCTTACCCATCTTACGAAAATGTAAGAGCACATCTTCATCAAAACGAACGGTAGTTGATTTTTTCTTAGCAGTGCCTGCAGGCCGACCACGACGAATGAGCCTGTCACCATCATACAGATCAGCGCTTCGAAACCATTCTGCTGTTAATTCAGGAACGTCATCAGGATCAATCCATTTGATTTTTGAATTTCTTTTTTTCTCTTTCATTTGCTTTCCTTAGTGAAATGATATGTCTTGTTTTATTACGCCATGTCCACGCAACTACAACCATACGTTCATTCAAAAAACCGACTGTTATGAAACGCTCCTCTCCATAATCACGCCGATTATCAATCCAACTCAAATGCCTTGAGTGAAAAACAATATTGCAATCGGCAAAATCCAATTTCCTGTCCAAAAGGGTCAATTCACGCTTCTTTGGATCAAAACTTATCTTCTTCATTGTGCCTACATTTATTAAAAAAATCAATAATTATTGTAGTAACAATTATTAGTGCCTTACCGCTCTGTGCAAGCTCCATTCTTCCAATTATACACAACATAATCGACGCCAAGCACATCGCCCTTTTTGTCAAAACCAAGTTCGCCTAAAACAGTTTTGAATTTTTCCTTATGCATCACAGCAGTTACCTTGGCAACATCATCCGCCCCGGCTTGTTTGAGTGCATCGGCAAATACCTGCACCGCACCATAGGTATAAAGGGTGAAGCTTTCAGGCTCATAGCCTGCTTTACGCAAACGTTCGACAACAGGCTTTGCATCTGCGTTTTTGCGCGGATCGGGCGTAAAGGTTACCAATACGCCATCACCGGCATTACCCGTAATCGACCAGAACTCATTGGTGAGTAGCGCATCACCACCAATTACCTGGGCTTTTGATCCCGCTTCACGCAGCTGGCGCGTGATCAGCGCCCCTTCGGTATGGTAGCCACCAATAAATATCACATCATTATTAGCCTGCTTCAAACTGGCGACCAGCGCAGAATAATCTTTTTCACCAGCGGTAAAGGATTCAAATTTCGTTTCAGTAATTCCTGCCTTGTTCAGCTCACCCTTTACCTGATCAGCAAGGCCACGCCCATAGGCCGATTTATCATTCAATAAGGCAATGTGTTTGCCTTTAAATTCTTTTGCAAGAAGCTGCGCAATAACACTGCCCTGTTTATCATCACGGCCACACACACGAAAAATCGTGTCGCCGCCCTCATCAGTCAGCTTGGGGTTCGTGGCAATCGGTGAGACGAGGATAATTTTTTCTTCCATAAATACTTTGGATGCTGGAATGGCGGAGCCCGAGCAATAATGCCCGACAACATATTTAACGCCCTTGGTTGCCATCTGGTTTGCAGCAGCAACCGCCTGTTTGGGATCACACGCATCATCGGCACTTTCCAATTTTAATTTCTGGCCAAGCACACCGCCTGCTTCATTAATATCCTTAATCGCCTGTTCTGCACCTTTGCGCATTTGCTCACCCGCAACGGCATTCTGCCCCGTCAGCGGCGCGATAAAACCAATTGAGATATCAGCCTGCGCGGGCAGCGCAAACATCAGCGCAATAATCGCCGGAATAATTTTCTTCATGCACTTTTCCTTTCGTGGTGACCTTCAAGATATGCAGCGCGCACCGCAGGATGATTGAGCAGTTCCTGCCCCGACCCGCTTAACGTAATATTGCCCCCCATCAGCACATGCCCCTTATGCGCAAGCTTGAGCGCGGCATTGGCATTTTGTTCGACCAAAAAGATGGTGAGTTTTTCGTCTGTGTTCAAGCGTTTTAAACTTGCGAAAATATCTTTCACAATCAGCGGCGCAAGGCCGAGCGATGGTTCATCCAGCAGCAGCAATTTCGGGCGCGCCATCATTGCACGGCCAAGGGCCAGCATTTGCTGCTCCCCGCCCGATAATGTTCCAGCAATCTGTTTGATGCGTTCCTGCAAGCGCGGGAACAGCGTAAAAACTTTTGCCAAACTATCGGCATTGCGCGGCGCGGTTTCAAAATAACCACCAAGCTGTAAATTTTCGAGCACCGTCATGCGCGGAAAAATATGTCGCCCTTCCGGCACATGCGCGATACCCATGCGCATGATTTCATCGGTTGGCAGATGCGTGATATCGCGCCCTTCAAAAATAATCTTTCCCGTTTTCGCGCGCGGATTACCGCACAGCGTCATCAGCAGCGTGGTTTTTCCTGCGCCATTCGCGCCGATCAGCGTGACGATCTCCCCCGCTTCCACGCTCAAACTGACATCATGCAAAACATCCACCGGGCCATAGGATGATGAGACGTTATGAAAATTAAGCATCCTCCACCCCCAGATACGCTCTGATCACTTCGGGGTTTTCGCGCACATCGCATGCTTTTCCTTCGGCAATTTTCGCGCCGTGATCGAGCACAATCACATGGTCAGAAATACCCATCACCACGCTCATATCATGTTCAATAAGCAATACACTCAAGCCATGCTCATCACGCAATGTTGTAAGAAACTCCGCCAGCGCGTTGGATTCTTTGGGGTTTAGGCCCGCCGCAGGCTCATCAAGGCATAGCAGCTTTGGCTCCATGCATAGCGCACGCGCGATTTCCAGACGCCGCTGCGCACCATAGGGCAGGCTACCTGCCTCCTCATCGGCAAGATCAACCAAACCTAATTTCTCTAACCAGTAACGCGCCTTCTCTACCGCTGCGCGTTCAGCCGCGCGGTAGGATGGCAGATTGAGTAATCCTGCAAAACTAAACCGCGACGCCGCCATCAACGGGACATGCTGCCCCGCCAATGCATTTTCTAAAACCGAAAGGCGTTTGAACAAACGAATATTTTGAAAGGTGCGCGCAAGGCCCGCCTTCACCCCAATCTGATGCGTTGGCAATTTTGCAAGGTCATAGGATGCACCCGCAGCGCCCGTATAAGCCGTGAGCGCGCCCGATGTTGGGCGGTAAAATCCGGTCAGGCAATTGAACACAGTTGTTTTCCCTGCGCCATTGGGGCCGATAATCGCAGTAATCGCCTTTGGCTTGATTTCAAAGCTCACGCTATCGACAGCCAGCAACCCGCCAAAGCGCTTGGTCAGTTGCTCCGCCTTTACCAGCGGATGCTCGCAAGCGTTAACAAGCCCGTTTTGTTGTGGTAATACGTGCATTTACGCCTATTTTAATAGCATTTGAAAAAGAGTTCACCACCCCCACCTTATATTAATCCCAAAATTATAGAAGTAATTTTGGGATTCCATTCGGATAAGCTCATGCGGCAGCCCCTCGCTGCCGTTATAGCCAAACGCTTAAAATATGCGCATTAACAGGCATATTTAGGCCTTAACGCGTCTGGCTATAAACATCTTGATTTATGGGCCAAGAGCGATTATTCAATGCTCACTTTTAAAGCATGCCTTCCAGCCGACCCCTTCGTCTAGAGGCCTAGGACATTACCCTTTCACGGTAGTAACACGGGTTCGAATCCCGTAGGGGTCGCCAATAAATAAAGGCTTTTTATAAGTCTCCTCATATTTTTCCCTAACTTTTCCCTAATAAGCGGGTTTGAAAACGCATGGCTTTTTTGCCGTGTAAAAATCTTCTAGCCCTCACCTGCACTTTACTTAACCAACACTTACCCAACCCTTCGTATAGGTCGTCATGCTATTATGTGAGGCCGTATGGGGAGTTTTTTTGTGGTGAATATAATATAATTGGTTTTTAAAATTTCTATCGCTAGGCGACCCTAAGGGTACGCATTACCCGCAAATACGAAACCTCTGGAAAGTACCTTTGATACGGGGGGCTAATCCCCCGCCTTTTTGATAAACTCTATACTAGCCCCCCCCTATAATTTACGCGTTAACCATAGGTTTTCTTTTTTACTTTCATGAATTCAAGTTACTTTATTGATATGTCTAAGTGATAAAATGATTATGAAGAAACACTTTTTATAGGCGCGCTCATGTTAAACAAACTCTCGCACGGAGACGTATTCGTCAGAATTTATAATTCTTTAGGTGTAGCTATAGACGCGACGGGACCTGGAGATGTTCCAATTGATGCAGTTGAAGTACTTGCTGAACGTGTTGGAACAACAGTTTTTAGGAATGATGATTTAAAGGATACAAGTATGGGTGGTCGTTTTTTGTTGGCGATACGAGAGTCTTTCTCACCCTCCAAAAATCGTTTGCCAAGATACAGCATAGGTTTTAACGGGGATTACGGTTTTACTGATGGAAGCGGCACCCAAACTTCTTGCCGTGGATTTGGAAATACAGAGGCGGCAGCTGCAAGAGATTTTCTTAATAAAATGGCTAAGATCTTTTCTGATCACCAAATACGTACAAATCAGTTTTTAACAGAAGGAATACTCAAACCAGAAAAACTTGGACCTTGCGAAATTATTGTAAACGGGCGTTCCTTCCCCATCATGACTGCAACAGGCGACCTGCTTCCCACAAGCCACCGCCCACCAGAGCAAGGATTTAGATACAAGTTGCCACCAGGATTCGTCCAAGCCTAATTGCAGGCAAGAGAGCTACCCTTAACCACCCGTTTCGGATGATGATTAGTTTCTCTCAATGCGTTCAGCGGGGCGCAGTGTGGACAGGCGCTGCTGCCCATCGAGAAGGAGCTTGCGACCAGCAAAAGCAGTGGTGTCCTGCGTGATTGCAAAATCTCGCGTTGGAACAGGTTCGTCCGTCTCCCACATGAGGATCGAGCCGCTCGGGTATACCACTCCCCGAAAAGACCAGGTAAAGGGGAATCGTGATTGCGCTGCCGCGCAAAAGACATGCTATATTCTTCTAGAAATGGCGCTAAAATCCTTACAAAGCAATGAGATTGCAGGCGATGCGCCAAGGGATGCATACGACGCGATGCCCTATGCAAGTTATCATACCCTGAAACCAATCCGCTACTGTTACAGGGTCTTGCGGCTCTTTACGGGCTGAAACCGGCTTCCCCGTCCAAAGCGCGCATCCTTGAAATTGGCTGCGCGGAAGGGGTGAATATCATCGGCATGGCAGCGCTGTTCCCCTTGGCGGAGTGTGTGGGCATTGATATGTCAGTCCGCCAGATTAAAACGGCAAAGCGGCATGCAGCGACGCTTGGCCTTAAGAACGTGAAGCTGGAAGCAATTTCTCTTTCCGATATTCCGGAAAATTGGGGTCAGTTCGATTACATCATTGCGCATGGCATATTGTCGTGGGTCGCGCCGCCCATTCAAAAGAAGCTGATGGAAATGTGCCGCGAAAGGCTTTCGCCGCAGGGCGTGGCCTATATCAGCTTTAATACACTGCCGGGCTGGCACATGGTGCGCATGTTGCGGGATATGATGCTGTTTCACACCCAAGACGCCCTAACGCCTGAAGCTAAGGCTACCAGCGCGCGCGATATTTTACAGAAAGTAACGGCCATTACCGCACAGCGCGGCTCCGCCTATTCCGCCTTTTTACAAACGGAACAGGAGACCATAAAGAACAAGCCGGATGCTTATCTGCTGCACGACCATCTGGAAGAAAATAACCATGCGTTCTACCTGCATGAATTCGTGAAGCTGGCGAACGCGCATGCGCTTGCCTATATCGCGGATATGGATTTGACAACGCAGGGCAAGGTCAACCCACCGCCTGAAATGCTGCCGGTGCTGGCCACAACGCAAGACCGCGTTCGCCAAGAACAATATATTGATTTCATCGTCTCTCGCCGATTCCGTTGTGCGCTGCTGTGCCGGCAAGAAGCGCCGCTGCGACCTGAAATTCCGCTGGGGATCCTGCACACGATGCATGTGCTGTCCCACTTTGCGGTAAAAGCCGAGCAGGACGGAGTCAAAACCTACAGCGTGCCGGGTAAGTTGGCCATGAACGGCGCCGATGCCGATGTGGCAACGCTGATTGAACTCATGGATAAAAAAGCCGGGCAATCCATGCCTCTGGCGGGGTTTATTGAAGCGCTGCCTATTGCTGGCCAGCAGGCTTTCATGCAAAAAGTGATGACGCTGGTGTTCGCGGGCGGCTTTACCCTTTTGCAGGAACCCATGCAGCATTGCACCGTCCTTTCCGCATGGCCCGTTGCGTTCCCGCTGGCGCGGTATCAGGCGTCGATGCAGGAATGGGCGATGTCGCAGCGGATGGAAGTTTGCCCGCTAACCATGATGGAGCGCGCAGCCCTCTGCCATATGGATGGCTATCACGATATTCCGCAGATTGTTGAAGCTGTGAAACCCTACGCCCCTGGAAAATCCGAAGGCGACATCGCCGTGCTGCTGGCGGATATTATGCAGAAACTTGTAAGGGATGGGTTGGTAGCAGCGTAAAAATGGTGGGCATGCGCAGCGAAGTAAGTCCGAGGCTTACCGGGGATAAAAACTGCCTTGAGCATGTTTTTACAATCTCGTAGAGAGCCATTATTCTCTTAAAGCTATTCGACTTCGCGCCATACAAGCTGTCCATTAATCCGGAACCAAGTACCTACTAGCCGACTATTTGCTGCTATTTCTTCCAATGTCCTCAGTGCGTTCGGCTTATAGTAAATTGTTACAGAAGATAACCCAGAGAAGTGCTTATTTAACATCATAAGACGTGTATGTTCTTTTGCTTTTTCGTCATTCAAGAAATTTAGAAGATTGTATGAGCTCCCTTGATGAGGGCTACAAACTAACCGATATAAGTGTTCATACCCTGATCTATTTCCTATAAACTCAGAGTGAAAGTTTTGGGGATTGTCTTGTGCTGATAAGCAAACCAAACATATATCATCATGAATTACATCCCCTGGGCAATTATCTATACATTTAATCCGCTCTACATTTGAATTTACATTACAGACAATGCAATGCAATATGTCTTGTCCCTGTCTTTTTAATGGAAACTGAGCTAATGCTGGCCATGTTTCTTGATAATTTCGGTTAGCCTCGTAATAACAGTTCGGACAAATATAAGAACGACGCTTACCATCATATCCAAAAAAAAATTTATTATCAGCTGGCGTCAGATAACGTATTGCGATCTCGATCTGCTGCATAATTACATTATAAGAATAATCATCCAATCCATACGCAGCATATTTTCCATCCGCCTCCATATTAAGCAGATGCTGCGGCCAACTTATATCTCCAAAGAGCGCCCTAGCCGCAGTCAAAAGCGTCTTTACTACAGTGCGTGGATCAAAAGATTTAACAGCTAGCGAATGTATGATTTTATTTCGATCCCGACGTACGCCTTCCCAAAATGTTTGGAAATCTGCATCAAGCGGTCTTACTGCAAATGTATTATGCACCTTTACAAGATCAGCAGCGTCGAGAGTCCTAAACTCACTGAATGGCACAGGCGCTGTATCGACGCCTTTTGGCCAGTCCTTTGGATCACGCGAAATTAAAAGAAACGGAGAGAAAGAAGCAATCCTGCCTTTTAAAGCCATCTCCATAGCTTGCTGAATAAGACCAAAAGCATTCGCGAGAGCAGGCTGCGCTTTTGCCCAATACTCCGCTGAAGCTTTCTTCTGCTCCACATTTTCTATAAGTTCATCTATTTCTTCATAATCTTGAACAACCTTCATGGCAATTTGCCATGCTAGATACAGTTGATTTAATCCAGCAATTTGAAACTCAGAAGCAGTGGGTATTTCAGTAATCACTTAGTGCCTCCACTAGTTGCTATGTTATATAACCCCTCTTTACTTTTAACACTAATCCTCTAATCTAAACATTAGGTAATCGAATTACCCGGGGCTTGATAACCTCTCTTATTAGCGGTCTTGTGCGCCGTGTCAGCACTCCTCGACTATGGTCGGGGAGGCATATGTCTATGTCCAGGCCGCAAGGCTAAAGGCTTATGCGACCTTTCTAATAAGAGGTTTATCAACTCCCCGATCACCAGTTTATTCGAGGGAGAAACACATGCCCATTAATTCTACCGGCATATCTGCACTTAGCCTGATTTCCTTTTTACTCATCGCAGCATTTGCTGTTGCGTTTTTTGTGCTCGGCCTTGCTGTTAATCACGTGATGTCATGCTGGCTGTAGAATTTAGCAGCATCCTCCCTTTGGAGAGCATCCGGACATTGGCTGGACGGGCATTTTGGCAGGAGGTATGCCGCACGCATCCTGCGCTAAACAGGCGGTTTGCTTTGTCGTCAGGACAAAATCCTTGCTATCAAACTCAAGGCCAAATTTACTAAGGGTGCCTTGCTGATATTCCACTTCAATGTCCAGATGATCCGCATCGCCTAAAACTTTTCTGGAAATATCCAAAATGCGCAGAAACTTCTGCGGCGCAAGGCGATGATCGTAATCGCCCGCTTCCCACAGCTGGAAATTAACAACCGTTTCCTTACGCTCAACACCGCCACAGTCAATAAAATGCTTCGTGACCAGGCCGACTTCGGTTACATGGAAGTGCTGCGGCACAACCAAGCCATCTGGCAACTTGAAATTCACAGCAGTCAAGTGTGACAAGGCTTGTTTGACATCGATAAGTTTCATGGTTTTTCTTTCTTATTTTGGTTTGAATTCTCAACCATTACGTATGACCGGAATGTTATTTTTACGCCACCATGATAACCTTTAATGCCTTGCTGTTTGAAGCATTTTTAAACGTATCATAGGGCTAGTAAGTCATAAAAACACCGTGGCTATTCTGAAGTATTGCCAGATATGCTTTGAATATATAGGGTCGGCTTAGTCTTTCAAAATTTACACTCAGGAGAATTCATCTATGCGCCTACAGATTATTGCAGCTCTCGCACTTCTCCTCTCCGGTTGTTCTTCGATTATTGAAGGAACCAGCCAGGAAGTTATGGTCAATACCACTCCTGATAAAGCGCAATGTGATTTGGTAAGAGAAGGCGTAACAATCGCCAGCATCAATTCCACGCCAGCATCAACAACGATCAAAAAAGACAAGCACGACATCACCATTAAATGCAACAAAGCTGGCTATCAGGAAGCAACCTACTTTAATAAATCGGATGCCGCCGGAGCAACCGTTGGCAATATCATTCTTGGTGGTGGCATCGGCTGGGCAATTGACTCTGCCTCTGGCGCAGATAACAAATACACCAGCCCTGTGAATATGACGCTTGTGCCTGCTGAAAAGCATAAGAAAAAGAAATAATAGTTAGGGCGTGTCCTCCCGCTTCATCGGCGGGAGGCACCTTTTCCTAATACAATAAATTCACCTGCCGGATACGGAACAGGATTTCGCGCATGCGCTCGGCGCTGCACGGTTTTTGAATATAGCCTGCAATAAACAGATCATAGGTTTTTTGTAGATATTCAAAATTGCCACCCGAAGCTACTTTACGAGCGCAGGATGGCGGATGGGGTGAGATTCGAACTCACGGTGAGCTTTCACCCACGCCGGTTTTCAAGACCGGTGCCTTAAACCGCTCGGCCACCCATCCAATTTATTCAATTGAACACAACAAAACATATAAATTGTCCTCCGTAGCCTTTTGGCGAAGGGGGACTTTTACCATAGAACCCAAGTGATACCCATAAAACAGCCGAAACAAAAGCGTTTTTTACGGGGTCAGTTTAGCGCGTTAAACATTGAAATAACGCGCCGCTGGGTGATGCACCACAATCGCCGAGGTGCTTTGCTCGGGATGGAGCATGAATTCCTCGGTCATCTGGATGCCAACCTTATCAGCCTGAAGCAGCTTCAAAATCGGTTCCTGATCCTCAAGACGCGGGCATGCGGCATAGCCAAATGAATAACGGCTGCCGCGATAGCCTTGCTGCAACAGCTTTTCCATATCTTGTGCATCATCGCCTGCGATCCCTAATTCTTTACGGATACGTTGATGCACATATTCGGCCATCGCTTCGGTGCATTCAACCGAGAGGCCATGCAAGAACATATAATCCTGATAACGGTTTTGCGCAAACCACTCGCGCGAGATTTCCGATGCGCGTTCGCCCATCGTGACAATCTGCATCGCGATCACATCGCGCTGTTTATCATTCACATCACGGAAAAAATCACTAATGCATTCGCCAAGTAAACCATCGGCATTCGGTTTACGACGCGGCAATTTAAAGCGCACGATTTCTTTATTCGGATCATCATGCGCAAAAATAATAACGTCATTGCCTTCCGCTGCTGCTGGCCAATAGCCATAGGATGCTGTTGCATTAAGCGCTTTATCCTTATTCGCATCATCCAGAATACGCTTTAAAATTGGGCGGAATTCACGTTTTGCATCTTCCATATAATCTTCGATGCGCTTGCCTTGCTTTTTAAAACCCCATTGCTGCATATAAAGCGAGCGCTCATTGATATAGGGGATGAGCGTTTCTGCCGGCACATAATCAATAATTCTTGGCCCCCAAAATGGCGGCACAGGTACATTCACGCCAAGCGCCATACGTGCGCGCTTTTCGCGCGCAGCAGCAGAATCGGTTTGATCCGCAAAGATGCTTTCTTCCGGGGAGATTATTTCAACCGCTTTGCGCCGTGGACGGGTGCGTTGCTTTTCTGCCATTACATAATCACCAAAACTACCATCCATGACTTTGTTCATCAGGCCAAGGCCATCAAACGCATCATTGGCATAAGCGACCTGCCCCGTTGTGTAGGATTCCGAGCAATCGGAATAAACATAACCGCGCGTAAGCGCCGCGCCGCCAAGCATCACAGGAATATTCAAATTCTGCCGCGACATTTCAGCAAGATTTTCGCGCATAATGACCGTGGATTTCACCAGCAAGCCTGACATGCCAATGGCGTTGGCCTTGTGCTTGATCGCAGCATCCAAAATCGCCTCAATTGGCTGTTTAATGCCCAAATTAATGACCTTATAGCCATTATTGGTGAGGATAATATCCACAAGATTTTTGCCAATATCATGCACATCGCCCTTTACCGTGGCGAGCACCATGATGCCCTTCTCCTGCCCTTCAACCTTTTCCATAAACGGTTCAAGATAAGCAACGGACTTTTTCATGGTTTCGGCGGATTGCAACACGAATGGTAATTGCATTTTACCTGCGCCGAATAATTCACCCACCACTTTCATACCGTCGAGCAGCAAGGTGTTGATGATCTCAAGCGGTTTGTATTTTTTCAGTGCCACTTCCAGATCTGCTTCAAGGCCAATACTGTCACCATCCACAATACGTTGCTTCAAGCATTCTTCAACACTATCGGGGCGTGCTTTCTTTGCAGTATCGGCAGTGGTGCGTCCTGCAAACAATGCCATAAACGCATGTAACGGATCATAGCCATCCTTGCGGCGGTCAAAAATCAGATCATCGGCAATGCGTGCTTCTTCCTGCGGAATTTTATGCAGCGCCATGATTTTGGTATGATGCACAATCGCGCCTGTGAGGCCGCGTTTCATCGCAAGATCAAGCATCACCGAATTCAATACATGGCGCGCAGGCGGATTAAGCCCGAAGGAAATGTTCGATAAACCTAATATAATCTGGCATTTCGGCATTTCCTTGGCGATCAGCTCAATGCCTTCCAATGTCCATAAACCAAGCTTGCGATCATCTTCATTACCGGTTGCAACCGTAAAGGTGAGCGGATCAAACAATAAATCTTCGGGTGGCAACTCAAACTCATTGACCGCCATGTCATAAAGACGTCTCGCGATTTCAAGTTTACGCTCCGGCGACTTTGCCATGCCCTGCTCGTCGATCGCCATACAGTTTCAGCGCGCTTTCCAAAACCTTATATTCGGTACTATCAATCACAAGTGGCGCCTGAATGGATGTCGCAAAGCGTTTGATCACCGCATCCATTTCCTGAACTTCATCACGGCCAACAAACGCCGTGCAGACATCAAGCGCGTTAGAGCCTTCTTGCACCTGTTCGCGCGCCATTTTAACGCAGCCATCCCAATCATGCTTTTCCTGTAAGGCGCGCCACTGCTTGCTACCATTGGCGTTACAACGCTCACCGATTGCCAGATACGCATTTTCCTGGCGCAAACTCACCTGCCCATAAAGTGATGCAACCGACGGCGTCCACGAAGAGTTACGTTGTTTGGGTTTTGGGCGCACGCCACCATGCGCAATGCGGCGCAGCATCTGATCAAGATGTTCAATATGGTCGGGGTTAGTACCACAACAGCCGCCAATAAAATTCATACCAAATTCACTGACAAACCGTTCCAGTGAATGTTCAAGATCGCATGCATTAAGCGGATAATGCGTTTTGCCATTTACGAGCTCCGGCAAACCCGCATTGGGTTGCACGCCTAGCATGCGCGGCCAGTTTTCAGAAAGCCAGCGCACATGGTCGAGCATTTCACGCGGGCCGGTTGCGCAATTAAGGCCAATCAGATCAACGCCAAGCGCTTCAACAATGGTAGCAACGCCCGCAATATCAGTCCCCACCAGCATGGTGCCGGTTACCTCAATCGTCACGGTTACAAAAATCGGCACATGCTTTTTAAGTTGCGTACGCGCAAGCTTTGCGCCATTCACCGCAGCCTTTATTTGCAAGGGGTCCTGGCAGGTTTCAACAAGAATAGCATCTACGCCGCCTTCGATGAGGCCAAGCGATTGCCGCATAAATCCGGCTTCGGCGGTATCATAATCAATATGGCCGAGCGATAATAATTTGGTGCCCGGGCCAATGGAACCAAGCGCAAAACGCGGTCGATCCTTGAAATATGAAATTGCTTCACGCGCAAGTTCTGCCGCACGCTTGTTAATCTTGTGCACCTTATCCTGCAAATCAAATTCGCCAAGCGTGACCGTTGACCCTCCAAACGAATTGGTCAGCACCATATCCGCACCAGCAGCCAGATAGCCTTTATGGATATCAATGATCAGATCAGGGCGGGAGAGATTAAGAATTTCCGTGCAGTTCTCATTGCCCAGATAATCTTTTTCAACATCCAGATCAAGCAATTGCACACGGCTGCCCATTGCGCCATCGCACAGCAACACTTTTTCCTTCATGACATCGAGCAGCGCAGCCATGATCTATCCTTCAATTGCGCGGCAGACAGGCATGACCAGATCTGCGCGGTTTAATGTGTAATAGTGAAAATGGCGAACGCCATGCTTTTTTAAATAGGTGGCTTGCTCGATCGCGGCATTAATCGCAGCCGCCTTAAACGCATCAGTGCCAGGAACAAGACCATCAAATGTTTTTTTCAACTGCTTGGGCACATGCGCACCACATTTGCCTGCAAATTCACAAGCTTTTTCAAAATTGGAAATGGGTAGCAAGCCCGGCACAATGGGAATGGTGATACCGGATTTCACAGCATGCTCACAAAATTGCAGATACGCATGGTTATCAAAAAAGAATTGCGTGATCGCGCGTGTTGCGCCTGCATCCTGTTTGCGTTTGAGATTATCCATATCATCCTGCACGTTTTTTGCCTCAGGGTGCGTTTCGGGATAGGCGGCAACCGAAATTTCAAACGATGCGATTTTTCCAAGTCCCTCCACCAGATCACGCGCATAGGCATAACCATCCGGATGCGGCACATAAGGCGTACTCATATCCGGCGCATCCCCGCGTAAGGCAACAATATGCGTGATATTTTTTGCCCAATAATCCCTAGCAATCATATCTATTTCACCGCGCGTTGTACCAACGCAGGTTAAATGCGCCGCAGCACGCAAGCCAAACTGTGTTTGTAACTGATCGACCAGCGCATGGGTGCGATCGCGCGTGGTGCCGCCTGCGCCATAGGTCACCGACACAAAGCTGGGTTTTAACGGCGCAAGCGCCCCTGCCACCTTGAGCAAGGCATCCTGCAATACCTGCGTTTTGGGTGGAAAAAATTCAAAGCTCGTGGTGATCGTTGTCATTTATATATATCAGAAAAAGGATGCAGAATTTTTAAGCTGCGCAGTATCGCTACTATGCCAATCGCTTACACGTAAGGAACGCACAGTGCCAACGCCAATCGCGCGTTCGGTTTCATGCTCGATCAACAAAAACAATCCGGTCATTCGATTATGTGCATAGCAATCAACAGGAACAGGCAGCGCCGCATAGATACATGCATCAACAATGGGGCCTTGTACAGCGCCCTGACGCACCTCGACTTGCTCCTCGCGGTTATGAATTTTGAGTGTGCATTGCACATCGCCACGGCTCGCAAAACTGGGGTCAAGCCATAGCACACTGCCGACAAAACTTTCGCTCGAACAAATTGGCGCACTGGCAGGATAGAGCACATTGCCACGCGCAATATCCACATCATCATCGGTGACAAGCGTAACGGCCTGCCCGCCACTCACCTCTTCCACCTGTTTGCCGCTGTGATAGATGCGTGAAATAGTAATGCTGCTGGTGCTTCCCGCTACTTGCAAACGATCACCATTTTTTACAATGCCGCCATTCAGCATCCCCTGATACCCACGGCGATTATCAAAACGAATGACCGATTGCACCGGCAGGCGCACACCTTGCAGCGATGTGGTTTGCACCTGAATTTTTGATAAATACCCCATCAGGCTCTCGCCCTTATACCACGGCATGGCGCTGCTTTTCTTAAAGACATTGTCGCCCACAATCGCACTCACCGGAATAAAGGTGAGATTAATATTCGGCACATCCGCCATTTGCGTGCGGTAATCATCTTCAATTGCTTTAAAGCGTTCGTGTGAATAACCAACGAGATCCATTTTATTTGCAACAACCACAAAATCGCGGATACCAAAAAACGCGGCGATCTTGCTATGGCGAATGGTTTGCTCACGCACGCCATGCGCGCCATCGACCAAAATCAGCGCAACATCGCTGTTCGCAGCAGCAACCGCCATATTTCGTACATATTGCACATGGCCCGGTGTATCTGCGATACGGAAATGGCGGCCAGCAAAGCGAAAATAACGATAGGCCGCATCAATTGTAATACCCTGGCTGCGCTCATCCTCCAGCCCATCAAGCAAACGCGAATAATCAAGCGCACCATCCACCATCGCGCCTTTGGCCTGATCATCCGGGATTGCGCCAACATCATAGAGCAAGCGACCAATTAATGTGGACTTACCATCATCGACATGACCACAGGTGAGGAAGTGAAGCGTGCCTCTGTAATTCATTAGAAATACCCCTGCTTCTTTTTCTTTTCCATCGATGCGGCGCTATCGTGATCAATCAATCTTCCTGCACGTTCTGAACTTTTTTGATCTTCTAACTCTGCAATAACTTTATCGAGTGTATCGGCATCGGATTCAATCGCACCGGTGAGCGGATAACAGCCAAGCGTGCGGAAACGCACTTTTTTCATTACCGGCTTATCGCCTTCTTCAAAAACAAAGCGATCATCATCAACCATCAGTATCTGCCCATCGCGAATAACGACAGGGCGCTCCTTGGCAAAATAGAGCGGCACCATAGGGATGTTTTCGCACCGGATATATTGCCACACATCATATTCAGTCCAGTTCGAGAGCGGCGCAACACGCATGCTGTGCTGTTCGGGCAGGCGCGTATTGAACAGTAAACCAAATTCCGGGCGCTGATTTTTTGGGTCCCACGCATGAAAACGATTACGTAGCGAGAAAATACGTTCCTTCGCGCGTGATTTTTCTTCATCACGACGCGCACCGATAAAAATAAAATCGAATTTGAATTGATTGAGCGCAAGCTTGAGCGCATCAGTCTTCATCACCTGCGTATGGGTGCGCGCGCCATGGCTGAATGGACCAATATCCTCCGCTTCACCGCGCGGATTAGAAAATACATGTAGCTTAAAACCAAGCTCCTTGGCAATCGTATCGCGGAACTCAATCATCTCGCGAAATTTCCAGCGCGTATCCACATGCAACATGGGCAGCGGCGGCTTCACCGGATAATACGCTTTCATAATCAGATGCAACAATGCGCCGGAATCTTTTCCAATCGAATAAAGAAACACCGGGTTCTGCGCAGCGGCCACGGCTTCACGAATAATCGTGATCGCCTCTTCTTCCAAATACTGTAAATGGGGTGTTAGCTGGCTCATGCCGCTGCTCCAAAATCGAGTGTTCTATGGATGAAATCGCCAAAACGCTCGCCATTGCTACGGTTTTTTGCGTAAACTTCAAACAATCCATCAAGCGTTTGCAAAATTTCTTTCTCGTCCAGACTTTCTTTATATAGACGATTCAGGCGAGTGCCGGTCGAATTACCACCCAGATACAAATTATATTGACCAAGCGCCTTGCCGATAAAGCCAATCTCGGCAGCCCATGGCCGCGCGCAACCATTGGGGCAACCGGTCATACGAATACTGAACGGATCGTTTTCCAGTTTGTGTTTGGCAAGCAGCACCTCGATCTTTGAAATAAGGTCCGGCAGATAACGTTGCGCTTCGGCAAGCGCAAGACCACATGTGTTAAGCGCAACACATGCCAGTGCATCCTTACGGATATTTGAAAACCGCGTGTGATCAATGCCGTGTTTGGCCAAAATATGTTCAAGTGCTACACGATCTTCCTTTTCAATATGCGTGAGCATAATATTCTGATTACCCGTAAAGCGGAACTGGCACAGGTCCGTCTCCGCACATTCTTTTAATGCGGTTTTTATTGGGTATCCGGGCAAATCCATCACGCGGCCAGATTCCACAAACAGCGTGCAGAAATGCTTGCCATTATGATCTTCCTGCCATCCATAATGATCAACGCGCTCGATAAAATTATAGGGTTTCGCATCTTGAAAAGTGAACCCCTGACGTTTTTCAACTTCCGCGCGGTACACGTCCACGCCCAAACGATCCACGGTATATTTCAGGCGTGAGAATTTTCGATCACTACGGTTTCCAAAATCGCGTTGCACGGCAACAATCTGCCACACGGTATCCAGAATTTTTTCTTTTGGTACAAAACCAATCACAGTTCCAAGGCGCGCATAGGTTTCTGGATTACCATGCGTGGTGCCCATGCCGCCGCCAATCGATACATTAAAGCCGGTGAACTTGCCGTTTTCTTCAATCGAGATCAGGCCGATATCATTCGTAAACACATCCGTGTCATTGTGCGGCGGCGTTGCAATCGCAATTTTAAATTTGCGCGGCAGATAATGCTTAAGGTAAAGCGGATCAGGCTCCGGCTCATCTCCCGTAAGTTTCTCGCCATCAAGCCACACTTCAGTAAATGCATTGGTTTTTGGTAATAAATGCTCGCTAATGCCTTGCGCAAAACGGAACACATCTTCATGAAATATAGAAAGCGTGGGGTCTGCGCCCGCCATCACATTGCGGTTGACGTCACCACATGCGGCGATGGTATCAACGCCCAGATCGCGGAACCATTCCATCGTTGGCTTCATCTTTGCCTTCACAACGCCATGGATCTGAATAGTCTGGCGCGTGGTAATCTTAATCACGCCACTCGCATTCTCATTGCACAGCTTGGTTAAGCCAAGCCATTGCTGCGCTGAGACTTCCCCACCCGGCAAACGTAGACGTATCATGTAGGAATAGGCCCACTCCAGTTTTTTAAGCTCGCGCTCTGCACGGCGGTCGCGGTCATCCTGCTGATAGCTGCCATGGAACTTGATTACGGTCTGATCATCTGCACTCACTGCGCCGGTGATCGCATTTTCGAAACCTTCAGCCAGCGTACCGCGCAGGCCCTTACTTTTCAGCTTGATCGCTTCAACAGGGCTTGGCGCGCCAGCGGGCGGTGTTAATTTTATATCACTCATCTAATACACATCCTTCACATAGCGGTCTTGTTCAGATAAATCAGCAAGATAAGCCTGCGCAGCCTCAGCGCTTTTGCCCAGATGCTGCACGATAATATCAATAAGGGTTTTCTCCACATCCTCACTCATCGGCGATTTGGCACCACACACATAAAAATGCGCCCCACCCTCCAGCCACTCGGCAATTTCTTTGCCACGCTCCTGCATCTTGTGTTGCACATAGACTTTATGTTTTTTATCGCGTGAGAAGGCGACATCAAGCTTGGTCAATGCACCACCCGCCAATGCTTCCTGCCATTCGGCCTGATATAGAAAATCGCAATGCGCATGTTGATCGCCAAAGAATAACCAATTGCGCCCCGATGCGTCCTGCTCTGCGCGCTCCTGAACAAAGGCACGAAACGGCGCGATACCCGTACCGGGCCCCACCATGATAATGTCTTTGCTGCTATCTTCGGGAAGACGGAAACGCAGATTGCGCTGAATATAAAACTGAAGTTTGTCACCGATTTTTTTCTGCGCAAGATAACCCGAACCTAGACCAAATCCGGTTGAACCATCGGGTTGCGTATGCTTTGCCAGCGCAACCGTTAAATGCACCTGATTGGGGTGAACCGATGGCGCCGACGCAATGGAATAAAGCCGTGGCGTGGGGTCGCTGCCATCTGCGGCCTTGGGCAAAAGAATGCCAGCTGCATCGCCAGCCGCATAAGGCAAGTTACCATCAAACGCGATTTCGATGTGATAGGTTTCCTTGGCGGAATCCTTATCATTTAAAATAATGCTTTCCACAATCGTACCTTCAAGCGGTGTAAGACGCGTGAAACCAACCGTGCTGCTGCTTGTGCTTTTTACTGTGGCAATCGTTTTCGGCGTAGCATGACCAACCAGCGCAGAGAGCGCCGTTAGAAACGCATCGCTCCAACCTGCAATGTGATCGGCATAATCAACATCAAGCAAAGTTGTGGCGTGAAATGCCTTTGCTCCGCCAGCGCTCAGCGTCTTATCAATATCAGCTGCCGCCTTGCAAAATTCTTTGTATGCGCGATCACCCAGGCCAAGCACCGCATAATTCACCTGCGCAAAACTGGTATTGGCAGCCTTGAGCGCATCAAAAAACTTATGCGCCATTTCGGGCGGATCACCCTCCCCATGCGTGCTGGAGATAAATACCACAGGGTCTTTAAAGGCCACAATTTCTGCCAAAGTAATCTTGTTCACCGGGGTGAGCTTTGATTTAAAACCGCGATCTTTTGCTGATTTTACAAGGGCTTGCGCAACGGTCTTCGCGTTACCTGTTTCGGTTGCATAAAGAATTTGCAAGGTTGCATTGCTGGTTGCAAACGCTCCTGCGCTATCGCTGGCGCGGCCGGTCAGATAGCCACCAATCCAGGCGCGCTGCTGTGCAGACAGGCCATCCCACAAATCATCGATTATTTTTTGTTGTTTATCGCTAAGCATTTTTTACTCTTGTTAATTTTCCATCAACCATATGCAATCCACATTCCTGTTCGCCCTGTTCCCACCACCAGCGCCCGGCGCGTGGATGTTCATCCGCCGCAATCGCGCGCGTGCATGGCGCACAACCGATCGATGGAAATCCTTGTTCGTGCATCGGATTATAGGGAATGTTATTTTCTTTAATAAATTTCCAAACCTCATCGGCACTTACATCAATAAGCGGATAAAGTTTTACAACATGATTGCCTTCATCCCATTCTGCGGCGCCAAGATTGCTGCGCACATCCGAATGCTCACGACGCAACCCGCTGATCCAAATATCCACGCCCTTTAATGCGCGTTGCAAAGGCAAAACCTTGCGAATTTTGCAGCATTCTTTGCGGTTTTCGATGCTGTTGTAAAAGCCGTTAATGCCGTTTTTATTCACAAACGCTTCAATCTCAGCAGCATCCGGAACATAGGTTTCAATGATGATATTATATTTCTCGCGCGTTGCCTGATGCAGCTTGTGCGTTTCTTCAAACAACCGGCCTGTATCAAGGGTAAAAATGCGGATCGGTAATTTCTGCGTTGCGATCACATGTGTGATCGCCTGATCTTCAAAACTGAAACTTGTCGAAAATGCAACCGCGCTTTCGTTCCATTCGCTGAGCGCGGCAAGCCGCTGCTGCCAGGATAGCGCAGCAAAGCGCGTGGAAATAGTTTCAACTGCGATTGCGTCAAGTAACATCCGCAACCTCTTTTGTATTTTTCGCAAACCAATCTTCGCGGACCGCAGCAGGTTCACGCCAGCTATGCGTTGCGCGCCAGCGTACAACATCGCCAATCACCAACAAAGTTGGCGTAATGAAATTGGTATCGCCATAGATTTCAATGAATGTGCCAAGCGTTGCTTCATATTCAGCATGGTTTGGCGTTGTGCCTTGCTCGATGATAACTGCTGGTGTTGTAGGCTTATAACCAATACTGAGCAGCTTTTCAATCAACGTATTACGCTTGCGCGTCGTCATATAAAATACCAATGTTTCATCGCGTGATAGCTGCAATGATTTCCAGAAATCATCGCTGTACAGCGTCTCATCATAATAAGTCAGCAAACGCACCGCGCTTGCGCCATTGCGCTCGGTCAGCGGGAAACCCGATGCAGCAGCACAGCCAAGCGCAGCAGTAATACCAGGCACAATCTGATACGGCACACCAAGCTTGCGTGCGATGTCCATTTCTTCTGCCGCATGCGCATAAATGCCGGGATCGCCACCTTTAAGCCGCACGACAATTTTGTTTTTGCGTAAATGCGTTTCAATCAGTTCGGCAATCGCATCCTGCGTTTTGATATGGTGATCTGCGCTTTTGCCAACCGCAATTTTTGTGGCTTCGCGGCGCGCATAACGCTCAAGCAAATCGGGGGCAATCAGGCGGTCATACAACACCACATCGGCTTGGCCCAAAAGCTGTGTGCCGCGCACCGTAATATAATCAGGATGCCCCGGGCCAGCACCTACCAGATAAAGCGCTGCGCGCGATGCTGCGGGAGCCTCTGATAATGCTTGCGCAAAAAGCGTTTCAGCCTTGGCGTTATTGCCTTCAACGACTTCCTGCGCAATGCCGCCATCGAGCACTTCATCCCAGAATAAGCGGCGCGCCTGAATGCCTTTTAAATTCTTTTTTACAACATCACGCTTTTCTTTGATCCATTGGCCGAGCGCATCGATATTCCATGGCAGCAGATATTCGATCTTGCGTTTAATCGCGCGAGCCAGCGATGGCGAAATCCCTGCCGATGAAATCGCGACCTGAATATCTCCGCGCTTAATGGTCGCTGGAAAAATGAAATCGCATAAATCCGGGGTATCCACCACATTCACAAACTTGCCTTGCGCTTTGGCATCGCGGTAAATGGTTTCATTGAGCGCCGCATCATCAGTCGCAGCGATGACAATCGTAGCTATCTTTAAATAGTCGGGCGCATAATCCGCCTCAATAACGCTACCGCCTACGCCTTCAACAAATACCTTTAATTCAGGAAGAATGGTTTTACCAACTACCTGGAGTTGCGCGCCAAGCGCAATCAGTGTTTCCGACTTTGAAAATGCGATATGCCCACCGCCAATAATGACAAAACGCGTCTGTGGGCCAAGTTTAAAAAAGAGCGGTGCGTATCCCATACTATTCCCCAATGTTTAACTGCAGTTATCGGTTAAATAACCACGCCGCAAAAGCATAAAATCGATAAAACGGGGAAGTTTTAATGCACATGTTGCACGCAATGCGCACGCTATGTTGAATTGACCACTCCCCGCTTATCGCTTTCGCCTGCTTATGGCTTCGTATGGCTCAGGCAAATGAAACCTTAGCGACACGGGGGGTCTACAGCATACTGTCTAGGCTCACTCAGCCCTAGCTGTAGCGCTTTAGCACTTGTTAACGCGGTTGCAAGCTGCCCCTCAAATCCCGCGACTGGGTTTCCCCAATGAATGACTTAAAGTAGCAAGCACAATTATTCCGTCAAGGAAAATTATAAAAACATGTTTGACAATAGAATTCCTCTCCCCTTACTATGAACTCAAGAACGCTGTTTCATTTGCAGCTTCTTCGCGGGATTTGATGGAGGATAAAATCTCCCTGATCGGACAGCTTGCAACCGCGTAAAACTTGCTAAAGCGCATGGCAATTCGTGAAAAACGCCGTGGTCCAACGATTTGGAAACGGTGTCTTATGGCGAAATTACTCCCCTCTCCATCCCTGCCCGATTTTGACCCGGCGCATTTGCCGGGCAGGCGTGTGCAGCTTGGTACCTCTGCGCCCCTCAAGCTTGATTGCGGTGGCAGCCTTTCCAATTACTGGGTTTCCTATCAAACCTATGGCGCGCTCAATGCTGATAAAAGCAATGCGATCCTGATCTGCCATGCGCTCACCGGCGATCAGTATGTTGCAGAAAATCACCCCGTCACCGGCAAGCCCGGCTGGTGGGAAATTTTGGTTGGCGCAGATAAAGTCATCGATACCAACAAATATTTTGTGATCTGCGCCAATATTCTTGGCGGCTGCATGGGCAGCGAAGGACCACGCAATATCAATCCTGCAACGGGTAAAGTGTGGGGCCTCACCTTTCCAGTGATTACCATCCACGATATGGTGCGTGCGCAAAAAGCATTGATCGATCATCTGGGCATCGCGCAATTATTTCTTGTTATGGGCGGCTCGATGGGTGGTATGCAGGCTTTGTCATGGGCGGCGCTTTATCCGGAAAGCGTTTTTTCCTGCGCAGCAATCGCAACTTCCCCGCGTCATTCTGCGCAAAATATTGCATTTGGCGAAGTGGGCCGCCAGGCAATCATGGCCGACCCGTTATGGCAGCAAGGCGATTATTTAAAGGGCCTCGACCGCCCGGCAGCAGGTCTTTCCGTTGCGCGCATGGCCGCGCATATTACCTACCTTTCCGAAAGCGCCTTACAGCGCAAATTTGGCCGCCGTTTGCAGGATCGCTCTGCTGTATCCTTTGGCTTTGATGCGGATTTTCAAGTTGAATCCTATCTGCGCCATCAGGGCGAAAGTTTTGTCGATCGCTTTGATCCCAACTCATACCTTTATATCACGCGCGCGATGGATTATTATGATCTTGCCGAAGATCTTGGGCACGGCAATCTTGCTAAGGCATTCACATCCAGCCCCACGCGTTTCCTTGTTGTGAGTTTTACGAGCGACTGGCTGTTTCCATCAACTGAAAGCCGCACGCTTGTCAAAGCACTTACTGGCGCAAATGCCAATGTAAGCTATGTCGATATTGAAAGCGATAAAGGCCATGATGCCTTCTTGCTGGATGAACCGGAATTCCATCGGCAGCTCGCCGGATTCATTCAGGGATGCGAGAAGGGACGGGCCGGAGGAGCGAAGGGGCGAAGGGACGACAACACCACGCTACCTTCGTCTTTTCGTCCCTCCGTCTCTTCGTCCCTCCCCGAAGAACTTCAACTTGTTGCTGATGAAGTGCCATCAGGCACACGGGTTCTTGATGTAGGTTGCGGTGATGGCACCCTGTTAAAATGGCTGATTGATTATAAGGATGTGCGTGGCTTTGGTTTGGAATATGACCGCACCAATGTAAAAAATGCGGTCGCAAAAGGGTTAGGTGTTATTCAAGGAGATGCAACCGTTGATCTTTCTACCTATCCTGATAATGCATTTGATGTGGTGATTTTAAACCGCACTCTGTCTGAATTAACACAGCCTCTGGAAATTCTTGCACAATTACGCCGTATTGCTCCAACCGTGATTGTTAATATTGCAAATTTTGGCCATTGGCAGGCGCGCCTGCATTTTTGTTGGTTAGGCAAGGCTCCAAAATCACCATCCCTACCCTATGAATGGTATAATTCGCCCAATATACGTTTTTGTACCCTTGACGATTTTCGCAATTTCGCCAAAGAAGGCAATATGCAGATCAAGAAATCCATACCCCTAAATGGAGCAGGACGACCTTTAAATACATTGCTCGCCAAACATGCAAATCTTTTCGCCTCTCAAGGGCTTTACGTACTTTCACGCTGATTTAACCTCAAGGAGAGAACCATGACCCAATCCAAACACCCCGAAACACTCGCCCTGCATGCTGGTCACCGCGCTGACCCAACTACTGGTTCGGTTGCCGTGCCCATTCATGCAACAACCGCTTTTCAGTTCAACAGCACGGAACATGCGGCAAATCTTTTTGCGCTAAAGGAACTTGGCAATATCTATACCCGCCTGATGAACCCAACCTGCGATGTGCTTGAAAAGCGCATGGCAGCGATCGAAGGTGGCGTTGCAGCGCTTGCTGTAACATCAGGGCAAGCAGCATCGGCATTCGCCATTCAAAACATTGCCAAGGCAGGCGACAACATTGTCAGCTCCACCGATTTATATGGCGGTAGCTTCAACCTCTTTAAAAATGTATTCAAGGATATCGGCATTGAAGTGCGTTTTGCCGACCCATCGGACCCTGAAAACTTCCGCAAGCTGACCGATGCCCGCACGCGTGCCTATTACGCAGAAACCCTTCCTAATCCAAAGCTTGAAATATTCCCAATTGCAGAAGTAGCAGCCATTGGCCTCGAACACGGCATTCCCCTAATCATGGACAATACCGCAGCGCCGATTATCTGCAAACCGATCGAGCATGGTGCAGCAATTGTTGTCTACTCGCTCACCAAATGGGTCGGCGGTCATGGTAACGCGCTTGGCGGCATGATCATTGATAGCGGCAATTTTGATTGGGAAAAATTCCCGCAACGTCAACCTGCGCTCAACACCCCTGACCCATCCTATCATGGCGCAGTGTGGACGCAGGCCGTAAAAGGCATTGGCCCGGTTGCCTATATCATCAAGGCACGCACAACTTTGCTGCGCGATCTTGGTTCTGCCCTTTCCCCCTTCAATGCATTCCTGATCTTGCAAGGCTTGGAAACCTTGACGCTGCGCATGCGCGCGCATTGCGAAAATGCTGTGAAGGTGACGGAGTTCCTCAAGAAACATCCTGCCGTATCACGCGTGATCCACCCCTCCATCGCAGAAGGTAAAGCCAAGGACCGGGCCCAGAAATATCTGAAAGGTGCTAGAGATACGTTTATGGGTGGAAGCCTCATCGGCTTTGAGCTGAAAGATGGCGTTGAAGCGGGCAAGAACTTTATCGACAGTCTGGAGCTTGCCTACCACGTGGCCAATATCGGTGATGCACGTACACTTGCTATTCACCCCGCTTCAACCACGCATAGTCAGCTTACTGCCAAGGAACAATTGCTCGCAGGCGTAACACCCGGCTATGTACGGCTTTCGATCGGCATCGAACATCCAGACGACATCATCGCTGATATTTCCCAAGCGCTGGATAAAGCGAGCAGCGGTATTGTAAAGAAAGTGGCGTAAGATAGCTAAGATGGAGATGGGTTTGGGGGCGTCCTACGCGTTGCACCCGCCTCTCTGAGCGCCAGAATTCTTGCAATTTTTTCCTTAGCCGTGTGCGGCATTTGATTGCGGGGTTGCGCCCTCACTTCATCGGGGATAGGAGTGCGTACATTCACATTCTCACCACTTTTAAAATAGGGCGTGTGCACGCCCTGGAATTCAGGGTGATGTTTAACAACGTCATAATATGTCTCTAAAGGCTTCTGTACAAAAGATGGAGCAATCCTGTGGAAAATAGTTTGTACAGCTTGCCATGCTTGCGTGATAAAGCGCTGAACAGGGCCTTTTTTGGAAAATTCTTCTGATGCCTTTGCCCATTGTTCTGAAGCACTTGCATATTCCTCAACAGCAGCATCAATCGCTTCAAGTTTGGGCTGGTGAAATCCTAATGTGCGCGCCACGCCCATAACACTAATTTTAAAATACTCAAGAGATGCTCTGGGTTCTGTACGCTTTGAACTCTCTTCTAACAATCCCAACCCATCAAGAACCAGATGTGCAATCTGCATAGGGCTGCGGCCTACAAAAGCAAAAAGGCTATCTTTATTTGTTGAAACCGTTAGTGCAGGAATAACCTTGCCATCATATCTATTCACATTGACGATTTCAAAATTATACATCCCGAAATTATCGGCAGGCGTCTCTTGAAGAGTCAGAAACCCTTCGGGATTGGCCAACCTATTTCTTAAATCAGCTAACTCTTCTTCCTTATTTGCTGAATCACTGCAGCCTGGGTATTTGGTCTTCCTCCGATTTTGTAGACGTTTATTAACTTCCAGTTGGAAGTTGTTCGAACGCCAGCGGGCTCAGCAGGCCTAGATGACTGTGCCGCCGGC
>RGZA01000101.1 GCA_010031785.1 Alphaproteobacteria bacterium
AAAATTTATTGATTCATCTGGTATTACTAAAAATAATATAATTGGGTTAAATACAGCATCAAATTTATATATAAATTCAGCTATAAATGGTGATATATATTTAAATACGACAAATTCAATAAGTAATACATTTATTGGTTCTATTGCAAATACATTTATAAATTCAAAATTAGCAGTTGGTATATCTAATACGTCTAACATATATAGTAATATTACACTTCCAATTAATTCATTTATAGGGCTTAATACAACTCAAGGCAATTATAATGGATTTATTGCATTAGCTGGTAGTAGTTCATTATTAAATACCACTGGTAGTAAAATTGTATTATATGGAAATGATAATAATGTATCTTCAGGTCAAATAAATATATATAGTGGAAACAATACATATGGAAATATACAATTATATACAGGAGACAATAGTATGAAAATGCAGATTTTATATGATGGAACTACAAATTTCCAACCAAATGGTTCTACAATCCGATTATCTATTAGTGATAATAATACAATTATATCAAATTCACTTTATATAACATCAAATGTAAATAGTAATAATGCCAGTAGTGGTGCAGTTATTATATCTGGTGGGTTAGGAGTATCAGGAAATACATTTATTGATGGTATTTTAAATGTAAATGGTAATATTAGTTTTAATGGTTCTTCTCCATCAACAAGTTATTCATCTGGCGCAACATATTTTAATGGTGGTATTGGTGTAATATGTACAGTTGGTGCAACTAGTGAAACATCAGGTGGTGGATTATCTATAGCTGGAGGAGTAGCTATAGGTAAAAATGCTATATTAGGAGGTAATATTAGTGTATATAATTCAGACCAAAGTACCTCTTCAGTAAATGGGAGTGGTATATTTTATGGTGGTGTAGGTATTAATGGTCAAGTTAATATTAGAAGTGATTCGACCGCGCAAATTAGATTAATACCAGTAACAAATGCAAATGAAACAAGTATATATTTTGGTAATCAAAATAATTATATAACAGCTGGTAGTTGGAAGATTGGTCAAAATATAAATTCTATAGGTGGAGGCAACTTTGGTATCTATAATGCGGATAATGGTAATTATATTCGATTTGTAAATAATACAATATTTATTGATAAATATATGTCCAACTTAAATACATTAAATTTTTATAATAATTCTATTGATAATTATATTACATTTAGAACATCTGAAAATAATATAGGTTGGAGTATAGGAAGAATTTTATCTTCAAATGATAATTTTCAAATTTCTCGATATTCATCAGGAAATTTAATTGGGCCTATTCTTACATCTGATGTTAAAACAGGAAATATTAATATTCTTGGAACAGAAAACAGTAATTCTAATCAAAGTGGTGGTTCACTTACAGTTAATGGAGGGGCAAGTATTGTAAAAGATGTATATATAGGTGGAAATATATATAGTAATAATATATCGTTTTCTGGAAATATTCAATCAAATAGTAACAATGATATTAATATCATGAGTTATCTTAATTTAACAGGTACAAATCAATCATATAATTTAACTACAGGTTCATTAATTACAGTTGGAGGAATAACCATTCAATGTACAGTAGATGCATTATCAATTACAAATGGTGGAGGATTATTAATAGCAGGTGGTGCATCTATTATCAAAAGTCTATATGTTGGAAATACAATATCAAGTGATACGATTACATCAAGTACAGCATTTATTAATAATTCAACTATAACGAATGTAACAAGTACAAATGTAGTAACCACAAATGTAAAAAGTACAAATGTAGTAACTACAAATGTAACAAGTACAAATGTAATAACTACAAATGTAACAAGTACAAATGTATTAAATACAAATATATCTAGTTCAAATATAAATAGTGTAAATCAATCAGTCACAAATTTAAGTGCAGGAATTCTTAATGTAAATAATTTAACAACAGGTAATATTAATTTTACTGGTTCATTATATCAAAATGGAATTATATATATATCTAGTCAATGGACAACAACATCTGGAAATATATTAACATATACAAGTGGAAATATAAGTATAACAAATGGATTTACATCATCGTTTAATAGTAATACAATAGGGAATTTGTTTACAACAGGCGGAAATATTGGTATAAGGAATACTTCCCCAAATCAAATATTAGAATTAGGCGCTATAACGTATGCATCAAATCAAGATGGAGGTATTCGTATTGGTACAAATAATTATATAGGAATAAATGACCAAAGTTATAGATACATTGATTTACGATTAAAAAGTAATACATTATCACAATATAAAGGGTCCATTATAGGTGCTTTATCTGGTGGTATTTCTTCAGAATATGAATATATGTCATTTTCTCAAGATGGATTTATTAATATATATGGAAAATCAAATTTTACAAATAACTTAAGTTGTAGTAATAGTTCTACTGGAAGTGTTGTATTACAAGGAGGATTATCTATTAATTGTATAACAAATGCAATAAATGTTTCAAATGGAGGTGCATTAACTGTTGCAGGAGGAGCATCTATAGCAGGTGATCTTATTGTAGGCGGTACAATATTATATGCAAATGCAGCAGAAGCAAGTACTACATATGCATATCTTACATTAACCGCAAGTGATTGGTCAACGGATGTTGGTAATGGTTCATTAATTGTATTTGGTGGTATATCTATTCAAAATACAGCAAATGCGTATAGTGCAACACAAGGTAATAGTTTAACTGTAGCAGGTGGTGTTGGTATAGGTGCAGATTTGTATGTAGGACAAAATGCGTATATTCCAAATTTATATGTATCAAATACAATGAATAGTATAAATAGTACTGTAGGTGGATTAGTTGTACCAGGAGGTATAAGTATTTCAAAAACATCAAATGCTACATCTACAACATGTGGTGGTGCATTAACTGTTGCAGGTGGCGTTGGTATAAGCGCAGATGTATATGTAGGAGGAACAGTTACATCAAGTTCTGATGTACGTCTTAAAAAAAATATAAGAGAATTAAAGAATGTACTTGATACAATCGATAATATTAATCCAATTAAATATAATTTAATAAATGATGAAATAAATGATAATATTGGTTTTATAGCACAAGATTTTGAACATTATTATCCCGAATTATTAAAAAAACATTCAAATGATGCTTATTATAGTTTAGCATATGATAGAATAACTGCATTAAATATGGCGTGTATAAAGGAATTAAAAAATGAGAATTTAATATTAAAACATAGAATTTTAAAATTAGAAAATATAATATACAATTTAAATATTTAAAGAAAATTTTTATTTATTTATATAATATATAAATAAATGGCTCGTTCTTTTACAATTGAGAGTGTTCAACAATTAAATGGTAAAAAAATAAATTATACAGGTGGACGATTTATATCAGACACACCCTCTGCTTCCGCAAAAAAAGTATTTACAAAAGTTTATCATTATATAAATAAAAAAGGACCTCTTAATCTTAAAATTAAAATAAGAGAAACAACACAAGGGTCATTACATAAAACATATGATTACAAAGTAGGTTTAAAAGCGCAAAAAGTTGAAGTAGAAAAAGACGGTACCGTTATTACTTATAACTTTATTACAAAAATAAAATCAATTTAAAGAATTAATTTCAGATAATTTTTGCATTCTTCTAAAATGATTACTTATTTTTAACAATTGTTCCTTATCTTCTGGATACCATAATGTTTCACCATCATTATGTATTACACGTTCGCCATTTGTATCATGTGGATATAAATTCCAAAATAAACTACCTTTTAAATGTTGTCTACTTTCTAATTGATAAAACCAATCATTATCAAAATGTGCTGAATATTCACCTATAATATAAGGTTTATTCATATTTTTCGCATTATTTATACCAAAATCTAAACGAGAATAATCTGCCCAATAAAAATGAGATGAATATACATCTATATTTTGTACATTAAAATCATCTGATTCAGCACTACCTAAACATTCATCAGATGGACCTAATATTAAATGATTAGAATCAATTGATTTAATATAATTTGTTATATCTATTAACCATTCTTTTGTTGGAACATTAATACTACCATGGTCCGGTCGTATATTTCCTAATTCATTTCCAATTTCAATCATGGCTAATGTAGGGTCATCTTTAATGTATAATCCCGTATATTTATTATAATGATTTAACCATTTATAAATAAAATCTTTAAAATCATTTCGTACATCTATATTTGTCCAAAAATCTTGTTTATTTACATTACGCGTTTTACAAAAATCACCATAATTCCCATTATACCATGTATAAGAATCAGTTAAAGGACAAATTAATTTTATATTATATTGTTTTGCTATATAAAATGCATAATCAATAGAATCCCATGCATCTTCATTTAATGTATTATTGATTGGTCGTAATGATTTATCACTTCCAGAACTAATACCTAATGTGTGAGAACGAATAACTGTACTTGACATTTTTTTAGCAATATCAAACATTTCAATTACTTGATTTTTACTAGGATAATTATATGATTCCGTATATCCTAACCAATATACATTTGGACCAACCGGAATAAATGTTTTATTATTACATATAAAATTATTTCCATCCCATTTTAAAAAATCTAAATTAACAGTTGAATTAACAGTTGAATTAACAGTTGAATTAACAGTTGAATTAACAGTTAAATTAACAGTTGAATTAACAGTTAAATTAACATATTTTTTAATAAATGTTGTATATTCAGAATTATATTTTGAATCAGTTGGGTCATGTAAATCAAACCCTGTTTTTGTGTATGCATAATTTGTATTCCAATTATATAAAACACATGTAATATTATTATCAAATAATAATGTATCTAACAAGTTGCCAATATCTTTTGACCAAAATATTTTATGTGCAAAATTAGCTGATTCACCCATAACAATTTCATTAATTTTAATCCATTCCTGTTTAGGGTCTTGAATAAATATATGGTCTTTTAAAGATGTACCTATTAAAAAATCGAGTGACATTATATTTAAAAATTAATTTATATTTAAATTAAATTAAATGTAAATTAAATAGTAATTAAATAGTAATCATTTTTATTAAATAATCTGTTGTACTTGCACTTCCTGGTGCTGGTCTATATCTTAATCGTGGATATTCTCCTGATGCCCATTCCATATCTAACATTTCTGCACTGGTACCTTTAACAGAAATAATACGTGCTATTTGTCCAGTTGAATTATCACTTCTTCGTCCTATTATAAATACTGCAAAGCATCGTGTATTTACTGCTATAGAAGGCCGGACAAGTGCTATAAAAACTCCATAATTTGGATAATTTAATGTTTGTGGTGGATAAGCTGTTAATGGATTAAGTTCAACGCCTGCTGTGCTATTATCAGTTAAAGTTACTGTAAATTGTACATCTGCAGTTAAATTATTTATAGTATTTACGGTTAATCCATTTGCAGTTAAATTATTAATATGAAGATTAATATAATGTAATGGGTTAATGGGGGTTGCATTGTTACTTCCACTTACATGATTACTACATACTAAAGCCCATTCATTATTAGTTTCATCCCACATACTTACAATCCATTCACATGGATATAATGCATATCCAGAACCATTTATTGGAATAGATGATGAAATTGAATTATCATCATTTACACCCCAATCTAAGCCTTCTCTTGGACTTGGATTTGATAAAACACCTGTTTGATCACTCGATGAATAAATAGTAGCAATTTTTGTTGAACCATTATATGATTTTATACGGCGTACTGCATTTTGACCAATTCCAGATGTTATCATAATCCAATAACCTGCATATGCGTCATTACTATTAGATGAAGATAAAGCTAATGTAATTGTTGTACTTGTAGCACCTTGTGCAATTCCAGTAAATTCTGGAGTATCTTGAACAACATTACCATCACCATTATTATTTGCGGATTGATAACGTCTTACAGCTATACCAGAATTAGAATCTGCGAATGGAATTGTATTTAATTCTATAATATTATCTGCAATTTGAACAACAGTTGATTCATATGTAGTTGTAACTCCACGAACATCTAAATTACCTAATACAGTTGTTAAGGAAGTAGGTGTACCTATATTTACAGGTGTACTTGTAATGGGGTTTGTACCAATATTAATGACAGATGTAGATTGAATAGATATAGGACCTTTTGCTACTGCAAAAATTCCACCAGTTTGACCGGTCGATTGTATAGTAATAGCATCTTGATTTTTACCATTTGAACAAAGAATAAGTTTTGAAGCTGTGTCTCCTTGTACACATACAGTTAAATTTTGATTATCTGCATTTGTATTATTAATAAAAGTACTAGGCGCGCCTGTCGCTAAAAGATTAATTTGACCACCGTTTTGAGTGACAAGACCAAACCCATTTGAACCGGTTGTAACATTAATACTACCAGAGCCAGTTGTTTGTAAAATTTTAATTGAACCGGTAGAGTTAGTTGTATTAATTTGAATGGCATCAATCTCAGTACCTTGACTTTCTAATATTAATGAACTTGCGTTATTACCATATACTCCAAATTTTAAATTATTTCCTGAATTCCCTATAGTTGAATTTACTATAAATGAACTTGCTGCATTTTGTGCTAATAAATTTAAAGAACCACCTGTATTTGTAGTTATATTTACACCTTTACGCCCAGAATATATATTAATTTGACCATTAGATGCATTTCCAGTACTATTATTTGTAATAAAAATAACGCCATTATTATTTGTTGTATTAATTTGAATAGCAGGTACACTTGTATTAATACCATCACTTTGTATTAAAATACCTGAATTTTGCGCTCCATTTAATAATAGATTTAATCCTTGATTTCCTGAACTAGAATTAGCAACCAATGAACTACTACCATTATTTGCAATAAATGAAATATTTCCAGAAGAAGATGCGCCATTAATGCCTCTTGAACCACTAATAATATCAATACCGTCATTTTGTCCAGATAATAATCGAATACCTCCTAAATTATTTTTACTTGAAATTTGAATAGCATCTGAACTATTTAATCCAGCTTCTAAAATAATTCTATTTGCACTTGAAATATTTACATTACTATTTGTACTAGTTAATGTAATATCTGCGCCAACTACAAAAGATACAGAATTACCACCCGATGCAGATACTGGTCCTAATGACGTATCAATATATGTTGTTTGCAAATTACTTGTACTATTTACAGTAAGAGTTCCTTTTAAATTAGAATTACCCGTTATTCCTGCACCACCATGTACAACTAATGAACCGGTGGTGGAATTAATACTTTCAGTACTATTATTTGGGCCAATACCAATATGTGCTTGTCTATATACTTTTAAATCTCCAGGACCTTGAAGCGTTGGGTCATACCCAGTTTCAATAGTTACATCTCCATGAAATAACGTTGATAATGGAGTTAATCCATAATATGTTGGGTCTGACATAATA
>RGZA01000102.1 GCA_010031785.1 Alphaproteobacteria bacterium
GGGAAGAGGCCAGTGACAGTTACTTTTTTAAGAAAAAAGTAACTGTCACTGGATTTCTGGACTTTAAGACGACACGTCATTCTACAAACGCTGAAGCATTAAGTTTAGGAGAGTATTGCCACGGTTTGCGAGTTGGTGCTGCTATCCGGGATATCATAAATATGGATCAATGAAAAACACTGACGTTATTATCATCGGCGCGGGGGCTGCCGGGTTGTGCGCGATGCGCGCGGGGCAGCGCGGCAAGCGCGTGGTGCTGCTTGATCATGCGCAGGAGCCGGGCACGAAGATTATTATCTCCGGCGGCGGGCGGTGTAATTTTACCAATCTGCATGCAACGCCGGATAAGTTTTTTTCAAACAATCCGCATTTTTGTATCTCGGCGCTGAAAAATTATACGCAGCATGATTTTATCGCGCTGGTGCAAAAACATAAAATTGCTTATCACGAAAAAACATTAGGGCAGTTATTTTGCGACCGCTCTGCGCATGATATTTTAAATATGTTATTGGAGGAATGCCGCGCGGTTAAGGTTGATCTACAGCTTGCTGCGCAAATCAGCGATGTAAGCAAAAGTGACGGTTTTACTGTGGTTTCCAGCAAGGGCGCATGGCATGCACCAGCACTTGTGTTGGCAACCGGTGGTCTATCTATTCCAAAAATGGGTGCAACAGATTTTGCGCACCGCATGGCAAAACGCTTTGGCTTGCCGTTAACGGACATACGGCCGGGGTTGGTGCCTTTGACGTTCCAGAATGAAACACTTGAGTTCATGCGCGCACTATCAGGCGTGAGTACCGAAGTGATTGCATGGCAGGGGAAGAAAAAATTTCGTGAGGGAATGGTGTTCACGCATCGTGGAATTTCTGGCCCAGCGATTTTGCAAATATCATCGGTGTGGCGCGAAGGGCAAAGCATCACGCTTGATATGCTGCCCAATGCAGATGCAGAAGGCTTTTTGTTGGAGCGTAAAAAAGCACGCCCCAATGCGGAATTAAAAACGATTTTGAGTGAGATGCTCTCGCAGCGTTTGGCGCAGGCTTTTACCGGGATGTATTTTAATAATGCTGCCATTGGCACTATGACCGACAAAGCGTTAAAAGATGTCGCAAAGCTGTTGAAACAATGGGTTTTAACACCCAGTGGCAGCGAAGGATATGCCAAGGCGGAAGTGACCTTGGGCGGTATAGATACCAATGCATTATCATCTAAAACCATGCAAGCAATGGGTGTGCCGGGGTTGTATGTTATTGGTGAGGCCGTGGATGTTACCGGATGGTTGGGTGGCTATAATTTCCAATGGGCGTGGTCGAGTGGATGGGCTTGTGGAAGTTCAGTGTAACTCTGGAGCGCGTCATCGCGAGCACCCTTTAGGGTGCGTGGCGATCCATAGGTGGATTGCTTCGTCACCTAAAGGCTCCTCGCAATGACGCTCTTTTTCATCCGATGCTCTGCTAACTACTCTTTCGACTTCTTATTAAATAATTCAGCGACATTAGGTTGATGGCGATCGACAAATCCGAGCAGGGGAGAATTGTCTGACTGGGATTTAGTATTCTGCTTTGCGGTTTCCTGAATTTCGATATGCGTTTTGACCATAAGCGTTTCTGCGCGCTTGATCATCGGACTATTCTTGGGTGAATAAGAAATCACCATTTTGATATATTGCTTACGTGTGCTGGCATCTTTGACTTCAGAAACATTTTTGAGCATCACATCAAGGCAGATCAAGATCAGCTTGCCGGTCTTTGGTGCAATGGAAACCACGGAATAGCTTGCCTTCACGCGGTCTTCTACATCCGGGAAAGCAGCGATGCAGGTGAGCAGGGATTGGGTGGTTTTTTCCTGTAATGCAGATTGATCAGGCGCTTGCAGCGCGGCGCGCTTAGACAACTCCATGGCATCCCACAAATGCGGCTGACTTTTTACAAGGTAGCCGGTGATGATAATGACAGCATCAAGCCATGTGCTGTCATTTGCTGCTTTTTTGACAAGGTTGATGCCAAGATCATACAGACGGCCATAATTATGCTCGTCAATTGCAAGTTGAACTTCGTCTAATACTTCGTTTGATCCAAGCGTATGCATTTATTTTCCATATAAAATAGAAACAAAATTGCAGTACATCTTATAGCATTCGCCTATAACCAGTGTCTTAATTAAAATGGTTATGTGGTGATTAAGAGAATATTGCGTTTGGCCGAGTTTTATTTCGTATTTGATATAAATAACTTTGTACAAATAAATGCAGAATGTTTTAACATGATGCATACGAGCGTATTCATTTGTGTCACTAATTTTAGAGTGTGTTCATTTTGGATATTTATTTGAACAAATAAGTAATAAATCTAATAAAATTGTATTCTTTAAAGATGCCAATCAGACGGGAATGCGGGTACAAATACTCCTGTATTCATTGATCTGGAAATGGCCGTGACTGAGCACAGCACCATCCAACGTTATGCTACTGAGCCATCTGAAGATGAGATAGGCGCGCTTGTCGATACCGTTGTGGAACTTGCGGGTGAGATACGAGCCAGTGATATAAAAAATTGCCCGATTGATATTCCACAGTATGTGCATTCTGTTGCAGAAAAATCCGGACGCTGGTTTTTAGTTAATGATTGCGTTGCATCACTTGCAGCATTTGTGATGGGTGGATTTACCGCATGGGGTTTGAACACCTTTGTCTGGCATGAGACCTTTCAGCAGATTGTGAGCGTTGAGACACTCAACCAATTTGGCATGTTTGCATTCCTTGGTATTGCTGCGATTTTGTGGATGGATACGAAAGGGCATTACCGCCAGCGTCTTCCATATTGGGAAATTATTGGAAATATTGTTACCGCAACCTCCATTGGTTTTATCATGGGCGGGTTTGTACAGTTTGCTGCGCAAAGCCTTTATTCACGGTTGTGGCTGGGCTTTAGCTGGTCATTCTTTGCTGTGTTTGTGTTTGCTGGCCGCACATGGGTGCGCCATTGGCTTGATAAGCGCGGGGCGTGGAAAATTCCATCGCTGATTATCGGTAATGGTAAAACGGCAGATGCCGCGATTGCAACGCTGGCCCGTGAAAAGCAGATGGGGTTTCATCTTATTCACCAGATTGCGCCGCGTGCTTTTACGCAATTCAACACACCGCGCGCCTGGCAACGCATGATGATGGTCACGGGGATTGGCCATATTTTTCTTGCGCTGGAAGGTGGCGAATTGGATGAGCACAAAGAAGTGCTCAAAGGATTGGTACGCGAGCGCGTTGCCTATTCGATTATTCCGCCATGGCTTGGCTTGCCATCAAGCACCTTATCGCCGCACCATTTCATGATGCAGGATGTGTTGATGCTGCATAATACCAATCAGCTTGCGCTGCCCTTGCCGCGTTTTTTGAAACGGTCGTTTGATATTATTGTGGCGAGTGTTTTGTTGCTTATATCATTGCCCGTGTTTGTCGCGCTGGCGTTGCTGGTGAAAAGTGATGGTGGGCCAGCGTTCTTTGCACAATCGCGGGTGGGAAGAAATGGCAAAATGTTTAAGTGCCTTAAATTCCGTTCTATGAAGATGGGGGCGGAAGCTGCACTTAAAGCATACCTGGCGCAAAACCCGGAGGCGCAAAAAGAATGGAATATCTATTACAAGCTTAAGCATGATCCGCGTGTGACAAAACTTGGCGCGTTTATTCGTAAGTGGAGCATTGATGAAATCCCGCAGCTGATCAATGTAGTGAAGGGCGAGATGAGCCTTGTGGGCCCGCGCCCGATCAAACAGGATGAGGTTCTGTTTTATGAAGGCGATTATACCTATTATGAATCCGTGCGCCCGGGTATTTCAGGCGCATGGCAGGTGAGCGGCCGCAGCACACTTAATTACAAGCAGCGCGTTGCGCTTGATGCATGGTATTCGCGTAACTGGAGCTTGTGGCTGGATATTGTTATTTTGCTCAAGACCGTGCCTGTATTGCTTAGAAACGATCAGGCATTCTAATTTTTTTAAAGCAGAAAAGGGCCATTTGGTAGGCATTTTCATGCCCTCAATAAAATCGGCATCATCTATGGTTGATAAAATGTAAATGTATCAAATTTGAAATAAGTTCCAATTTAATTGGTGTAATCGTTAAACCCCGGTTAGCCTTAAAAGCACAAAATGATCTTTGAAATATTCAAAGGTCATTTTTATGAAGACGCATTTTTTAGTGCTATGGATCGTGGGCATATTATTTTGCCAGCATCTGCACGCCGCAGTGCCGGAGGGTACACCCATTCCTGCATCGATCATGGTACCGCTTGCGCGCTGGGTAGAGCAGGCGAGTAATATGAAAATTCATGCCCTGCCAATGGTGGTGGCGAGTGGTTTTAAACTTAAAACATCTTTGGGATTACAAGGCGTGCAACAGGCACGTTCGGTTGCGGCGTATCTGCCGGGCCAGATTATTATCAATAATATTATATGGGATCCGGACTCTGTGCGTGCGCACAGTTATCTTGTGCATGAAATGGTGCATCATGCGCAGACACTGAATGCAAAGCGCTATGCATGTAATGACGCGAAAGAGCGCGATGCCTATATGCTGCAAAATCGCTGGCTCGTAGAGCGGGGCGAGGACCCTATCTATGATCAGGACTGGATTGATGAAGTTTCGGTCTGCCATTAAGTTTTAAAGGTATAAGCACACTTGCTGGATCCCGGCCTGCGCCGGGATGTGCGTAGTTAAGTGGCGCAATATTCACAATAAGGCAGGTTTTTCTAAAAAACGCGTGTTTTGACTTGTGGAATACAATCGTAGGTTGTAATTGTTACTCCTTAGGATTATTTCTATGGGGGCAATCCATGAAAAAGCTAATTTTATCTGTCTTATTTGCGTTCTTCATATGCACCTGCGTTCACGCTTCAGCTTCCCCACTTATTGATTCTCAGGCAAATTCCATTCACGCCGCGATCAATTCCGGTAATTTTGCACAAGTTAATGCGATTGCTGCAGCAAACCCGGGTGCGCAAGGCGAAATCGCAATGTTCCTGCTTAGCCAGGCACAGGCAAAAATCACCAGCAACCCGGCGCTTGCCGCGAAGATTTTTGCGACTGCCACCCCGTTTGTTGCACAGATCCCGGACAACCAAACGCAAAGTGCGGCAACGATCATTGCATCAATCGTGGCAAGCGCAAGCAGCCCTGCATTTCAAAAGAGCAATCCCGGCGCGGCATCAGATATTTTTACAGCAGCACTTAACATGAGTAGCCAGCCAAATATTCTGGCGGTGAATTCGGGTCTGCACGCAAAAGTGTTGGTGGATGCAAACAGCTTTGTCAGCGCAAACCCCGATGGCGCAGGCAAGCTTTTGAAAGACACCGTCTCACTGGCGCAGACTCCCGGCACAATGCCAACCATCAACACTATTGGCGCATTCGCTCCAAGTGCTCAGTAGGAGTTGTGGTATGAAAAAAATTGCACTTGCTGTTGTGGCGATCACGGGAATGTTTATTGCGATGTCTGCGCAGGCAAATCAGGGATTTTTTGGCGGGCGCGGCGATCAGAATGGTGGCCTGAATGTGCGCCGTTCAACGACGGAGCAGTTTGAACCTATCCGTGGGCAGTCCGTTGCAGCGCGCGCGCGTCCTGATTTTGATCCAACGCCCATTGATGTGGGTTCGTTCCAGATGTTTCCTGCGGTAAGCGTTGCCGAATATTACGATAGTAATATCTATTCCCGCCCGGATGCAAAAAATGATGATGTGGTGACTAAGGTCAATCCATCGCTCACGGCGGCATCGAATTGGGGGCGCCATGCGATTGCCTTTACAGGATTGGCGGATATTAACATCCACGCTATCAATAGTGCAGAAAGAAATGTAGGCGGTGTTGCGCAGCTTGAAGGTCGTTATGACATTTCACCCCAGATGTGGGTTGGCGGTACAACCTATTATCAACGTGCAACCGAGCCGCGCGGGAGTGGTTCTGCTATTGGCGGTGCGGCTGAACCAACGCAGTTTGATATTTTTGGCGCAGGAACCGAACTTTATCGCGGGGTTGGCACGCTCAAAGCCAAGGCCAATTATGATTTCAGCTATCGCGATTATGATCGCGTTGCTTTGGTAGGTGGCGGGTTTGCAAGCCAGAGTGGCCGCAATCGAACATACCATGCAGTAAAAACTGAGTTTTCTTATGATGTCAGTGAAAATCTGAAGCCGTTCATGCGTGGCGGTTTTGATTTTATGGATTACACATCGGGCGCGTTGCGTTCATCCCATGGGTATAATGTTGATACGGGCGCGAAGTTTGACTTTGGCGGCGTAATTACTGCCGAAGCCTATGCGGGATACAAGGGCCGCGATTATTACAATTATGCAAGTGGCGGCATAAACACGTTTGATTTTGGTGCAAACGTGTTGTGGAACGTGAGCGAACTGACTTCTATTCAGGCAGAAACAAACCGTACGATTGAGGAAACAATTGTGGGCGGTATTGCTGCACCAGCAAGCTCGAACGCTTATGTTGCAACTGGCGGATCAGTTACAGCAACACATGAACTTCGCCGCGATGTGATCGTGGAAGCAAATGCATCTTTTGTGAATAATGATTATAAAAATTCAGCACGCAATGACGACATGCTCGGCCTTGGGCTTGGCTCACGCTATTTCATCAGCCGGAATTTTTATACCGATGTGACCTATGATTTTATAAAGCGTATGTCGAACACTGCTGGTGCTGATTATGATCGGCATGTGGGGCTAATACGTTTTGGTGCGCAATATTAGACAAAGCGACTTTGTTCAACGACTGGGAATGCAACATGAAATTGGCTTATTTAAATCATTGTTGGCTAGTAGTAGCGCTTTCTTTCCTGTGCAGCCTTGTGCCTTTGCTGGCTATGGCGGGGGATGAATATGTGCTTGGCATCGGTGATAAGCTTAAAATCACGGTTTATGGCGAAGCGGATTTGTCGGGCGAGTTTGAAGTATCCTCAACCGGCATGGTATCGATGCCGCTCATTGGTGAAACCAAGGCTTTGGGCAGCACTATTGCCAAATTAAAATCGGTGATCGCTGGCAGGTTGCGTGATGGTTATTTGAAAGACCCGAAAGTCAGCATGGAAGTGTTGAATTATCGCCCGTTTTTCATTGTGGGCGAAGTGATGAAGCCGGGGAGCTATACGTATCAGAATGGGATGACCGTGATTAACGCTGTTGCGCTGGCGGGCGGCTATACCTATCGCGCGGATAAGGATGATATCAAGCTCAAGCGCGGCGGCCAGACGGGTAAGGAAGAAAAGGTCAAGGAAGACACGACCGTAGGCGCTGGCGACGTTGTGAGCGTGCCAGAGCGGTTTTTTTGAGTCAGTTTGAAGAATATATCTTAGATGAAGCAGAGCAGTGCTATTCCTCCCCCTTCGGGGGAGGTTAGGAGAGGGCCGGATCA
>RGZA01000103.1 GCA_010031785.1 Alphaproteobacteria bacterium
AAATATATCCCGCATAATGCCTCTGGCGTTTGCGGGATCATCTCTTTAACTCGGGCAAACTATACCCCCGCCGCGCCCTGCTGATTTCGCAAATCCCAAGGCGCGTGAAGCCAAATACATCGCAAGTGTTAATATCATGCTGCGCATTAGCATCCAGAATATCAGTGATCGCATCGCGATCATAGGCGCGTTTCATTTTTAAAAAATCAATCAGGATAATCCCGCCCAGATTACGCCAGCGGATGTGGTTCATCACAATCTGTGCCGCATCGCGGTTGATTTCAAGAAAATGCGTGCGCTCCCCGCCATTCACATCAATGATGTTCATCGTATCGGTGCGCTCGAACTTGATATTCCCGCCACGTGGTAGTGGTACGATTGCGTTACACAGGCTCGCATAAAACCCTTCCAGATCATTCTGGTCAAACACGCGCTCCGTGGGCGTAAGGCGAATGGCAGCAAGCAAGCTTGGCCGCGCCGCGCGGATATAGGGCGTGATGCGTTCTAGATCGACATCTTTTTCAATAAACACCTGCAGCATATTCCCCGCAGCATTTCCTGCTGCATTAAGCAGTGCCTGCTCAAACGCATTGAGCGCAGGGAGCGTTAAACCATGCTGAGCTGCCGCCGAAAGCTCTACTGCTTCCTGCTCGATTTCTGTGCGGCTTGCTTTAAGTGCACTGCTGCGCAATACCCAGCCACCTTCTTTACCTGCTAACGCTTTAGTCAAATGCCCGGTTTCTTCGCCCATATCGGCAAGACGACGCGATACATGCACGCCTGTAATAAATGGTTGATGCACGAGAAAAACCCCAGGCAGCGTTACATTTTTGGTAAGGCTAACCGCCTTGCCCTCGCGCGGCTCATTTTTAATCTGCACCCAGATTTTTTGCCCACTGTGCAAGCCATCGCTGTCATTGAGATAACCATTGTCCATGCCAGCAATTTTTATAAAGGCGCCCTTCCCGCTTAAGATGCGATCAACGGTACCTTGATGAATGGCTCCCGTTTGCTGCGGTTTATCGATGCGATCAAAAAAACAATCCTGCACAATTTTGCCATGCGAAATAATCGCACGTGCAATGCCATCCTGTTCATCATAACTAAGGGTGTGGGTCATACCCCGAACCTTGCAACAACTGGGCCGCTTCATGCAAGGGCAAGCCAATCACATTCGATGGTGATCCGGATAGGAAACGGATAAAGGCCGCAGCAGCGCCTTGCAGGGCATAGCCGCCAGCCTTGCCAACACCCTCCCCTGATGCCACATAACGCTCAATTTCAGTAGAGCTCAGGCGCTTAAACGCAACCGTGCTAATCACAAGCCGCGTGAACTGCTTACCCGAAGGATTAATCACGCACACACCGCCATACACGCGGTGGCGGCAACCGGACAATTTTTTTAAGCATGCATGTACCTGCGCATCATCCGCGCATTTGGGCAGGATTTTTGCGCGCGCATCCACAACGGTATCGCCCGCAATTACAAAATCATTTGGAAATTTTTGATGAACCGCCTGTGCTTTTGCAATCGCAAGACGCAGCGCCAGCGCTTCGGGCTTTTCATTTTTTAATGGTGTCTCATCACAATCGGGCGCACTCACAGCATCAGGTGTAATACCAATTTGCTTGAGCAGTTCAAGGCGGCGCGGTGATGTGGAGGCGAGAATAAGCTTCATAGCACCGGCAATAAAATCAAAACTTATTTGTGACGGAAGCTGATGCGACCCTTGGTCAGATCATAGGGGGTCATTTCAACCGTAACCTTGTCCCCTGCCAAAACGCGAATGCGGTTTTTACGCATGCGGCCAGCGGTGTGGGCAATAATCTCATGGCCGTTTTCCAGCTTCACGCGGAACATTGCGTTGGGAAGGAGTTCGGTCACGGTGCCGCTAAATTCGATAACGTCTTCTTTTGCCATGGGCGATGGGTACTGCTTTTATTATGGGTGAGGAATGATGGTGCGGCAGGATGCAACGTTCATTAAGGCCGGTCAAGCCTAAACCGCAGCGCGAAACGCATCAATCCAGTGTTTAAGCGCTGCGCCTTGCGTTTTATACGCCGCGCGGTTGACAATCAGGCGCGAAGACACCTGCGCCATAACTTCGATTTCGACCAGATTATTGGCCTTCAGCGTGCTGCCGCTTGCCACCAGATCGACCATCGTCGGGGCAAGCCCAAGCAGCGGCGCCAGTTCCATCGCGCCATTCAGTTCAATGCATTCGGCCTGAATACCTTTGCGCGCAAAAAAGCTTTTGGTGAAATTCGGGAACTTGGTCGCAACACTAATGTGTGAGAGTTTTTGCGTATCAACCGCCGGCGCATCCTTGGGCTGGCACAAACTTAAACGGCACTTGCCGATATTCAGATCAAGCGGTGAATAAATTTCATCATAATCAAATTCAACCAGCACATCATTGCCTGCAACACCCAACTGCGCTGCGCCAAACGCAACAAACGTAGCAACGTCAAACGAGCGCACGCGGATAATGCTAAGCCCCGGAATATTCGTATCGAATTTAAGCTTGCGGCTTTCCTTATCTTCAAACGCAGCTTCGGGCACAATGCCGACCTTTTGCAGAACCGGTTTCAGTTCTTCAAGAATACGCCCTTTGGGCAGCGCAAGGATGATGGGATGATTAGACATGTTCAAATTCTCTGTCACGTGACGAATGCTGAATAGTAATTATTTCAATATGCTTGGCTTCACTATCTACGCGATAATAAATTAAATATCGATATTTATAAGTAATAAGCCTGCGTACACCAGAAATTTGTTCGCTGCCACTCATGGGAAATAAAGTCAGTCGGTGCATGGCTTCAAAAAGCAGATGACGAATTTTTAAAGAAACCGAAGGATTTTTTTGTTTGAGATAGCGGGAAATTTCAAAAATATCTTCGATTGCCCGAGTAGTTAATTTCAGCTTCATTACTCAAAACTTTTAAAGGCCGCTTCAATCTGTGCATGGCTTGCAAACTGCCCTTTATTTGCTTGTTCCAACCCTTCAAGAATTGCTCCAAGATGTGCAGGATCAAGCTTTTCCGGTTCATCATTCGCAGATGCCAAATCCATAATCACATGCGCAATCTCTTCCTGCTTTATGGCAGGAAGGCTGCGCACCACATTAAAAATATCTTCAAGTGATTTGTTCATAAACTCAATATTATACAATAAAACACTCAAAAACAACGTTTTTATGTTGGCTTTTAAGCCGCTGCTTTCAAGCGCTCAATACTCGCACCGCATGCAGCGAGCTTTTGCTCCACATGATCATAGCCGCGATCAAGATGATAGATGCGGCTTACAATCGTTTCGCCTTTTGCGGCCAAACCAGCAAGCACAAGGCTAACCGAGGCACGTAAATCCGTTGCCATCACTGGCGCGCCGTGAAGTTCAGCAACACCGCGCACGGTTGCAACGGTTCCATTAACCGTAATATTCGCACCCAAGCGGCACAGCTCAGGCACATGCATAAAACGATTTTCGAAAATGGTTTCATTAATCACCGATGCACCGTTAGCTAGACACATCAGCGCCATCGCTTGGGCCTGCATATCGGTTGGAAAACCGGGATAAGGTTCGGTTGTAATATCAACGCCGCGAATGTCTGCACCACTACGCTTTACAAATAATCCATCTTCGGTTTTTGAAACACTCACCCCTACTTGCTCAAGGTATGAAATCACCGATTGAATATGTTCAACACGCGCGCCGATCAGTTCAACTTCGCCATGCGTAATCGCAGCCGCCATCGCATAGGTTCCAGCAACAATGCGGTCTGCAACAATTGCGTGATCTGCGCCGTTCAGGCTTTCTTTGCCCTGAATAACAAGGGTGCCTGTGCCAATGCCGCTAATCTCTGCACCCATTTTAACAAGGCATTCCGCAAGATCCGTCACTTCTGGCTCGCGTGCAGCATTGATCAATCGCGTTTCACCTTTAGCAAGGCATGCAGCCATCAATAGATTTTCAGTGCCAGTTACCGTCACAACAGGGAAGAAAATTTCTGCGCCACGCAATCCGTTTGGCGCACTTGCGTGAATGTAACCATCCTGCAAATCAATTTCTGCACCAAGCTGCTGCAAGCCTTTAATATGCAAATCCACCGGACGTGTGCCAAGCGCACAGCCCCCTGGCAGTGATACTTTTGCTTTTCCGCAACGCGCCACAAGCGGCCCAAGCACCAGAATGCTTGCGCGCATTTTACGCACCAGCTCATAGGGCGCGGTATAATCGGTAATTGCCTTGGTTGAAAAAGTTCCCGTCTGCGGGCTGGTCGCCATCGGGCCATCTTCAACGCTGATTGCAACGCCAAGCTGCTGCAGTAACTTTGCCATCGTATCAATATCGGCAAGATGCGGCAGATTGCGCAGCTTCAAAACGCCTTCGGTCAAAATCCCCGCGCACATCAATGGCAGAGCTGCATTCTTAGCGCCGCTAATATCAATTTCGCCCTTAAGCGTTGCACCACCACGAATTAAAATACGATCCATCTGAAAATCCGATTTCTGCCTAATTATTAATCAAATTGCGTGCTGTACAATAGCATAACTTTCCGCGTCATTGCGAGCCCTTTAGGGCGAAGCAATCCAACTTTTTTTCTTTTATTAACAACGGATTGCCCAAATGGATTGCCACGTCGGGCTAAAGCCCTCCTCGCAATGACGCTTAATTCCTAATGCCCGACACCTCCGGCCTATAGTGATGCTTTTGTGCACATATCAACAAGTATTTCTGCATATGCGAGAAGAACTAGTTGTTTTTGCCATAAACCTGCCTAGATTATGCGACAAATAAAAGCGCCCGGGGGTAAGTTATCCTCAGGAATTTTAATTCAATCTCACTCACAATCCTTATGGAGTTACCCTTATGAAAAATATCGTTCTTGCTGCAGCAGCTCTGGCTCTTCTTGCTGGCCCAGCACTTGCTGTTGGCCCAGAATCCTTCACCGTTGATGTAGGTAACGGCTACCGCGCAACGTCACCACAACAAGAACAAGCAGCACGCAGCAACTGGGCACCACGTGGCCAAGCACAACAAGCTTCAGCACCTGCAGAAGAAGCAAACCAAGCTTCAACCCGTCGTCCAGGCGCAACCAAGGCTTCAGGCAAACCTGCTCACCGTGCACACCGTGCAGCAAAGTCTGCTGCTCCTGCTCACGCACCAGCAGCAGCTCCTGCTGAACACAAATAAGCTTTACGCCTTTAGCGTATTGCTAAAATAACGAAACCCGGAAAGAGTTTTCTTTCCGGGTTTTTTGTTGTCTTTTATCATCACCATGTAGAGGGACTAAAGATTGAGAAAGCAGGCTTTGGCGGTGGCTGCAATCTTCCCGCATAAAATGCTGAAGCATTCTTGCGGGATGACGTCTCTCAATCCACTTTGACCATTTTGGTCATTTCACAAAAATCATAAAAACAAAACTTCGACTTGAAAAAGGCAAAAAACCGCTTTTCCGAACACAACGCTGTCAAATTTTTTCTTAGTTTTAAAAAATTAGTACATACGTATGTGTTTCACGTGAAACATTTGCGATAAACATTTGTTTTTCAACAAACTTTTATAAAATGCCCGTTTTGGATATCTCCCGAAGCTTTAGCGAAGGGAGGCCCCTAAATTCTTGGCAGTGTCACACCGGTCTGCTTCATGTATTTTCCTGCACGATCGGCATAGGAAACTTCACATGGCCCTGCTCCTTGCAGGAACAGAAACTGGCAGATGCCTTCATTCGCATAGACTTTGGCGGGCAATGGTGTGGTGTTAGAAATTTCCAGTGTTACATGCCCTTCCCATTCGGGTTCAAGCGGCGTGACATTCACAATCAACCCGCAGCGCGCATAGGTTGATTTACCCAGACAGATCACCAGAATATCGCGCGGCACACGAAAATATTCGACCGTCCTGCACAACACAAACGAGTTTGGTGGAATGATACATTCCTTGCCTTGCCGTTCAACAAAACTCGTGCTGCTGAAATTTTTTGGATCAACCAGCGCATTATCAACATTCGTGAAAATACGAAACTCGTCCGCTAAACGCGCATCATAACCATACGATGATAAGCCGTAGGAGATCATGCCTTCGCGTTTTTGTGCTTCAACAAACGGCTCGACCATTTTGGCGCTTTGCGCTTTTTCTCTGATCCAGCTATCGGGCATTACAGGCATATCAGGTTCCTTTTTTCTCTGTTTGACGCGCACCATGTTGTTGCTTACGCTTGCGCAGATTTTCGCGCAATGCACTTGCTTCCTTGGCGATCCGCCCGGGATTTTTGGGTGGGCTTGCTTTTGGTTGTGGTTGTTTAGGAGAAGTCTTTGTGTCAGTCATGTTAGCCGAGATAGCCCAAATTATTCCAATAATCAAACCAAAGGCGCAACCCTTCCACAGCATTGTGATTAAGGAGTGCGCAGAGCCGCTGGTTGTCCTTAGCACAATTGCCGATTTTTCTTACGAAACCCCTGCACCATACGAAGCAGCAGGTGCGCCCTATAACGGCATCAGCCCCTTCTCCCTACGCACAGGTAATGCGCAAAAGCTTGGCATGGCGCAGGCAGCGTTGCAACAGATGAAACCCGGCTGGCGCTTTAAGATTTTTGACGCATACCGCCCTGTTCCGGTTCAGGCTTATATGGTCGCGCACAGCTTTTATCATATTGCAAAAGAGCAAGGGCTGGAGCCGTTACAGCTTACAGCAAGCGAGCGCGATTCGGTGCTGGAGCAGGTCTATCGCATCTGGTCACCGCCCAACACTGACCCCCTTACCCCGCCACCGCACAGTACCGGCGCTGCAATTGATGTGACATTGGTTGATGCGCAAGGCGCGGAAATTGATATGGGCTCGCCCATTGATTTCAACGGCGATGAATCTAATCCTGATTTTTTTAAAAATAAAAACGCGAGGTTTCATGCCAATCGCATGCTGCTTTGCGATGCTATGACAAGCCAGGGCTTTGTACGGCATCACACCGAATGGTGGCATTTTTCGTATGGGGATCAATATTGGGCATGGTCCAAAAACCAGAACCACCATGCGATCTATGGTCGAATCTAGGGATGCCGGATGAATGGTGCTGCTGAGAGTAATCGAAACTCCGACCCCGTCATTACCAATGACGTGCTCTACCACTGAGCTACAGCAGCCTCTTCCTTGAAAAGCGAGGCACTGTTTGCCACAGATGCCGCGCTATAGCAAGCCTTACGATTTTGCCTGTAAAAGCGCGTTTTAAAGCAGTTTTGCCATTCGAATCCTACCCTGAAACCCAATGGGTAGGTTGACTAGTTGTTTAGTCCCGTCCAGTGATGGAGTAATATATGGCCATCTACGAACGGAGGAACTATGGGACAGATATTACATGCACGCGCCACGACAACGCA
>RGZA01000104.1 GCA_010031785.1 Alphaproteobacteria bacterium
TTCAACTTTTTTGATAACCAGCACATCGCTGCGTTTGCGGGTAATTTGCTTGTTAATATCTTGCCGCAGTACGCCGCCACGTTCGCGCAGGGTGAGCACAATCGCGCCGATCATCGCCACAAGCAAAATCAGCCCAGCAACCTGAAACGGATAGACATAATCGGTATAGAGAATTTGCCCAATCATCTGCGTATTGGTTTTGGCAATGTTGGTTGCAACAGGCGAGAGAATGTTCGCGCCAGCGCTTGGCAGGCTCTGCCAGTTAATTGCCGTCATTACCATTTGCGAGACAAGCACAAGGCCGACCAGGATGCCAACAGGCAGTGATTTCCAAACGCCCTTGCGCAATTGCTCAAAATCAATATCAAGCATCATGACAACGAACAGGAACAGCACCGCAACCGCGCCAACATACACGATGACGAGAATGAAAGCGGCAAATTCGGCACCGAGCAGCAAGAACAATCCGGCCGCATTAAAAAATGACAGGATCAGAAACAACACCGAATGCACCGGATTGCGCGATGCAATCACCATGATGGATGAAAGCACCAGCACAGTTGCAAAAAGATAAAAGAGAATGGACGGGATCATCATGCGTTACCTGTAGGGTGCTTCTTTAGCCAGATTGGCGGCGATTTCGGGTTCCCAGCGATCGCCATTGGCCAAGAGTTTGTCCTTATTGTAGTAAAGCTCTTCACGCGTGAGCGTTGCATATTCAAAATTCGGCCCTTCGACAATCGCATCAACCGGGCATGCCTCCTGGCACAAACCACAATAGATGCATTTAATCATATCGATGTCATAGCGCGTGGTGCGGCGGCTGCCATCTTCGCGTGGTTCGGCTTCAATGGTGATCGCTTGTGCAGGGCAGATCGCTTCACACAGCTTGCAGGCAATGCAGCGTTCTTCACCGTTGGGATAACGGCGCAGCGCATGTTCCCCGCGAAAGCGCGGGCCAATCGGGCCTTTTTCAAACGGGTAGTTGATCGTCACCCGGCGGCGGAACATATAGGAAAGCGTTAGCGCCATGCCCTTGATAATATCAATCAGCAGAAAGCGTTTTACGGAATGAAACATACTCATCTTAAACCCCAACTTTCGGGAAATTTCCCGTGTACACCAGATATCCGGCTACACCGATTACATAAAGCAGCGAGAATGGCAAAAAGACTTTCCAGCCAAGACGCATCAACTGGTCATAGCGGTAGCGCGGCAAGGTTGCGCGAACCCATAGGAACATGAACAGCATGAAGCAGATTTTGCCGGTGAACCATAAAATGCCCCATAGCGGCGCAAGCCATTCAAACGGAGATTGCCAGTTAAATGGCGCAAGCCAGCCGCCAAGAAACAGGATGACGGTCATCGCGCTCATCAAAATCATATTGGCATATTCGCCAAGGAAGAACAGCGCAAAGGACATGGACGAATATTCCACGTTAAATCCGCCGACGAGTTCAGACTCCCCTTCGGGCAAATCGAACGGTGCGCGGTTGGTTTCAGCTAACCCTGAGATAAAGAACACGATGAACATTGGGAAAAGCGGGATTGCATACCACATATTGGTTTGCCCGCGCACAATGTCGGACAAATTCAGCGAACCTGCGAGCAGCAGCACATTGATGATCACAAGACCAATGGATACTTCATACGACACCATCTGCGCAGCGGAGCGCAGACCACCCAAAAACGCATATTTGGAATTGGATGCCCACCCGGCCATGATAATTCCGTAAACCGCGAGCGATGATACTGCAAACAGATACAGAATACCGACATTTACATCCGCCAATACCAGTTTGTCACTGAACGGGATCACCGCCCATGACACAAGCGATAGGAAGAAGGTCAGCATTGGGGCTGCCATAAAAATTAGCTTGTTCGCGCCGGTTGGAATAATGGTTTCCTTACCCATCAGTTTTAAGGCATCGGCAAAGGGCTGGAATAATCCAAACGGCCCGACCACGTTCGGGCCCATGCGCAATTGCATCGCGGCCAATACCTTGCGTTCGGCATAAATCAGGTAAGCAACGCCAAGCAATACCGGAACCATGATCGCGAAAATGCGGATGATCAACCAGATGATCGCCCCGATCTCGGTATGGGTAAAGGTGTTAAAGGCTTCGAGCAATTCGGTCATTCCGCAGCCTCCGCCACACTTGACTTGAGGAAGGTTTCAACGCATGCCGCCATGGTTGGGGATGAACGGCTGATGACATCGGTTTGATAAAAATTGCTGATGCTGGATTGCAATGGCGCAGGGTCAAGCACACCATCACGTGCAAAGCTATTCCATGGTGCGGGCTCAACATGATCAAGGCGGGCAAATAATGCATGCGATTGCACCATTTTCTGACGCAATTGCGCAAGTGTGTCGTACGGCAATGCCTGGCCCAATACTTCGGACAAGGCGCGGATGATTTGCCAGTCTTCTTTTGCTTCACCGGGCGGGAATACTGCGCGGCGCGTGGATTGCAGGCGCCCTTCGGTATTCATATAGAGTGCATTTTTTTCGGTATAAGCAGAACCGGGCAAAATCACATCGGCGCGGTTGGCACCCGCATCCCCATGATGGCCCTGATAGACAACGAATGTGCTACCAAGCTTACTTGTGTCGATTTCATCGGCACCCAGTAAATACAGCAAGCCGATCTTACCGTTTTGTGCAGCGGCGATAATATCGTTGGTTGATTTGCCATTTTGGCCGGGTACAAAACTCATATCCAGACCGGCTACACGCGCGGCAGACGTTTGCAGCACGTTAAAGCCATTCCAGCCATCGCGCACCATATTATAGGTTTCAGCAATTTTGCGTACGCGATATTGAATGAACAAACCATCCTTACGCGCGAGCGCCCCTGCCCCAACAATAATCATCGGGTTTTTGGCGTTCTTTAAAAGATCACAGAATGCATTGCGGCCCTGCAGAACTTCATCAAGCACCAGGGGATTTGCGCCAAGATATTTGGTTGGGTAGGTCAGGTCGGCTTGCTCGCTAATTACGCCAACTTTCAGACCGCCACGTAGCCAGCGTTTGCGGATACGTGCATTGATAAGCGATGCTTCAAGACGCGGATTGGTACCCACGAGCAAAATTACATCGGCTTTTTCAATACCTGAAATCGTGGTGTTGAAGGTATACCCCGCGCGCTGCGAGACATCATAAAGCGCGCCATCCTGACGGCAATCCATATTCGGGGATTTGAGGTATTGCATAAGCTGCTTGAGCGCAAACATGCTTTCAGCATCGGCAAGATTTCCGGCAATCGCGGCAATCGCTTCCCCAGGCAGGCCTTTGATTTGCCGAGCGATGGCAGCGAATGCTTCACCCCAATTGGCAGGTTTTAATTTGCCATCGACATCGCGGATATAAGGTTTATCAAGGCGCTGGCGCTTCAAGCCATCGCAGGCATAGCGCGTTTTGTCATTGATCCATTCTTCATTCACATCTTCGTGAAGGCGCGGCAAAACGCGCATTACTTCCTGCCCGCGTGCATCCACGCGAATGTTCGAACCGACCGCATCAAGCACATCGATGGTTTCGGTTTTTGAAAGCTCCCACGGGCGCGCTTCAAACGCGTAAGGTTTATTAGTCAGTGCACCAACTGGGCATACATCGACCAGATTGCCCGACAATTCACTGCTCACGGCTTTTTCAATGTAGGTGCCGATTTCCATATGCTCGCTGCGACCAAACGCGCCGAGTTCTGGCATGCCAGCAATCTCATCCGCAAAACGTACGCAGCGTGTACAGTGAATGCAGCGCGTCATCACGGTTTTAACAAGCGGGCCGAGTTCTTTATCTTTCACCGCGCGTTTTGCTTCGGCATAACGACCACGATCAAAACCATAGGCAACGGCCTGATCCTGCAAATCGCACTCCCCGCCCTGATCGCAGATCGGGCAATCGAGCGGATGGTTGATGAGCAGCATTTCCATCACGTTTTTGCGCGCACGCGTGACAACGGGTGTATTGGTCTTAACCACCATGCCTTCACCGCATGGCAAGGCACAGCTTGCTTGCGGCTTGGGTGTTTTTTCAACTTCCACAAGGCACATGCGGCAATTGGCTGGCACAGAAAGCTTATCGTGGTAGCAAAAGCGCGGCACTTCGATGCCAAGCTGCTCGCATGCCTGCAGCACCGATGTTCCGGGTGCTACTTCAAGTTCGATATCGTTGATTTTAAGTTTGGGCATGAGTAAGGATGTGTCCTCAATTATAGCATGGGTATTGCGCGTAACAGAAAAACGTATCCGGCTATAAAGAAAGCACAGCATGTAGTGGTGCTACATGCAAGCTTTCTGAAAACGCCGGGACGCTTTTCTGTCGCGCCCTTTAGGGTTTGAATTAGAAAGCGATCTGCGTTGTCAATTTCGCTTGCTGTAGATGTACTACAGCTACGCTCATTTCCTAGCATATCGCTTTCTAATTCAAACAATACTCCATGTTATAATTGATGACACATCCTAAGCTGCCTGTTTTCGGTAATCGAGAATTCGTTGCTCCACCATCGGGCGGAAATGGCGGATAAGACCCTGGATCGGCCAACCCGCAGCATCACCATGCGCGCAGATGGTATGGCCTTCAATTTCACGCGTGACATCAATCAGCATGTCAATTTCTTCAAGCTTGGCATTGCCGCGTACCATGCGCAGCATCATGCGGTACATCCAGCCCGTGCCTTCGCGGCATGGCGTGCATTGACCGCAGCTTTCATGCATGTAAAAGCGCGATAAGCGCGCAATTGCGTAAATCAGATCGGTTGATTTATCCATCACGATCAGCCCTGCGGTGCCAAGACCTGATTGCACAGCTTTCAAGCTGTCAAAATCCATCAGCACCGTGTCGCAGATTTCGCGTGGCAATAATGGTGTTGAGGAACCACCGGGAATGACGGCAAGCAGATTATCCCACCCGCCGCGTACACCACCTGCGTATTTTTCAATGAGTTCCTTCATGGGGATGCTCATCGCTTCTTCCACGTTACATGGCTGATTAACGTGACCAGAGATACAATAAATTTTATTGCCAGCATTTTTTTCACGGCCCATGGATGCAAACCAAGCAGCGCCACGGCGCAAAATTTCTGGCACAACGGCAATGGTTTCAACGTTATTCACGGTTGTGGGGTTAGCATATAGACCCGCATTCGCTGGAAATGGTGGCTTGTTGCGTGGCTGACCTTTTTTGCCCTCTAAACTTTCAAGCAATGCGCTTTCTTCACCGCAAATATAAGCGCCCGCGCCGCGATGCAAATAAACATCAATATCCCAGCCGCTGCCGCATGCGTTCTTGCCGATTAATCCAGCCGCATAGGCTTCATCAATCGCGATTTGCATATTTTTGGCTTCATTCACAAACTCACCGCGAATGTAGATGTAGGATGCATGCGCATTAATCGCAAACGCACCGCACACAATGCCCTCGAGCAAACGATGCGGATCAAAACGGATGATGTCGCGATCTTTGCATGTGCCGGGTTCGGATTCATCAGCATTGACCACCAGATAATGCGGACGATCGGATGGCCCATTGGATTTTTGGGGCATAAAGCTCCACTTCATCCCGGTGCTGAATCCCGCGCCACCGCGACCACGCAGACCCGAATTTTTTACTTCATCAATAATTTTTGCTTGGCCAAGCGCAAGCAATTCCTTGGTGTTTGACCACACACCGCGTTTGCGCGCGCCTTCGAGCTTCCAATCATCAAAGCCGTAAAGGTTGGTAAAAACTTTGTCTTTTTCTGCGAGCATTTTATCCAGCTTTCTTTGCAGCATTAAGCGGATAACTACCCTGCCGCCCGGTTTGTGAACCGATGGATGGGGTTTTTCCCGCCGCCAATTCATCACAAATGGTTGTGAAGTTGGCTGCTGTTAAATCTTCGTAATAATCATCATTGATCTGCACCATCGGCGCATTCACGCATGCGCCAAGGCATTCGACTTCCATCATCGTAAACAGGCCATCGCTTGATGTTTCGCCATCCGTGATGCCAAGTTTTGATTTGCATACATGCTTGATATCATCGCTGCCGCGTAGCCAGCATGGCGTTGTAGTGCACACCTGCAGCAGATATTTACCAACCGGTGCACGGTTAAACATGGTGTAGAAACTGGCCACTTCATAAACGCGCACGCGCGGCATCTCCAGCATTTCAGCAACAACATCCATCGCTGCCACGGGAAGCCAATTATCATGCTGCGCCTGCGCAAGTTGCAGCAAGGGGATTACCGCACTTGCTTCACGATGCTGCGGATATTTGGCAATCACCTTCTTTGCTGTTTCAAGATTGTCAGCAGTGAAGGCAAAGGTTTTAGGTTGCTTTGCAGTTAATGCGGGCGCGCTCATCGGTCAACTTCTCCAAACACAATATCCATGCTGCCGATAATTGCCACGGCATCGGCCAGCATATGGCCCTTGCACATAAAGTCAGATCCTTGCAAATGCGCAAAACCCGGCGCGCGAATTTTGCAGCGATAGGGTTTATTGGAGCCATCCGAAACCAGAAACACGCCGAACTCACCTTTTGGTGCTTCAACAGCGGTATAGGTTTCACCGGCTGGTACGTGATAGCCTTCAGTATAAAGCTTGAAGTGATGGATCAACGCTTCCATCGAGGATTTCATTTCCGCGCGTGGTGGCGGTGCAATCTTGCGATCATCTACCTTGATGGGGCCTTGTGGCATTTGCTTTAAGCACTGGCGAATGATTTTGTTAGATTGGCGCATTTCTTCCATGCGCACGAGGTAACGCGCATAGCAATCGCCCGTCAGGCCAACCGGAATATCAAATTCCATTTTGTCGTAAACATCATAGGGTTGCGATTTGCGCAAATCCCACGCCACGTTGGATGCACGCAGCATTGGCCCGGTAAAGCCCCATGCGAGCGCCTGTTCCTTGCTCACAATACCAATATCAACGGTGCGTTGCTTGAAAATTGGATTTTCTGAAAGCAGATTTTCAATATCCGCCAAAAATTTGGGGAAGCTTTCGGTATAGGCCCAGATGTCTTCGGTTAAACCATGTGGTAAATCCTGATGCACACCGCCGGGACGGAAATAATTCGCATGCATGCGCGCGCCTGATACGCGCTCATAAAATTCCATCAGCTTTTCGCGCTCTTCAAACGCCCACAAGGACGGCGTGATCGCGCCAACGTCAATCGCAAAGGTGGTGATGTTAAGAAGATGGTTTAGAATGCGGGTGATTTCTGAAAACAGCACGCGGATATATTGCGCGCGGATCGGCGGCGTGATGCCAAGCAGTTTTTCAACCGCGAGCGCAAACGCATGTTCCTGATTCATCGGGCTGACGTAATC
>RGZA01000105.1 GCA_010031785.1 Alphaproteobacteria bacterium
AATATCCTTATAGCTCACGGTTTTACCAAATGGAATTTTTGTGAGAGCACGCCAGACTTTTTTCTGAAACGCAGTTCCATCTGTTTCCATCGGCACATTAAATTTTGACAATTTTCCTGCAAAATAATCCTGCAATTGCTTTTTGGTTTTGAGCAATATTGCGTCCTTTGCACCGGGCGCATAGGTTACTTTTGGGGTACCTTTTGGTTTTTGATCCATGCGGATTTCGGTCAAAGCCTTGCCATTTCCCACCAGGGTTAAAGGGCCCATGGGGCTATCCATAACTAGTGCGCAGGTGGCTTTAGTGTTGTTTTTCATGGTGTTTCTCCAATTCTTATGCGCTCTTTATTTCATCGATCTAGAACCCTTATAGCCTAAATCAATCCTTTGGGCGAATAGGCTTGCCAGTAGTTGGTAAAGTGAGGTAAAAGGACCATCACGTTTGCCTTAAGACTACCGCCTAGATACTACCTATCTTGCCGTACGACTTTGACAAACTTTTGGGGCATCTGCCCTTAAAGCAAAACTAAACTGGCAAGAAGGAGTATCACTATGCCATCAGGTACAGTAAAATGGTTCAACGCCCAAAAGGGTTATGGATTTATCACACCAGACGAGGGTGGCCGCGACGTGTTTGTTCACGTTACCGCTGTTGAACGCGCTGGCATGGATGGCCTTCGCGAAGGTCAAAAGATTTCTTACGAAATCGCGACACAAAAAGGCAAAGAATCAGCTGTTAATCTTAAAGCTGTTTAATAAGCCTTTAGAAGAAATTCTGATAAACTCCTCGGAACGCAAGTTCCGGGGAGTTTTTTTATGCGTAAAAAACATTTACTACATTATGAACATCACTCGGAAAGCTTGATCTCCCATACGCAGTGGCTGCGTCGGATTTTCAATACCGCATGGCTAGCACTCATTATTGTGGGCATCGCATTAATCGGCGGCATTATCGGCTATCATCTTATTGCAGGACTTGGCTGGGTCGATGCCATTTTAGAAGCATCGATGATTTTGGGCGGCATGGGCGCGGTGGCGCCGATGACCAGTGATGCTGCCAAACTGTTTGCTTCCGCGTATGCCCTGCTAAGCGGTCTGGTGATTATAACCATCACAGGCATCATTCTTGCGCCCTTTCTGCATCGCATGATGCATCAATTTCATGAGCCAAAAGGATAGTTTTGCTATGGCTGCCCTCACCCGCCTTGATCGCCTAAGTATTGCTGAATTAAAGGCCGAAGGCATTTGGGCAAAGCATTATATCTCTGCCATTGGCCTCATTCCGTTATTACAAAAACACGGCGCGGCGTTAAAGGGATTAGAAATTGGCGTGTGTCGCGGTGAAAATATTGCGCGCTTTCTCGAGGAATGCCCGAACATCGCGCATATTGATGCGGTTGATCCGTTCATGGCGTATGATGATCCAAATGGCGGAATGGATCAGGCGATGATGGACATGTTCCATACGCTCGCACTCAAAAACTTTTCTGCATATCTGGGCCGCGTTACCTTGCATCGCATGCGCTCCGCTGAATTTGCAAAAACCGTTCCTGATAATGTTTATGATTATCTGTTTATTGATGGCGATCATTCTTATGAAGCGGTGCGCGATGATATCGCCGCATGGTTTCCCAAATTAAAATCCGGCGGATTATTTTGCGGCCATGATGTATTGGTCAAAGATGTGCAACGCGCGATTGTTGAATTTCGCCAAAGCCACAATATCACAGCGCCGGTGCAGCTCTGCGCTAATAGCGTGTGGTACTGGGTGAAATAGTTTTTTGGAATCGCGCAAACCGGCAACACCTCCACGCCCCAGATGCTGCGAAGCCCTATAAATTAAGGGTTTTTTGCACCTCTTTTTCAGATTTCTGTGGATTAAGCCGCTTTAAAAGGCATTTTTCTGCGTATTTTTCGATACCATGCAAAAAATGCTATCGACAAAGGCTTTTAAAGGTGCTGAGAATTCATTCGTTCAGTCGCGTGATTCTAAGGCGCTTTCAAAAAGCCTTATCAATAGCGTGCTGAATGAATATTCTTTCATCACTTCGAACCCTTAAATACAGGACCCCTAATCATGGCTACTGCAACCCAACCAACCGTTACTCTGAAGCAAATCGCAGCAGAACTTGCTGAAAAGAACGATATGCCAAAGAAGACCCTTAACACCCTGATGGAAGGCCTCGTAGCTTCCCTCGTAAAGAACCTTAAGAAGGGCAACCGTGTTCGCATGGCTGGCCTTGGCATCTTGCAAGTTCGCAAGCGCGCAGCTCGCATGGGCCGCAATCCTGCAACGGGAGAAACCATCTCCATCCCAGCAAAGAAGAAGATCGCTTTCCGCGCTGCTAAGGAACTTAAAGAAGCAGTTGGCAAGTAATTGACTGAAGGGCCGATCCCAAACGTAATCTGGGATCTGCAACAGGCTTAAAAGCTAATTAAAACCCCGTCTTTTCATAAAGGCGGGGTTTTTTATTGCTTTCATTGCATCATCTGTATATAAAAGCATCATTGTTTGACTTAGATGACCGCCTTTTCTGTTTATAGATGCTGTGCTGTCCCCTTTAGCAAACTGAGCCATGAATGCTGATAAATGTATCAGCGGCTCGTTGGGGTATCCCCCCAGAAATACAAATGGGGATGTCCAGACACACACACTCACTACAACAGAAAGAACACCATGACATCGTTTAAAGATTTTGCCCTGCCGCAAGCCCTCAAGCTTGCCATTGAAAAACTCAACTACACCGTAGCAACCCCTATTCAATCCGAAGCCATTCCCCCTGCCCTTGAAGGCAAGGATATTCTTGGCACCGCACAAACCGGCACTGGCAAGACAGCAGCGTTTGCTATTCCGATGATTGCCAAATTGCTTGATCAACCCCACACCACCGCGATTGTACTTTTGCCAACACGCGAACTTGCTGCGCAAGTTGAAAAAGCGGTCAATGAATTATCGCATGGCTCCAAGCTTCATTCTGCATTGCTCATTGGCGGTGACAGCATGGGTAAGCAACTTAGCCAGCTGCAGAAAAAACCACGCATCATTATCGGAACGCCAGGCCGCGTGAATGACCATTTGAAACGTGGCACGCTGAAATTATCCTCCGCTGAAATGCTGGTGCTTGATGAAACCGATCGCATGCTTGATATGGGTTTTGGTATTCAGATTGAAACCATCATCGAAAAAATGCCAAAGAAGCGTCAAACCTTGATGTTCTCTGCGACCATGCCCGGTGAAATTACCAAGCTTGCAGGTCGTTATTTGACTGACCCCGTACGTATTTCAATGGGCGAAACCAACCAAACAGCAGCAAACGTTGAGCTGAAGGTTGTTGAAACCGATGATGGCAAGAAATATGAGCATTTGCTGCGCGAACTCGGCGAACGTACAGGCAGCGTGATCATTTTTGTGAAAACAAAATATGGTGCAGATCGTCTGGCCAAGCGTTTACGTGGTGACGATCATGAATCCGATGCCTTGCATGGCGATTTGCGTCAGCACAAGCGCGAAAAAGTAACCAACGCATTCCGTAATCAGAAATACCGTATTCTGGTTGCAACCGATGTTGCTGCGCGCGGCCTTGATATTCCGCATATCGAACATGTTATCAATTATGATTTGCCACAAGCACCGGAAGATTTCATCCATCGCATTGGCCGTACCGGTCGTGCGGGCGCGAAGGGACAAGCGGTGAGCTTTGTTGCTCCATCGGAATCACGCAAATGGTTTGCAATCGAACGTCTGCTTAACCCCAATGCAAAGGGCCAAGGAAAATCCGCAACGGGCAACTACGAAAAACGTGGTTCATCGGGCGGATACAAAGGCAGTGGCGGTGGTTATAAGGGCGGCGAACGCAAATCCTTTGGTGCCAAGAAATCCTTTGGCGATAAAAAGCGTTTTGATCGTGACTCTTCAAATCGTGACTCTTCAAGCCGTGATTCAAGTGACGGTGCACCACGCGATTACGCAAAAAAGCGCGAATTTGTGAAAAAAGACTATGTAAACAAGCCGGAATCGGATCGTGATACAGCCGAACCCCGCTCCTTTGCCAAGAAGCCGTTTACCAAGGAACGTAGCTTTGGTGTTGATAGCGAACGCAAGCCCTTTGGTGAGAAGAAGCCATTTAACAAAGAACGTAGCTTTGAACGCCGTGAAGATGGTGAGCGTAAGCCCTTTGGCGAACGTAAACCCTTTGGCAAAAAGCCCTTTGATAAAGAACGCAGCTTTGGTGCTGATGGCGAGCGCAAATCGTTTGGTGAGCGCAAGCCATTCGGTAAGAAGCCGTTTGATAAAGAACGTAGCTTTGGCAACGACAATCGCAGAGAAGATGGGCGCAGAGAAGATGGGCGCAGAGACGATGATCGCAGAAGCGAAAACCGTTTTGGTAAGCCTGCCTTTGGTAAACCAGCCTTTGGAAAATCAGATGGCGCTAAAAAATCCTTTGGCAAAAGCGGTTCGGGCAAGCCAGCTTTTGGCAAACCAAGCTTTGGTAAGCCTGCCTTTGGCAAGCGCAAGGAAGAAGGCTCTGCGGGCAGCAAGCCACGCTCCTTCAGCAAAAAACGCGGATAATAGTTGATTGATATCAAACCGCCTTTCGGGAACACCCTGAAAGGCGGTTTTTTATTTTAATAATTGCGTTTAGCTCAATAATGACAAGCCCAAACAATGAAACTATTAGCCTGATTTACTTTAAGGCATATATCTGCAAAATTATGCTCTGGAATTTGTTTTGTTCATTTTTCGCTAATTTATTTTTTAACCCATATTTATATAAAGCAAGATCATGAGCGCGCCTGTTATCGCAAAGCCAAGAAAATTTATCGATCATGTCTCCCACTATTTCAGGCATGTTAAGGAAACGGATGAGAAACCAAGAACACTCAAGCATATTTTGCGTGAGCTAAAAGGCTTAGTCATCCCCGCAGATGGCATTCGCATTATTGACGTAGGAATTGGTGACGGCACGCTTTTAAAAGGTATACTGGATTTTATAACGCGTAAGAAATCTGACGCGCCTATTTTTGTTGTAGGCAAGGAATATAATGGCGCAGATGTCCTTAAAACATTGCCAAAACTAGCCGAACATTTTGCAAAACATCCCAACAGCGTGATTGTTCTCACCAACAAAACTGCCAAAGATGCAGCAACCCTGGCACGTGATATAAGAAAACCATTAGCTAGACATGACATTCAATTGAATGGTCATAATCCGCATGTGCTGGGGGGAGAGCTTAATACGCTTGAGGCGTTTATCAATGACGCATGGCAGCATGATAAAGGAAAATCTGTCAAAGATGCGATGCTGGTTATTAGCCATGCAGATCATCATGAGCAGCTTCAGCATCTTATTCCGCAGGATGGTGTTCAGATTGATGGGTTTGATATTGCTCTTGCATCACAGCCTTGGCGTACCGCGCAAACAATCACATTTAAGGCAAAAGCCTTTATCGCACCGCTTGCTGCAGCCTTGCGTGACAATGGCAAACTCATTGCTGTGCAAACGGTGGGGGTAGGCACTGCGTATAAACTAATGTGTAAACTTCTATCAAAAGAAACATTGCAAAGAAATATTCCAAACCAACCTATTGCAGTAATGTTTGCAGAAGTAAAAGAACAAATCTGTCACACAAACCAGTTTGAATGTAAGTCCAGAAAATTCTGCTACGGTTTAAGTGGCAAGCACTTCAAAGTGTCGCGTGCATTTGTAAGGAAATTGCTACGTGAAGGAATATATGCATTTCAAATTCCACCCAATGAAGCAAAAACATCGTTAAGCAAAGCAATCAGAATGTGGTCTGGCATGCTCGAACGCCCATCCAGATTGCTCGTAACGAACGAACTGAGCGTCATCAGGAAAAAACCCACCTTGGGCTAACCAGCACTACCCATCACCATCGCATCAAGCTCTAGCCAGCGTTCTTCCGCGCGGCTTAGCTCTTGCGTTGCGGCAGCATGGCGCTTGGATGCTTCATGAAACCCGTCAGGGTCGCGCTGATAAAAATCTGCATCGGTCAGCAGCGTATTTAAATCAGCAATTTCATGCTCCAGCGCTGAAATTTTATCCGGCAACTGTTCCCATTCATATTGGTGCTTATGCCATCGCCTTCAAAGGCGAGCATCTTGCTCACGGTTTGATCAAGAAAATCGCGGTCATGGCTTACAACAATCAAGGTGCCGGTATAGCCTGCCAGAATATCCTCGAGCATATCGAGCGTATCCATATCCAGATCGTTGGTCGGTTCATCAAGAATGAGCAGACTGCCCGGATTAGCGAGAATTTTTGCCAGCAGCAGACGGTTTTTCTGCCCACCCGATAACATGCTGACCGGGTGATGCACCATTTTGGGGTCAAACATAAAATCCTTCAGATAGCCGCAGATATGGCGGGTTTTACCCATCACATCAAGGTGATCACTGCCATTGGGGCACAGGGTTTTATGCAGTGAATTTTCAGGATTCAGGTCTTTGCGTTTCTGATCGAAATAGGAAAATTGCAAATCCTTGGTCAGCTTGACCTTGCCCATATCGGGCATCAATTCACCCACCAGCATTTTAAGAAAGCTGGTTTTACCTGCACCATTTTTGCCGATAATGCCAATGCGGTCACCGCGCATGATGCGTAAGTTAAACCCGTCAAAAATAACTTTCTCGCGCCCTTCTTCATTATAGATTTTATGAACCTTAAAGAATTCAGCAACAATCCGCGTTGCAGAAATTTCATCATCCTTGAGCGGCGTGAATTCAATTTTCGATAGCATGCGCGAAAGTGAATTTTTATCCGCGCGCAGACGATCGCGCTCGATCTTCATCAATTCCACACGGCGAACATTGCGCTTACGCCGCGCCTTAACGCCTCGGCTTGCCCATTCCACTTCCTGATCGAGCACTTTCTGGCGGTTTTTAAGCTCGCGCTCTTCATGCTCTAAAAGCTGCGTTGACCATTCTTCAAAATGACCAAACCCCTTGGGGCAGATGCGCAAACGCCCGCGATCAAGCCAGAATACCTTGTCAGAAATGGCTGCTAAAAACGCCTTATCATGGCTGATGCATACAATCGCGCCATGATAATATTTAAGATAGGTTTCAAGCCATTCAATCACTTCCAGATCAAGATGGTTGGTTGGCTCATCAAGCAATAAAATATCTGGCCCTTCGACCAATGCGCGCGCAAGTGCTGCGCGGCGCAACTGCCCACCCGAGAGCGAAGCCATTTTATCATCAAGATTAAG
>RGZA01000106.1 GCA_010031785.1 Alphaproteobacteria bacterium
TTAAGCCTTAAGGCTTAAATCATCCCAGAAGGTGCGAAGCAGCTATCTGGGATCCCCTAAAAGATATAAGAAGGAAAACGAAATGCGCGCACTTATTATTCTTGAACATGATGGCGTCAATGTAAAATCCGCTAGCCTTAACGCGGTTGCTGCTGCACAGAAACTCGGCTGCGCGATGGATGGCTTGATCATGTGTGCATCGGGCGCAAGCGTTGCCGATACTGCCAGTAAAATTGCAGGCCTTGAAAAACTATTAGTCAGTGAAGGTGCATCTTTCAAAGATGATCTTGCCGAAAATGAGGCGCCGCTTGTCGCGCAGATCGCCAAAAACTACACGCATGTGTTTGTTGCCGCGACTAGCTTTGGCAAAAATTTATTGCCGCGTGCAGGTGCATTGCTTGATGTCGCGCCAATCTCCGACATTATTTCAGTTGAAAGCGCCGATACCTTTAAACGCCCGATTTATGCAGGCAACGCGATTGCAACCGTGCAATCTGCCGATGCAATTAAATTATGCACGGTCCGTACAACAGCATTTGAAGCAGTAGCAGCAAGCGGTGGTAATGCCGCAATTGAAAAAATTGCAGCAACAGCTGATGCAGGATTATCAACCTTTGTAAAACGCGATGTTTCAAAATCGGAGCGCCCTGAACTGACGGGGGCCAAGGTGGTTATTTCCGGTGGTCGTGGTTTACAATCGGGTGAAAATTTTAAAATGCTTGAAAAGCTTGCTGATACATTGGGCGCTGCAATTGGCGCATCACGCGCGGCGGTGGATGCCGGTTTTGTGCCTAATGATTATCAGGTCGGCCAGACAGGCAAAATTATTGCACCCAACCTTTATATCGCGGTGGGTATTTCCGGTGCTATTCAGCATCTGGCGGGCATGAAGGACAGCAAGGTTATTGTTGCGATTAACAAGGACCCTGATGCGCCTATCTTTAACGTTGCCGATTACGGCTTGGTGGGTGATTTATTCACCATTGTGCCGGAATTAACCGCTGCGCTTGAGAAGAAATAAGCCGAAGAAATAAAAGGCTTTTTCAAACCGCTATCTTCTGGTAATCGTCTTGTCGATCCGGCCCTGCGTCGCCAAGGCTATGCAGGGCGATTTATACGCATAAATAAGATGTATATTGAATAAATCGGAGGGGTGGCAGAGTGCCAGAGCGCGAAGCGCGTAAAAGCATATCGACCACTCTTTAGAAAATAAGTCCGTTTTTTATGCGGAGGGGTGGCAGAGTGGTCGATCGCGGCGGTCTCGAAAACCGTTAAACCCGCAAGGGTTTCGAAGGTTCAAATCCTTTCCCCTCCGCCAGTTTATTCGGTTTCTTGAAAGCCCCACACTTGTCCGCTATGCTAGCGGGACAAATTCGGGACAATGCGGGACAAAAAAATGCAGCGGTTTTGGAAACCGTTAGACATCTGAGTCTGCTCGTTTTTCTTTAAGAACTTTAAAGAATTGTTAATTATGGTGCTATGAAGAGGATATCCACGAGCTGTGTCATATGCAACATCCCAACCACAGCTCTGAATTTTGGAGGCTTTTGAAGGCGATATTGCCAGATTGGCAAAAGCGCAAAAATTATTTGGAAAAAATTCTAATGTAGCTAGTTTTCGAAGAGGCATGGAAACGAAATATGAAAGAACTAAACCTAAAATCTCTTCTGACGCAAAAATGGCTGGAGAAAAATGCCAGCGATAAATCCCATGTACGCGGCATAAGGATTTTTGAAGATGACTGGGCGGTGCGGATATTTGAATCAATCCCGGCACGGTTGCGAGCTGAAGTCATGGGGATGCGATTTTATGTGGTTACGTTTCAAATCAAGCGCGGAAAGCTGGAGGCTGTCTGCACCTGTCCAGCTTTTCGTGATTTTGACGGGCTATGCAAGCATATCGTCGGTGCAGGGCTTCATGCGATTGAGGTCGAATTCAAGAAAGAACCAAGAACCATCGCAGGTGCGATCCAAAAGCATGTAGCTGGTTTAAAAGAGGCGGAATTGCGTGAACTGGCCTTTCATGCTCTGTTAAATGACGAGGATTTTCGTAATGAATTTTCCGACGATGATGGCGAGCTTCTGGCTGAGGAAGATCGGCGCCAGCGTTGGAAGGAGTAAGCAGCATAAACGCTCTTCTGCTGGGCGCAACGCAGATAACAAACCAAAGTATATGGCATCATAGATGCTCAATCTCCACATCGTGCCATTTTTCTTTCAGATATTCTGTAACAAGGCGGCGATGACAATGATGGGATTTGTCCTCGCTGCACAGCAAGCAGCTGCCATCCAGTGATTTTTTATAAATGGCCTCGATGCGCCGCATTGCCATAAGTTCCGTGAATTGTCGCGCGTAATTTTCCCATGAACCTTTCTTCTTTTTATAGTCATCCAGCATGGGCTGTGTGGGCGCCAGCTCGGGCATATGGCAATATTCCGCTCCGCAAAGCTGCTTTGTAAAGAACGCCAGATCGTCTTTCTTGGCAAAACCTGCCAGTTGGGAAATATTATTCAAGCGCACATCAACCAGTTTTTTAACGCCTGCTTTTTTCAGGCGGCCAAAAAAATCTTCCGCACTTTTCTGTGTAAAGCCAATGGTAAAAAGTTTCATAGCATGTCCCTAAATTAATCTTCTTTATAAGCAATCATCCCGGCCTGTTTGCGATAAGCCTCATCGATGATTTCATCTTTGGTTTTAAACATATCTGTTTCTGGCAGATGCAGCTGTTTTAGCAAACGCGCTTGGGCCTGTGCATGCTTTTCTATACTGCCATCGCCAAGAATATGCTCAACCGTAAAGCCGTTTTTTACAAGTACGCGCGCCACAAGAATGGTGCGGTGGCAGGATAATGGATCTTTTTCCGCGCACATCAGCGCGGTGTGATATTCTTTGCTTATATTAATAACCTTATCAATCCCGCTTTGGAAAAGCGCTGTCTTTTCAAAAACATCAAACTGCACCTGATGGTTTTTATAACAGGATGTATCTTCAGGCCGCGCACCAAGCTCTTTGCCCAGAAAAAAGTAATGAATGCCTGATTTTGCCAGAGCACCCTGTAGTGTCTCGCGATTAAATTGTGGGTTCATACGGCTATAAGGCACCGAGCGCACATCGCAAAGCGCCGTTATGCCATGTCTTTCAAGCAATTCTGCGAACGTCCCAAGCGTATGCGTTGAATGACCAATGGTGAAGATTGTATCAGGCAAACATCAGGCTCCCATATCAGGCGTTAGCACCGCAGCAACAAGTTTATAGGCATAACCAAAATAAAGCTCGCCAAGGCTGACGCAAACCAAAGCATTATTGATGGGGTATGTGCTATCACGTCGCTTTCCTGACAAATTGCCATTTGCTGTTTTCGTCAATCAGATGGTTTTCTGTCTGGTACTGGTCTGGCGCAGGTTTTTCAAACGGCACCAGCATGATGTCCAGTAATTCCGGCTGTTTTCCATTGCTATAACGGCAATCACTATCGGCTAGCTCCCCGTTTGCCCTTTTACTAACGGGTCTTATCCATGATCCGGTCATGCCGTGATTGATTTCCTTTCCGGCAATACAGTGACCGGAAAATTTCCGTGAATTAGCCAGACATAAAATAGTCTTTGCGTATCTCATTATCAATTCTATTCTTGCTACAGACTGCAGACATTCAAGGAGGCATAATGATGTTTTTCAGATCGCTTTTTCCACTAACTAACTTTTTATAAAAAATTATTTACAACAAAGAATTCTCAAAATAAAAGCAAAGGGGGTATGAAAATGGCTGAATTGGAAAGAACGGCTCGCAAGATCCGCAAATCCACTAGGGCAGCAGATATTGTGCTGCCCCCGTGCATGAATGCCTTGTATGATGCCATGACGGAAGATGGCATGGCAGACGAAGAGGAGGAATATACTGTGACGATAGACAATCCAGAAAAAACAGAGCGGCTGATGGACAGCTTGGAACGTTTGCTGCCCTGCAAGGCCGCGTTTGAGGAAAGGGGATGGCAACATCTTATGAAGGAGGGCAAGGTGCCGCGCGGTGCAACACCCTCAGTAACCATCGAGAAATTATCTTATTCTGGAGATTACGGCGGCATCCTGTGCCATCTGGCGGAACATTCGCTGGTCTGTTCGTTGACGCATCTGCGGTTTACTCCTGCTTTCTCACTTTACCGCGACGTTACTGCATATCAAAAACACCGGGTAAAAAAGCTTAAAAAACAGGCGGCGTAAAGATTGGTTTCCGATACCGCCATCTCTCCCCATGCCACATTCCGCCATGACTGTCGCTGGACTTTGCTCTCTGGAGAATGTTTAATGCCCAGTGTTACACACACCGCCATCTTACACTAAACAGCTTCCTGCTTCTCTAAAAGCTGCGCAGGACAGGTCGGATAGCAGGCTATCTTGCGCCTCTATTTGACGCGCTCTTTATTATTTCTTTCGCAATCCCGCGCAGCAATTTTATTTTGCTCCTTGTTATGCTGGATAGAACCATTATCCGGAAGGGAAGGCTGTGCTATGAATAAGCTTACAAAAATAATTGCCTGCGCAAGTTTGCTTGCGGCTATACATCCTGAACTTGCTGGCGCGCAAAATGTCACGGCCAATGGCTCTGGCAACGGCACGGCTCCATCAACCGGAAGTAATCAGGCTATCTATAGTAATACAGCGGGAAGCCCAACCAACAATCAGGCGATCTATGGCAGTGGGGCGAATAATCCGAACGTCAATAAGTCGGTTTATGGAACAGCAGGCTCCAATCCTGGCAGCCGCAGCGCAACCGGTGTTGCGAATAATGCAGCGAGCAATCCCAATACACCTGATGGCAATGTGGCTACCCATGCAGGAAGCACGATAAGCTGGTCAAGTCAAAGCACCTATTGGCAAAATAATTATAGCAAGCGCCCTTATTATAATGGCACGAATAGTTATGTAACCTATGAACCTGCGTATAAATACGGCATCGATCTTTACAATCGTAACCAGGGCAAACCGTATAATGAGCTGGATCAATCACAGCTCGGTAAGGGCTGGGAGCAGTCGCATGGCAGCTCCAATCTGAACTGGAATGAAGCACAGGCTGCAACACAAGATGCGTATAACCGCATTTATAACAATAATCATAATGATCATCCGCGCCCGGATGCAACATCACCCGCAGGCAAGAATACCATTCCTGAAATCATGCCGCCTGCTGCGCGCTAATAGCAGACAATAAAAATTACAGACAATAAAAAGCGCGCGGTTTTAAAAGATTGCTCTCTTAAAAACCCGCGCGCCATCACCCTTTAAGGGTAATTCTTTTATTACCGTATATGTAACGGGAAGACGAAGTTGAGACCACTTGGCTCTGGTTGATAAATCACAGGAGGTGGAGCATAGACAGGCTCATAATAGCGCTGTACGATTACTGGACGATTTGTTCCGTAATAAAATTGACGACCACCGCGCCAATAAGAACGCGCGTGATTGCGGCCATACCGATCATTATCATGCCATCCGTCACCACGACGGTCGTTGTGGCGCGGAGCAGCAGAAGCGGGTTCCGCCATACTGCCGGCCAATAAGGCCGCCATGACAAATGCCCCTAATGCTGTTTTAGTGAAGGTGTTATTAAACTTCATAATCATATTCCTTATGGGTTATGAGGATTATTTCTTGGAGCGCGGATGTTTTTTCCATTCACCCCTGTAACGATCAAAGATTGTATCGGCCGTGCGACGTTGGTCTGCTGACAGGGCGTCATACAAATTCTCAAAGGATGGAATGAGCGTGCGCAAGCCATTGGCATGGGTTGATGCGATGCGTTCATACGAACGCAGATCTTCAATCGCGTTCATGTCACCTTTATTTTCATTGCGGCTGCGCATTGCTTGGCGTGTTGCTGCTTCATTGCTACGCATGATGTTAGCAACCTCGTTCCATAATCCTTCCTGATCCGGTGTGATCGCCAAACGGTTATGTAGGTCACTGATGCGCGCTTCAACACGTTCTTCGCGTTCCTGTGCATAGTTGCTGCGATCAGTGTTGTCCCATGATCTATTACTGCGATAGTCGCGGTTATCATCAAAACGCTTAGTGTTGTTCCAATCGCTATAACCGTGTGATCCTGCTCGCAGACGACCACTTGTATCTCGGGTTGAGCGATCCGATCCGGTATCGAGCTGGTGTTGGTCATTGTTCCAGCGACCACTTGCATCATAACCAGGCTCGCTGCTGCAGGCGGAGGTTAAGGCCATGACACTAACAAGCGCAGTGCTCATTAAAACAGAACGAAGAGGGGATGATAGTTTAAGCATGATCGATAACCTCATATAGGGGGATGGAAAACCTGTCATGAAAATAACAGGAGAACGAATAATGGCACCTTGCTCCAAACCATATAAGGAAGCGATAGCAAGGTGGCATTTTTCATATCAACGAACCATAAAGAATAAAGGCAAAATTAAAACCGCATCGCATCCTTATATGGATCGCGTTTTAATTATCACGACTAGTAAAAACATTATCTGGAGATTATCTATGCAACATACCCTTAATACGTTATCAGAAAATATTCGCGCGCAATCGATTGAGCTTTTAAATAAGCAGCTTGCCTCGGCGATCGATTTGCATGCACAGGTTAAGCAGGCGCATTGGAATGTACGTGGCCCGGGTTTTATTGGTGCACACGAATTATTTGATAAAGTTGCTGAAGTCGTTGAAGATACATCGGACAAAATTGCCGAGCGTATCGGTGGTTTGGGCGGTACTGCGCAAGGCACACTGGCAGTTGCAGCAAAGCATTCGTTTCTTGTGCCTTATAATCTTGGTATTGCCGATGTTTCCCAGCATATTTTTGCAGTAGCATCATCGCTCGCTGCTTTTTCGCAGGCGTTGCGTCAGAGCATTACTCAAACATCGGGTTGCGGTGATGATGTAACGGCAGATCTACTAACCCAGACTGCGCGTGAAGTGGAACAACAACTCTGGTTTGTAGAATCGCATCTCAAGCCAACGCATGTAGGCCAGCAATCAGAACAAAAGTCTGAACAAGCGGCTTAAAACCGATACCCCATACTGACGGCACCGAAAATATCGGCCTTGTTCTGGC
>RGZA01000107.1 GCA_010031785.1 Alphaproteobacteria bacterium
GCTTACCCTCTTGAACCTTATGGGTGTTGCTAAAATTGCAATGCTTGTGATCTTCATGCACTTGGTAATCATGAGCATTCTTACCACCTTGGTTGTGATCAAAACCAAGAAAGAGTAATTTTTCTCAAAGCATAAACTTGGGTGGGGGCTTAACGGCCCCCACTTTTTATTTTGTGTGGGCGATCATTCCTTTTGCCGCAGCAACCGCAGTGCTAAAGCAGGCCTGTAGCAGATAGCCGCCTGTGGGTGCTTCCCAATCGAGCATTTCGCCAGCCACAAAAACGCCGGGCAGTTTTTTTAACATAAAATCAGCGTTGATTTCATCCAGCGCAATACCGCCTGCGGTGGAAATCGCGCGGTCAATACCCATGGGTGCAGTTACGGTAACGGACAGTGCTTTGATAAGCTTTGCGAGCTGCGTTGCTGTTTCAATCGGGCGCTGATAAAGGCGGCTTGCTTCCTGAATAAGCGCGATGGAAAGGGGTGACAGGCCAGCATTTTTTTTCAGATAGGTAGAAAGCGATTGGCTGCCACGACCCATGTTGAGGCGTTTGGTCAGTTCTTCAATTGCAATATCTTTGCGCAGATCGATATGCAGGGTTGCGTTGCCATGCTCAGCAATCGCATCGCGTAAAGGCGCGGAAAGCGCATAGATCGCGCCGCCTTCAATGCCTTGTGCCGTGATCATGATTTCGCCTTGCGCAAGTTTATCGCCCAATGAAACAGCGATGGTTTTAAGCGGTTGCCCTGCAAAGCGGCTGCTTAGATGTTCACTCCAACCCACAGCAAAACCGCAATTGGCAGGACGTAGCGGTATGATGGCGATGTTTTTATTTTTTAAATAATTGATCCAACTGCCATCTGCGCCAAGGCGCGGCCATGATGCACCGCCAAGTGCAAGCAGCGTTGCCGCAGGTTTTATGCGCAGAATTTTTTTATCTGCATCTTCGAATAATAAATGATCATCATCAAATCCTTTCCATTCATGACGCAGTTTGAACGTTACGCCAAGTGCGGTAAGGCGTTGCAGCCATGCGCGTAATAACGGCGATGCTTTAAATGCTTTGGGAAAAATGCGCCCGCTGCTGCCGATAAAGGTTTCTTCGCCGAGATTTTCACACCATGTGCGTAAGGCGCTTGGCATGCGGTCATACACGGTAACGGCCATACCTGCCTGCGCGCATTGCTCGGACGCCATCAGGCCTGCTGGCCCGCCGCCAATAATTGCAATGGATGAGGGAATTGTGTGTGTCATATGCGGATATTATAGCGGCTTTGTTACAACAATATATTGATTTTTAACATTATCTATCTACATGGGTTACAGCAGTAGATTTGTTAAGGCTTATCTATTATAACCTACGTTACGAATTTCACTTTAGCATTTCATCTGGGCTGGCATCGGACTATGAAACCTGTTCTTCGCGATACGGTCATTGCCAACGAAGCCTTTCTGATCCATGAGGTTGCCAAGTATTACGTCAAACATTTTGATACAAGGGCGCGCAAGCTTGGCTTGACGCGCTCGCAATGGCGGCTGTTGCGCACCGTGCGACGTAACCCGGGTATCCGCCAGACGGATCTTGCCGAAATGCTGGAGATCGCGCCGATGAGCCTTGTGCATTTGCTTGACCGGATGGAGAAGAAAAAATGGTGCCGCCGGGAAACCGATAAAAAAGATAAACGCGTGAAGCGCGTCTATCTGGATTCCAGTGTGGAGCCCTATACCGGGCGGATGCGCAGCATTGCGCTTGATATCCGCAAGAACGCCATCAAGAATTTCACGCGTAAAGATCACGATACCCTTGTTATGCTCCTGCAGCGTTTGCGGGATAATCTTTCTTCTTCACCAAAATAGAGCAGTGTCATGAACAATCGCCTTGTTGTTATTCTTGTTATCCTTGTGCTGATTGGCGGTGGATGGCTCCTGTTTTTTGGCAAGGGTCACGATAAGGCGAAAGCGGGCGGCGCACCGGCAGTGAATGTTGTGACTGCGCAGGTACAGCAAAAAGATTTACCGCTTGAATTGAATGTCATTGGCAATGTGGTGCCAAACCAGTCGGTTGCGATCAAGTCACGCATTGATTCCGCGATTATGGAAATCCGCTTCAAGGATGGCGATGAAGTTAAAAAAGGCGATGTTTTGTTTGTGCTCGACCGCCGCACGCTGGAAGCGCAATTGCAGCAATTCAAATCAAACCTTACGCGTGACAAGGCGTTGCTGGAAGATATGCGCATGAAATTCAACCGCACGCGCGAGCTGAAAAATAAAGGGTATGAGTCCGTTGAAGCTTACGACACGGCTAAAGCCAATTATGAAGGGCAGCAGGCCAGTATTGCGGTAGATATGGCTGCAATTGACAGTGCGAATGTGCAGCTTGATTACACCATGATTACGTCGCCCATTGATGGCCGCGCGGGTACCATTAACCTGACGGTTGGTAATAATGTGAAGGCGAATGATGCGCAGCCGCTGGTGACGGTGAATGAAATCAAGCCAATCCGTGCACAACTGGCTGTGCCGCAAACCTTTCTTTCCCCACTTCGCAAGGCAATGGCCGAAGGCACGCCGGAAGTCATCGCTGTTCTGAATAACGAGAAAGAGCCCGTGCATGGCAAGCTTACCTATATTGATAACCAGATTGATGCGGCCAGTGGTACCTTTGCCGCGCGCGCAACCTTTGACAATATGGATGAACGGTTGTGGCCGGGAATGTTTGTCAATTTAACGGTGCGGTTGGGTACAGAAAAAGATGCGCTTACTATTCCTGAAACTGCGATCCAGCATGGGCAATCGGGCGATTACATGTTTGTGGTAACGAGCGGCAAGGCAACCAAAATCGCGGTGTCGGTGTTGCGCTCGCTGGATGGGTTGTCGATTATCAATGCAGCCGTAAAAGCAGGGGATCAGGTAGTTATCGATGGCGCACTTGCGCTCAAAGATGGCGATACGGTTTCTGTGCGCTATCCTGATGCCGCTCCTGCATCTGACAAACCAGCTGGGGCGCCATAAGCATCATGAATATTTCTGAATTTTGCATTCGCCGCCCTGTCTTTACTGTTTTGTTGATGGTGGCGCTACTGGTTGCGGGCCTTGCGGGCTATAGCATGCTTGCAGTCAGTGCATTGCCGCGCGTTGATTTTCCAACCATTCAGGTAACGGCGACCTTGCCCGGCGCAAGCCCCAAGACAATGGCATCATCGGTGGCAACGCCGCTGGAGCGACAATTTTCAACCATCTCTGGCGTCAGTGCGATGACTTCGACCAGTTTTCTGGGTAGTACGCAGATTACGCTGCAGTTTGATCTTGGCCGCAATATTGATGGCGCGGCGCTTGATGTGCAGACAGCGATTTCTGCAACCTTGCGCAGATTACCCAAAGAAATGACCACGCCGCCGAGTTTTCAGAAAGTAAATCCTGCCGATCAACCGGTATTGTTTATCGCCGTATCGTCAGACACCTTGCCGTTATCGAAGGTTAATGAATATGCGGATACGATCATGGCGCAGCGCCTTTCAACGCTCCCGGGTGTTGCGCAGGTTCTGATTTACGGCCAGCAGAAATATGCAGTACGGGTGCAGGTCGACCCCGGCAAGCTCGCAGCCAATGGCTTATCGATTGATACGGTAAGAGATGCGCTGGCGCAGGCGGCATCGAACGCGCCTGTGGGAATTATCAGTGGTGCAAAGCAGATGTTTAACATTGATCTTTCCGGCCAGCCCAAGGAGGCCAAGGATTTTGCGGAAGTAATTGCGCTGTGGAAAGATGGCAAGCCGCTGCGCATCAAGGATATCGCCACTGCCGTGGATAGTGTTGAAGATACGCGCTCCACCGGATTTTTAAATACCAAGCAATCGGTGGTCATTGCCATTCAGCGCCAGCCGGATTCCAATACCATTGAAGTTGTTGAAAAAGTGCGCGCGTTGTTGCCCGTGTTCAAAACGCAAATTCCGGCAAGCATTGAAATGACGCCGTTGTTTGATCGATCGGTTGCAGTGCGTGATGCCGTGCATGATGTGCAATTTACGCTATTTATCACGATCATCCTGGTGATCATCGTGATTTTTCTGTTCCTTAAAACCTTCCGCGCGACGATGATCCCGGCGCTTGCGGTGCCGCTATCGATCATTGCTACCTATGGCGTAATGGCGCTGATGGATTTCAGTATTAACAGTATCTCCCTGCTTGCGATTACCTTATGCGTAGGCTTTGTGGTCGATGATGCGATTGTGATGCTGGAAAATATCGTACGGCATATTGAAGCAGGCATGAAGCCGTTTGAAGCAGCGATTAAGGGCTCGGGCGAAATTGGTTTTACCATTATCTCGATCACTTTTTCACTGGTTGCGGTATTCATTCCTGTGCTGTTTATGGGTGGAATTGTCGGACGGATTTTCCATGAGTTTGCTGTCACCATCAGTATGGCGATTTTAATTTCCGGTTTTATTGCGCTTACCCTCACGCCGATGCTGTGTTCACGTTTCTTGAAAAACCCGCATGAGCTGAAGCCAAAACCTTATGAGCGTTGGCTTGATCGCATGTTTGATAAATTCCAGAATCTATATCGCGTGACGTTGGATGCGGTATTGCGTCACCAGAAGATCATGTTGCTGGTGACGGTTGCCGGTATCGGGCTTACCGTTTTCCTGTTTATGATTGTACCCAAAGGGTTCTTCCCGCTTGAAGATACGGGCTTTATTTTTGCGCAAACGGAAGCCGCGCAGGATGTGTCCTATGCTGCGATGCTTGAAAAGCAAAAGCGTGTAGCAGCGATTGTGAAAGCAAACCCTTATGTCGGCGATGTGTTCTTTGCCATTGGTGGCGGGCGCGGATCGTATAATACAGGACGCCTGTTTTTTGGATTAAAGGAGCGGAGCCAGCGCCCACCGGCGAATGAAATCATCCAGCAATTACGAAAATCAACAGCGGCGGTAGAGGGGCTTAAAACCTATATGCAGCCGGTGCAGAATTTCTCCATCTCGGGCCGCTTAGCAAAAAGTCTTTATCAATATACGTTGCAAGGCAGTGATCTTGATCAGCTTTATGCATGGTCGGATAAATTTATGGCAGGCATGGCTGCCGATCCGATTTTTCAAGATGTGACAACTGATCTGCAGCTCAAGAGTTTGCAGGCAGTGCTGGATGTGCAGCAGGATAAGGCGGCGAGCTATGGCGTTACCAATAATATGATCCGCGATACGCTGTATAATGCGTATGGTGCATCACAAGTGGCAACGATTTATACACCCACCAATGATTATGCGGTGATTTTGGAAACGGATGAGAAGTTCCAGAAAAATCCTGAAAATATTGGTCAGCTTTTTGTGCGCGGGACCAATGGTAATGTGCCTTTGCAGGAGATCGCAACCATCCGCCGCTCAGTTGGGCCGCTATCCATCAATCATCAGGGGCAGCTTCCAGCCGTTACCATTTCCTATAATCTTGCGCCTGGAAAATCCCTTGGCGAAGCAACGCAAAAAATTGATGAGCTCAAGAAAAAACTCGGTATGCCAGAAAATATTACGGGTAGCGCGCAGGGAACAGCGCAGGCCTTTGCGGATTCCTCATCGGGGCAGGGGATGTTGCTATTACTTGCGATCATTGTGATCTACATCATTCTGGGCATGCTGTATGAAAGCTTTATTCATCCGGTGACCATTCTTTCCGGATTACCATCAGCAGGGATTGGCGCGATTTTATTCCTGATGCTGTTTGGCATGGATTTGAATGTACTGTCATTGGTGGGGATTGTGCTTCTGATCGGGATTGTGAAAAAGAATGCAATCATGATGGTGGATTTTGCGATGCAAGCACGCAGCGCAGGCAAAAACGCGCATGATGCGATTTACAGTGCGTGTATGATGCGATTCCGGCCGATTATGATGACGACCTTTGCTGCGCTATTTGGCACGCTGCCCATTGCGCTTGGTATTGGTGCAGGCGCAGAACTTCGCCAGCCGCTGGGTATTGCCATTGTAGGCGGCTTGCTCGTTTCGCAGTTGCTGACCCTTTATATTACGCCTGTTGTCTATTTATGGATGGAAAAACGGAATAAGAAGGAAGTGATAAGTGTTGAGAGTTGAGTGGTAAGAGTCCTCTTTACTCATTCATTGTTAATTATTACTCTTAAACCTAATCGCTTATTTCTTTTTTCTCATCACTCAACTCCCATCACTCAACATGATTTCGCAAGTAGATCTTAATATTGGCCAGGATGAAGCGGTGCTGGTGCAGCAATGCATTGATGCGCGCTGGCTTTCCGAAGGGCCGCACACCAAGGCCTTTGCGGAAAGTTTGCAGGCCTTTACGGGTTCAAAATTCCTTACCTTTGCGCCAAACGCAACGCTTGGATTATATCTTGCGTTCCTTGCGCTTGATTTACCAGCGGGCAGCGAAGTTCTCATTCCAAGCTATACCTTTTATGGCTCGGCAACAGCAGCGGTGTTTGCGGGATTAAAACCAGTGTTTGTTGATTGTAACTTACACACATTTAATTCAGAGGTTGAGCATTTCAAAGCAGCGCTGACGTCCGATACACGCGCAATGATGCCGGTGCATATCTATGGGCAGGCCTGCGATATGACCGCGATCATGCAGTTTGCCAAGGAATATGGCTTGCTGGTGATAGAAGATGCAGCGCAAGCCCTTGGCGTTAAGCATAAGGGCAAGCATGCGGGTACGTTTGGCGATATTGGCGTGGTTTCCTTTTATTCCGATAAGACGATTACCACGGGCGAAGGTGGCATGCTGATGACGCAGGATGAGGCGTTGTTTGCCAAGATCAGCCTGCTGCGCAATCAGGGACGCCCGAATGCGGGCACGTTTATTCATCCATCCCTTGGCATGAATTTCAGAATTACCGATATTCAGGCGGCGATTGGCCGTGCGCAGTTGAACAAATTTCCTCATATCCTTGATGCGAAAATTCATAAATGGAATTTTTATGAACATGCATTAAGGGGCGTGGGTGATCTGCGGTTTATGGCGGTGCACCATGATAGCAATCTGGTTGCATTTCG
>RGZA01000108.1 GCA_010031785.1 Alphaproteobacteria bacterium
GAATGATTATTTCGTTAGAATGATTATTTCGTTAGAATGATTATTTCGTTAGAATGATTATTTCGTTATTTGAATAAAAATATTATATAAATTTATATTAATAAGTAGGTATGCCTAAGTTTGTAAGTAATAATCGAATAAATTATCAAAATGCGTATGGGCGTATAATTTATCATGATTTATTATTAAATCAAGGTGTTAGGGTAGAGGATTCTCCAAGATTTGATAATTTAGTATTATCTGGAGATGCTACAATTCAAGGTAATTTATATGTAGAAGGAAATACATCAATATTGGAAACAAATATTGTTCAATTTAAGGATAATATAATTTTAATTAATAATCAAGAAACAAATGCGGGAGTTACATTAAATCAAGCAGGAATTGAAATAGATAGAGGGTCATTAGAAAATTATAGAATAATATATAATGAATCAAATGCGAGAGTTGAAGTAGGGACGATTAATGATTTACAACCAATTGTTATAAGAGAATCATCACCTATAAATAATGGTATAATGATATGGAATTCAAATAATAAAAGAATAGAATCAAATACATCTTTAAGTATACCTATAATATTTAGTAATACAATAAATAGTACAAGTAGTTCTACTGGTAGTCTTATTGTAAATGGGGGTGTGGGAATAAATAATGATATATATATGAATGGTAAAATAGTAATACAGGGTTCAAATATAAATAATATATCTACATTGTATACGAATACAACAAATAATTCATTGAATATAACAAGTGTAAATGATATAAATATAATGCCTGTTGGAAAAATAGTAATACCATTTAATAAATATTTGTCATTTGGAAATAGTAATCAAAATATTATTGCAGATAATGTAACATCAAATTTAAGTATAAATAGTAATGGTGATATTAATTTAACTCCTGCGATAAATAAAAAAATCAATGTTCCAAATCAAATACCAATTACATTTTCAACTCAAAATGAAAAAATTTATACAGATGGCTCAAATAATATGGTTATAGCAGGTAGCCAAGATATATATTTATATCCAAATAATGGTGCTGGAACAAAAAGAATTTTTATACCTGTAAATACACCAATGGTATTTGGAAATTCGAATCAATCTATTATATCAAATATTAGTAGTGATTTAACTTTATCAGCAAGTAATAATATTATTTTAAATCCTGGTGCATCATTAGATGTAAAAATACCTATAGATGTAGGTGTACGTTTTGGTAGTGGTAATCAAAGAATAGTAGCAAATAGTAGTAATCAATTATACATTTATTCAACAGGTGATATGTTTTTAACTCCAACTACTGGTTCTAAAATTAGAATACCAACAAATATACCGATTGCATTTGCAACAACAAATCAATCTATATCTGGTGATACATTAGGCAATATTATTATATCATCAAATAATTTAATAAAAACATCAAAAGTAAATATAACAGATACATCTGATGCATTAAATGCCACCACTGGTTCAATTTATACAAATGGCGGAATAGGTGTTAGTAAAAATATAGTTGTTGAAGGAAGTGTCGTTGTGAATTCAAATAATACAAGTGGTTTAAAAATATCAAATGCAAATCAAAGCAGTATATTTTTAAATGTAAATACATTAAATAATGGGAAAATTAGTATATTAAGTGGTGATGGTACAAGTTCAAACCCTAGTTTAGAAATCAATACAATGAATAATATAAATGGGCAAAGTTTAATCCAATTAATAAGTAATTATGATAATACAATTGGTTATTTAATTGGAAGAGGTACATCGTCATATAATAATGGAAGAGCATTAACTATTAATTTACCAACATATTCAATGTATTCAAATAATGGAACTAAACCAAAGTTTAGTATTATGTCAAATAATTGTTCAACTGAATTATTTTCTATTGAAACTGAAACCGGTAATTTATATTTAAAAGGGCAATTTAATTTTGGTAATACAGAGGATAGTGTATCTTCTACAACTGGGTCATTAATTTTAAATGGTGGTTTAGGTGTAGTAAAAAATATAAATACAACTGGTAAAATTGTTCAAACGATTAATTCGACAGAAGCGTATAAATTACAAGACACTGCAGGGAATATATTATTCAATAATGATTCGAGTAATAAATTAATTACAATTAATGAAAAAGTTAATTTAAATATTCAAGATTCAAATGCATTTTCAATTATGGGTACAAATGATACATTATTGAATATAAATACAACATCAAAACAATTAACTAGTTTATTACAATATAATTTAATAAATACAATGAATTCCACGAATGCGAGTAATGGTAGTGTTATTATAGATGGTGGAGTAGGAATTAAAAAATCTTTAAATGTATATGGTAATTCTAGTTTTTCAAATGGGTTAAATATGGTTAATACAAAAATTACAAATGTAGCAAGTCCTATTTATCCACAAGATGTTGCAACTAAAGCATATGTAGATTTAGTTGGTCAATATATAGCAAGTATAAAAGATAGTGTGCATGTTGCCACTATATCACCAGTTGTATTAAATACAGATTTAGTAATTGGTAATACAATAGATAATTATGTATTATCATTAGGAGATCGAGTTTTAGTAAAAGATCAAGACAATGCAATTGAAAATGGTATTTATGCAATTACAAATAGTCTTCCTGAAAGACCTGTTGATTTTAATTTAAATTCACATGTTAGTGGTGTATTTATATTTGTACAATCTGGTGTAGTTAATAAAAATTTAGGATTTGTTTGTAATTCATTACCAGGAGAGGATGTTGTAGGTGTAAATAATATTACATTTACACAATTTGCTGGAATAAGTGATATAGTTGCAAGAGATGGTTTAACAAAAACATTTAATGAATTAAGAGTAAATGTTGATAATTATTCAATTGAAATAGAGCCTATTACAAATGCCTTAAGAATAAATAGTGCTGGTATTGGACAAGGATTAACTGGTGGAAGTGGTGTAGGACTTCAAACATTAAGTGATCAATCTCATGTAACAAAATTAGGAACAATTAATACTGGTATATGGCAAGCAAATGTTATTGATGTTAATTATGGTGGTACTGGTAAAACAACATTTAGTGAAGGAAATATTTTATTTGGAAATGGAGTAACTGTTATAAATGAAAGTTCAAATTTGTTTTATGATGCATCAAATGTTAGATTAGGATTAGGTACAAATACTCCGTCAAAAAATATTGAAGTGAAAAGTATAAATAATGTATCTATTTTATTAAATGCTGATGCAAATGGAAATAATGTAAACGCAAATCCAGAAATTAAAATGACATATAACGCAGGTACAAATATTGGTTATATTGGTATGACAAGAACATCTAATCAATATGCTACTCAAATTTACAATGATGCATTAGTAATTAGTAATGACCAAACATCTACAAATTCAAGAATTCAGTTAGCTACAAATAAAGTAGCGCGATTAACTATTTTATCTAATGGAAATATTGGTATTAATGATACAATTCCAAATTCTACATTATCTCTTAAGGGTACTTTAAATGTAACGGATATTAGTACATTTTCTATAACAAAACCTAGTACATCAATAACAGAAGGTGGAATACTAATGAGTGGTGGATTATCTATTGGTTGTTCAACAAATAGTATAGGTGTAGGTAATGGTGGAGCATTAACAATTGAAGGTGGAGTGAGTATAGGTAAGGATGTATATATAGGTGGAACAATTAATTGTACAAATGTTATGTCAAATAAATTAACAATTATGGCGACAGATGAAGCGCATAATTTAACAACCGGTTCTTTTATAACACATGGAGGTATTACAATTCAATGTTCTACGTTTGCATCATCGACAACAGATGGTGGTAGTTTATTAACACCAGGTGGTGTAAGTATTGGTGGTAATTTGTATGTTGGAGATACGATAAATGCGGAATTAGATATGTATATTAATAATTTATATATTACATCAAATACGGAAAGTAATTATATACAGTCACCAAATCAAACCCGTATAACAAATAGTTTCTTACCGATTCATTTTACATCTTATAATAATAATGCAAGTAAAAAATTAACAATTACTGATAATAGTATTATTTTAAATAATACGTATTCTATGCAAATTGGCGGTAGTCTTAATAATCCAAATGGTTATACATTACAATATATATCAAATAATTTAAATATTGTTCCAAATGTATCTTATTGTAATGTAAATATAGGTACAGTTGGTAATTATTCTAACTTAAATGTATATGGTAATAATAATGGTCAAATAAGTTGGAATAGTTCTAGTTCTAATTTAATGTTAACAAATGCCGCAATTAAATTAAATAAGAATGATTTATCTGGAAGTATAGTAGTTAAATCTCCTGATGTTAATTCCCAAACTTTTATTCAAGCAAGTGGTTCAAATATGATATTAAATCTAGGTGAGGGTAGTACAGGTGGTCAATTAATTACAAAACTTTCAAATAATAGTGGAGATGCATCTATTACATTTACACCAAGTAATATTTCATCTAGTACATTAATATTAACAAATAATGTATATACAACATTAAATGGTCCAGTGGCATTTAATGATAGAGTTGAATATTCAGGAAATGCATTACATCAAAGTGTAATAAATTCAAGTGGTAATTCAATGTGGGTATTTTTAGGAACACTTGGTCCGAATGGATATTGTGAAATTGATTTTAATAATGGAACAAATTTATCAAGTGGTAATTTGTGTGGTCTTAAATTTATGGTATCTAGTAATAATACAAATGCAAATATATCTCATTTACATTATGGTGATATTATGTCAACATCAAGTGATAAACCTATTTGTTATTTGTTTACAGATTATGTAACAGATTATTATATATTTGTAAAATTATCACCGTATTCACAAACAAATATAAATGTTACAGCACAACAAAACACGAAATTTTTAATATTAAATGAAGGTTTTAATAGTGCGCCAAATGGTACATTTAGTGGATATACAAATACTTGGACTACAGTATATCATACTCAAAAAGAAAGTACATTAAAATATACAACAGGTGATTTAGTAATTGAAAAAACAGCATTGATAAATGATAATTTACCTATAATTGGTTACAATAATAACAATACAACTCAATCAAGAGACATTGGTATATTATATGAACGATATCAAATTGCAAATGATATGGGGTATGGAGATATAGTGGATGATTTGACGTATGGGCCACAATATATTGATTCTATACCAAATCAATCTGTTGTGTCAAGTTTATATCAATTAAAATTAAGTAGTTTAGCGAATGCGAATGATAATTATTATACTGGTTGGTGGATAAAAGTTGTGAGTGGTTCAAATATTAATCAAGTAAGAAAAGTAATTAGTTATAATGGGGCACAGAGAATTGTAACATTAAATACACCATTTACAAATCAGAATCCAAATACAGGTTCATCTATTAATTTTTATCAAAATATATATATAAGTAATTATTATGATGAAGTAAATAATATATTTACATTATGTTATACGGATAAAAGACCAAGTAATGGTATAATAAATAATACTGGAGATATTAATTTAAGATTAAAGGGGTTATATTCAACGGATACAACCATATCAACAAATATAAGTAGTGGGTCTATTATATTATTTGGTGGTATTTCAATTAATAATACAAATGATGCTAATAGTTGTACATATGGAGGAACGATAACAACTGCTGGTGGAGTAGGTATTAGAAAAAATTTATTAGTTGGTAATAATATTGGAGTAGGAACAAATGGTTTTACTCCACAGGAATCATTGCATATTAGAAAATCAAATGCAACAATGAGATATGAACATGATTTGGGTGCTTATAGTTATATTGATTTTGTGGAAAATAGTGCAAATAATCGTTTTGGTATAATAATGGATTCAAGTGAACATCAATTTTATTTAACAAATTCAAATTCTGGTCAAACACCAAAAGATGCAAATAAATCATTAACGATAAATAATAGTGGTTATGTAGGTATTAATACAACAACAAATATAAATAGTCCATTAACATTAAATGTGAATAATTTTATTTCAACAAATTCAAGTACAGGATATTTGGGATTAGTGTCAGGTTATACAAATGTAAATAGTAATACAGTTGGTTCTAGAGTATTATTATATGCAAATAATCAATCATCAAGTATTAGTCAAGGGTGTTTAAATTTATATGCTGGTAATGTAAGTACGGGAAGTGTAAATATATTTACTGGTAATGATATTCAAAGAGTAAATATAAATAGTAATGGAGTAGTAACGATTAATACAACACATTTAGCAAATAGTAATAGTTCTGGTTCATTAATAACAAATGGTGGAATTACAATTAATGCTACAGCGAATTCTTCTAGTGTAACAAATGGCGGTGTATTAACAGTTAATGGTGGTGCTTCTATTAAGAAAGATGTTTATATTGGTGGAAACATATATATAGATGGAAGTTTTACTGTATCTGGTGCAATAACATCACCAGATATTATATTTTATGCAGAACGTAATTGTTCTGTAATAGATTATTTTTCAAATAATTTATTTATAAATGGCAGTTTAGGAACATTAAAATTTGCATTTACGGTTAGTCCATTAAATGATAGTCAAAATTGTGAAGTTGAAATAGAAATACCTCAAAAAACAAGTGTATTTACACATAGATTTGATATTATTTCAAATTGTTCTGGATATACAGATGATACAAATGTTATTCCAATAATGAATATTATATCATGTGGTATAGTAAATACTACAAGATTATTAATAAAATTTCAAAGTGTTTCAACTGCAATTCATTATTTTCAAGTTGTTTCAAGTTATAATGTAATGTAATTTATTGTAATGTAATGTAATAATGTAATGTAATGTAATTTATTGTAATGTAATGTAATTTATTGTAATGTAAATGTAATGTAATGTAATGTAATGTAATGTAATGTAATGTAATGTAATGTAATGTAAT
>RGZA01000109.1 GCA_010031785.1 Alphaproteobacteria bacterium
CCCCGATGTATGCAGCTTGGGTTGCGAAATTTCCCCGCGCACACGCACATGGCCAAAATCCTCCTCCACGCGGCGCTTCAACTGCGTTGAGAGTTCGCTCACGCTATATTCGGGTAAATTGCTACCGGGCGATGGGGGATCAAGAAGAGACATGGTATAGGTACGAAGAGTCGAAGAGACGAAGAAATAACCATTCAGATAATGTATTGAGTATAGCAAAATGAAAAGGTAAAAGAGTTATGTTAACCCTTCGCCCCTTCGTCACTCAGCCCCTTCGCTCCTCACATGAATGTCCTCGTCATCGGCTCCGGCGGCCGCGAACACGCCATTTGCTGGACCATCAGCAACTCCCCGCGCCTTACCAAACTGTATGCCGCGCCGGGCAATGCCGGTATAGCCGAGCTCGCCATGTGCCTACCGATCAACGTAGAGGACAACGCTGCGATTTTACGCGCGGTCTATGATCACTCCATTGATTTTGTAATTGTTGGCCCCGAAGTTCCGCTCGTAAATGGTCTTGTCGATGCACTGATTAAAAATGGCATTCCTGCATTCGGCCCAACAGCTGCTGCTGCGCAAATTGAAGGTTCCAAAGGCTTCATGAAAGATTTATGCGCGCGCGCAAATATTCCAACCGCGCGCTATGCGCGTTTCACCGATGCTGCAAAAGCCAAAGCCTATGTGCAAGAACATGTCGCACCCATTGTCATCAAGGCCGATGGTTTGGCTGCCGGTAAAGGCGTTACTGTTGCCATGACCAAGGATGAAGCCTTAGCCGCCATTGATGCCGCCATGGTCGATAAAGCCTTTGGCAGCGCGGGTTCGTCCCTTGTCATCGAAGAATTTATGGAAGGCGAAGAAGCAAGCTTTTTTGCCCTTGTCGATGGAACGCGCACCATTGCTTTTGCCCATGCGCAGGATCACAAGCGCGCCTTTGATGGCGATGAAGGCCCCAACACCGGCGGCATGGGCGCCTATTCACCTGCGCCGATTGTCACGGCGGCAATGCAAAATGAAATTATGGAAAAAATTATTCTGCCCACCGTCAAACAAATGGCCGCCGATGGCACGCCGTTTCGCGGTGTTCTATTTGCAGGGTTGATGCTAACCGCTACCGGCCCACGCCTTATCGAGTACAATGCACGCTTTGGTGATCCGGAAACCCAAGCCATGCTGCCGCGCCTTAAATCCGATTTACTTGATGTGCTCTATAAAACTGCGACCGCGCGCTTGAATGAAGTGACGCTGGAATGGCATGACAGCGCAGCCTTATGCGTTGTCATGGCTGCCAAGGGCTATCCCGGTAGCTATCAGAAAAACACGGTCATTAAAGGGCTTGATAAAGTATCCGACCTTCCTGGCAGTGTTGTGTTTCATGCCGGAACGCTAGCAAATAATGGCGTTATTCTTGCCAATGGCGGGCGCGTACTTGGTGTAACGGGTTTTGGCATCACGCTTAAGGAAGCGCAGGATTATGCTTATCAAACCGTTGATTGCATCGACTGGCCCGAAGGCTTTTGCCGCCGCGATATCGGTTGGCGCGCAATAAAATAAGCCTGTGTGAGCCTATGTGAGGCGCGCTACGCGCATGAGAAAGAACATCTCACTGCCGAAGGCAGCCTCACATAGGCTCACACAGACTCATGTGCCTCGCACAGGCTATAATATAAATTTGGAAAGATCCGCATTCTTCGCCAGCTCGCCAACTTTTTCCTGAACGATTTTTCCATCAATCGTCACCGTTTCGCCCTTGCGCTCGGATGCATCAAAGCTAATATCTTCAAGCAGGCGCTCCAACACCGTGTGCAAACGCCGCGCACCGATATTTTCAACCGTTGCATTAATTTCCATCGCCAGCCGCGCAAGCGCATCAATGGCATCATCGGTAATGTTCAAGATTACGCCTTCGGTTTCCATCAACGCCTTATATTGTCGCACCAGATTGGCCTGCGTATCGGTCAGGATCTTGCGCAAATCATCCTGCGTGAGCGGGCTGAGCTCCACGCGGATCGGCAAACGACCCTGCAATTCTGGCAATAAATCCGATGGTTTGGCGATATGGAACGCGCCGGAACAGACAAACAGAATATGATCCGTTTTGACCATGCCATATTTGGTAGAAACCGTTGTGCCTTCAATCAGTGGCAATAAATCGCGCTGCACGCCTTCGCGCGATACATCGCCCCCGCCACGGAATTCCTGCCGCGCAGCGATCTTGTCGATCTCATCGATGAAAACAATGCCGCGTTGTTCAACAGCTTCCACCGCGCCTGCAATCATTTTATCCTGATCCAGCAGCTTGTCGGCCTCTTCCTGAATGAGCGCTTCGCGCGCTTCTTTCACATGCATGCGTTTGGTTTTGGTGCGGCCACCAAAACTTTTGCCAAACATATCACCCAGATTGAGCATGCCCATTTGTGCACCGGGCATGCCGGGCACATCGACCGTTGGCATGGAAAGCGGGCTTTCATCCGCCACTTCAATTTCCACTTCGCGGTCTTCGAGCTCGCCATCTTTCAGCATGGTGCGGAATTTCTGCTTGGTTTCTGCACTCGCGCTATCGCCAACAAGCGCTGCTACAAGGCGCTCTTCAGCAAGTTTTTCAGCGCGCGCTTTCACCTCTTTACGGGATTTCACTTTAGCTTGTGCAACCGCGCCTTCCATCAAATCGCGGATAATTTGTTCAACGTCACGGCCCACATAACCAACTTCGGTATATTTGGTGGCTTCCACCTTTATAAACGGCGCATCAGCCAGCTTCGCTAAACGCCGCGCAATTTCGGTTTTACCAACGCCGGTGGGTCCGATCATCAGGATATTTTTTGGCAACACCTCATCGCGCAAATCATCAGGCAATTGCTGGCGACGCCAGCGGTTGCGCAAGGCAACCGACACAGCGCGCTTGGCATCACTCTGCCCGATAATATGCTTATCGAGTTCAGCGACGATTTCTTTGGGGGTCAAATGAGTCATGTGAGGCTATGTGAGGCGCAGCTACGCTGCGTGAGGTTAAGGTTCATTTTTAAGATTATGCCGCAGCGAACCAACAATTTTTAAAATCTCTTCAATCATTGATAATGCAGCATCTTTTTTGTCGTCTTTTATATAACCTATGTCATAACTTAAATAAATCAATGTCTCCAGTTCCGTTGCCGAACCATAGGCAATGGATAAAAAATGCGCATATTCTCTTGACGTGGTACGGGCATGGCCCTGGGCAATATTACTCGGCACTGAAATAGCAGCACGCCTGATCTGCGATGTAAGCCCATAGGTTTCCTCTTTTGGGAAACGCGCTGTGAATTCATAAAACGCCTTAACCATCACCCGCGCTTTTTGCCACGCGATGAGCTGCTTGTAATCGCCTTTGAACTGCTTAACAACACCCATCAGCTCTCTCATCGCGAAGGGTGCTCACGCGGCGAAGCCGCGCCTCACATAGACTTACAAATACTCTTTGGCTAATACTTCGGCAATCTGCACCGCATTCAATGCAGCGCCCTTGCGCAGATTATCTGAAACAATCCACATGGTAAGGCCATTTTCAACCGTAATATCCTCGCGGATACGGGAGACATACACAGCATCCTCACCCGCCACTTCCACAGGGGTCACGTAACCATCGGCGGATGGATGATCAACCACAATTACGCCCGGTGCTTTTTTAAGCAGTTTGCGCGCTTCATCGGCTGAAATCGGGTTTTCAAATTCCACCGTCACCGCTTCACTGTGCGAAAGGAACACCGGCACGCGTACGCAGGTTGCGGTCACTTTGATCTTGGGGTCGAGAATTTTCTTGGTTTCGACCACCATTTTCCATTCTTCTTTGGTGTAGCCATCTTCCATAAACACATCAATTTGCGGAATGACGTTGAATGCAATCTGCTTTGGGAAAATTTCTTTCTTCAGCGCATCATTCACAAACACCGCGCGCGTTTGCGTAAACAGTTCGTCCATCGCTTCCTTGCCGCCACCCGAGGTTGACTGGTAGGTTGCAACCACAATGCGCGTGATTTTCGCAGCATCATGCAATGGCTTTAACGCAACCAACATCTGAATGGTTGAGCAGTTCGGGTTAGCAATAATATTACGCTTAGTATAGCCAGCGATTGCATCCGGGTTTACTTCTGGAATAACCAACGGTACATCGGGGTCCATGCGGAAATGCGAGGTGTTATCAATTACAACGCAGCCCGCCTGGCCTGCGCGCGGCGCAAAATCTGCTGAAATTTTTGCACCAGCAGAGGATAGGCAAATATCTGTGCCTTTAAAATCATAGGTTGCAAGTTCCTGAACTTTTAAAACATGGTCTTCGCCAAAGGATACTTCCGCGCCTGCCGATTTTTGCGAGGCGAGCGGGATGACTTCGCTCACAGGGAATTGACGATCAGCAAGAATGGACAAGATTTCATGTCCAACAGCGCCGGTTGCGCCAACAACAGCAACTTTAAATGATTTTTTGGCCATAATGTGTTCCTTGGTTTAATACGTAGGCAGCTAAAACACCACGAAATAAGGTGAGAAGCAAGAGCCTATATGAGCTTGTGTGAGGTGCGGCTTCGCCGCATGAGATGCACCTCGCTGCGTAGCAGCCTCACGCCCGAAGGACGCCTCACAAAGCCTATCTATTCTTGGCGCGCTCGACGCTAATCATCAAAGGTGTTGAGCGGATACCTGCCATAATCGTGGTCAGATGCTGCACGTTGGAAACTTCGACATCCACAAACACATCAAAGAAATCAACGCTGCGGTTGGTGATCTTGAGGTTCGTAATATTGCCATTCGCCTTGCTGATCGCGCCCGTAAGGTTAGCAAGCGCCGATGGCAAATTCGCAATCACGACATTGAGACGACCAATCACGCTGCCTGCATGAAATGCACTATCATCCCATGCAACATCAATCCAGCGCTCAGGCTGGCTTGAAAAACTTTCTAAGGTATCGCAATCGGTTGTGTGAATGGTTACGCCTTTTCCGGTCACCACAATCCCAACGATACGGTCCCCCGGCAACGGATGGCAGCAACGCGCATAATGCACCGCCATGCCGGGAATAAGGCCACGCAGCGTGAGCGGCTTGCCGGTCTTCTTATCTTTATTATCGCCCTTATCGGTTTTCTTGGTGATCTTGGGGTCTTGCTTGGGCTGATGCTGGGGATAAAGCGCGCGCAACACATCGCGCGCTGAATGCAACGATGCACCCACATTGGCGTACAGATCATCCAGATCTTCAGCCTGAAATTTCCCGACAATCGCTTCGAGTTCTTTTTCGTGAAACGCCAAACCTTCTTCGGCAAACAGTTTCTGCAAAATGGGTTTGCCAAGCGCAACATATTCACTGCGTTGCTGCTGGCGCACAAAACGGCGAATGTGCGAGCGCGCCTTGGCGCTGATCACAAAACGTTCCCACGCCGGGCTTGGCGCACCGGTTTTGGATGTGATGATTTCGACTTGGTCCCCATTACGTAAACTGGTACGCAACGGCACCATGCGCCCATTGACCTTGGCGCCAACGCACTTATCGCCAACCTTGCTATGCACCGCATAGGCAAAATCAACCGGCGTGGAGTTACGCGGCAATGCAATCAGATCGCCCTTGGGCGTAAAACAAAACACCTGATCCTGGAACAGTTCAAGGCGCGTATAATCAAGGAATTCTTCAGGGCGCTGCGCGCTTTCCACGATATCAAGCAATTCGCGCAACCAGCGATATTGACGGCCATCGGTTTTTTCATCCGCCTGTTTATAAGACCAGTGCGCAGCAACGCCCAACTCCGCCACCTCATCCATATGCGTGGTGCGGATCTGGATCTCAACGCGCTGCTTAAGCGGACCAATCACGCCGGTGTGCAAGCTTTGATAGCCGTTGGGTTTTGGCGTTGAAATAAAATCTTTAAAGCGGCCCGGCACCACCGAATACTGGCTGTGCATGATGCCAAGCGCGTGATAGCACGCTGCGACATCATCGACAACAATACGGAACGCGATAATGTCGGAAAGCTGTTCGAACACAATATTCTTGCGCTGCATTTTCTTCCAGATCGAATAGGGCGTTTTTTCGCGCCCCACTACCTTAGCCTTAAGGCCTGCTTTATCCATCACGCTTTGCAGATCGGCGATAATGGTATTAACGACATCACTGCCTTCGGAACGCAAAAAGTTTAGCCGCGCTAAAATACTATCGCGCGCCTCGGCATGCAGCACGGAAAACGCCAGATCCTCCAGCTCCTCCTGCATCTGCTTAATCCCCATGCGCTGGGCGAGTGGCGCATAAATTTCTAAGGTTTCAAGCGCCTTAAGGCGGCGCTTTTCTGGCTTCTTCACATGGTGAATGGTGCGCATATTATGCAGCCGGTCCGCCAGTTTTACCAGCAGCACGCGGATATCTTCCGCCATTGCGACAATGAGTTTACGGAAATTTTCTGCCTGCTGCGCTTTCTCGCTTTGAAATTCAAGCCGCGAGAGCTTGGTAACGCCTTCCACCATATGCGCAACTTCTGCGCCAAACATGTCGGTAAGCTGTTCCTTGGTCGCGCCGGTATCTTCAATCGTGTCATGCAGTAGCGCCGTTGCGATTGATGCGCTATCAAGCTTCATCTCGGTCAGAATACTCGCAACTTCCAAAGGGTGCGAAAAATACGGATCGCCCGAATGGCGCATCTGCGTGCCATGCGCCTTCATGGCAAACACATAGGCCTTGTTCAATAAATCTTCATCAACCTTGGGATCATAGGCGCGCACATTTTCCACCAATTCATATTGGCGGATCATCGGCTTTTTGGGGCGCGCAGGTGCAACGGGTGTTTCAGCAGCAGGATTTTCCATTAAAAATATCTTAACAACAAAGGAGCCAACGTGCCAAGGGATATGAGAAAAGGAGCTTATATCCCAATGCTTTATCA
>RGZA01000110.1 GCA_010031785.1 Alphaproteobacteria bacterium
CATCTATGCTACCTCGCGCTGCTCCTGTGCGTTGCGGTGGCCTATAGCAATATTTATTCCAATGGATATTTGCTTGATGATGAGATGCTCATCTTCAAAAATAAGTTTCTGACCAGCTTTGATTATCTTGGAAAAATATTTACCAGCTCCTCAACCGCTGGCTTTGGGGGTTCGGATTCCTTCTTTAGGCCTATGCAAGGCCTTGTCTATCTCATCACCTATCAGATTGCAGGATTATCGATTCCTGCGTTCCATATTCCCAATGTTCTGTTTCACGCGCTTAATGCCTGCCTAGTGTTGATGCTGGGCCAGCGCCTGTCCATGCCACTGATCGCATCCTTTGGCGCAGCGTTGCTATGGGCCATGCATCCCATGCATACCGAAGCCGTGACCTATATGAGCGCAACGGCAGACACGCTTTATACAAGCTTCTGCCTTATAGCGCTTGTAGTTCTGTTGCCCGATATTTCGTTTAAAAAAATCTGCATGGCATGCGTATTTTTTATCCTTGGTATTTTATCCAAGGAAACCATGCTGGTATTCCCACTGCTTGTGATGGCGTGCATTTATCGCACTGATGCTGCGCGCCTTAATATCAAAACCTATATCAAAACCTGGCCCTTATGGTGCGTTGCGTTGATCTATGTCGTGCTGCGCATGACGGTTTTAAAGCTTGATGGCCTGTCGTTTTACAAAACAGAAAATATCTATGCCGATAGCATCCTGATCCGCTTTTATACATTTCTTGCAACGCTGCCCGATTACATCACGCTGATCGTCTGGCCGCATGATCTGCATATGGATCGCGCTTTTCCGGTCTATGCAAGCTGGGCAGTAAGCAAGGTGTTATGGGGTGCCATTCCCTTTTTTGCAGCCAGCGCCTTTGTCCTTTATGCATTAATAAAACGCAGAACGTCACACAGCGCACTCATTGGCGTCTGGGCGCTGATATGGTTTGCCTGCGCGCATCTTTTGCATACCGGCGTGCCTATACCGGTAAATGCCTTTTTTCTTGAACATTGGATGTATCTACCCAGCATCGGTTTATTTTTGTGCGCAGCAGAGTATGTAACCGCCGCACTATCCCGCCTTAAATCGCAGGACACAAAACTGATTAGCATCTGCATCGGCATTATCATGGCTGGTGTGCTCGGCTATGCCACCTATCAGCAAAATACCGTATGGGCTACACCGCTGAGTTTTTATTCCAATATCCTTGCCCATGGCACCCATAATGCGCGTGTACATAATAACATCGCCATGGCCTATGAAAATGACAGCGATGCGCCATTAGCGATGCAGCATTATGAAAAAGCCATTGCGCTCAGCGATACCTATGCGCAAACGCATTATAATCTGGCATTGCTGATGTTTAAAAATGCGGCCGATCGCACAACCTTTGATAAAGGCATCGAGCATCTTAAGCGCGCCATTGAAATGGACCCGGACTTTTTCCGCGCTTATCAGACACTCGCAGAAGCCTATAACCATATCGGTGATAAGGAAAACGCTCGCATCAACAAAGCAAAGTCTGACGAATTACAGAAGAAATATTTCGGGAAGTAACTAACGGGAAGCCGTCTGGAGTGAATCCATATTCGGCCATTCACCACGGCTCAGCAATGCCAGAACGCCAAGCGATTTTCCTGCGCGCGTGCGATAGGCAGCATAGGTTGCCAGAACCTTTTGCACATATTCACGTGTTTCCTTAAGCGGCATGCTTTCAATAAATAACAGCGGATCATTAATATGGCGCGGATCATTGAAAAGCTGCTGCACCTTGCCAGGGCCACAATTATATCCGGCAATCACCAGTAATAGATTGCCATTAATGCCATTCATGCCCGATAATTTCTTCAGATACTGATCACCAAGCGTCACGCTGGTTTGTGGATCAAACAAATGCGCAGAACTGCCTGCCATTATACGCTCTGCTGTATCAGGCATCATCTGCATCACGCCGCGCGCACCCATTGGACTACGTGCCGCAGGTTCAAAACGCGATTCATTCCAGGCAATCGCTGCAACGAGCGATGGGTCCGAACTAAACCCATTTTCCGGATGCCATGGCATAACAGGAAAACTGGTACGACCAGCCTGTTTGTTTTTTTGCTGTTCAGGAGCAAGTGCAGTGATACTTGGAATATTTGCAGCAAAGCCAAGCGCAATCAACGCATCCTGCAAAGCAGGCTTGGCAATCGCGCTTTGCAATTCCTTAACTGCTAAATCTTTTTCGCCAATCTGCAACAAGGCAAGCGCGCGGCTTCCCGCAGCATCTTGCTTTAACAGGCCTGCATGATGCTTGTTAAAGCTCGGTGTATCATCAAGCGCTGCAACTTCGCCGCCATTCTTTTGTGCTTGCGCAAGCGTGCCATAAAAACTGCGCGGCGCAGCCAGCGCGATGTCCAGATATCGATTGGCCTGCTCACTCTGTAATGTTTTTTCAAAACTGCGCGCCGCCCAGAAAGCCGCAGCAGCGCGGTTGGCATCGGGCAAATCCGCATCGGCAAGCGCCATAAAGCAATGCGCTGCAAGCGCATAATCTTGCGTTGCAAACGCAGCCAGCCCCTTGACCCAGATAGGATAAGCCGTTTCATACCGCGCACTTGCGGTTAACGGCACATCTTTAAGCGCTTCCAGCACCGCATCAAATTTTCCAGCGCGCCATGCAGCATCCGCAACAAAAACACGCGGTTTATTCCAGTCAACGCCTTGCGCCATAATGCCGCGTGATATCGTCATGCTCGGCTGTGCTACCGGTTGCACAAGCGGTTCATCACCGGCAATACGCAGCGATAATGCTTTTTTATAAACATCCTGCGCTTGCGGCAGATCGCTATAATGCTGCAACCATTCCGCCAGATCCTTTGCACTTACATTATTATTACGCGGATGAAGCAGGAACATGGCTTGGGCCGCACCCAGCAACACGCCATCCTTAATATCGGCGGTAAGCGCTTCGGCTTCGCTGAGCTGGCCATTTTTCAGATATGAAAATAAATGACGGTAATTGGTTTCATCATCAATATCCAAAATCTTGGCAAAACCCTGCAACCCCGCCGTGCGCGCGGAATGCACAGGCGGTTTCATGCCACGGATATTGGCCTTTGCAACCTTCGCCTCGCCCTTAACCTCAGGACGGCTGTCAGCTACTGAATAATTTGGTTGTGGGCTTGTCTTTTGCGATAGCGCGAGGGTTTCCTGGCCATGCTGACCAAGATTAAAATCTTGAATTAACGCTGAGTGTCCAGCAGCCGCACCCAAACTCAACCCCATGAAAACAAGGGCGCCGAGTATCAATAAGGGTATTACTCCATTGGTCGTGCGAGCGACCATGCCAAAATCGGAGGGCTGCCGCTTTGTTTTGAAAAACGACATGGGTGCGTCTTAGCCAATGGATTCGCATGGCGCAAGCAAATTCGTGCTTATAAGCAAGACTAAACTGCCTGATCTGAGTAATATCAATAACTTATCAACCAGCAGGCGAATTTACAGCCTTAATAAACCCAAGCCAATCATTCCACGCCAACCGCTTCTGCGAAGCCTGACGCAATAAATAGGCAGGATGGAACATGGGGAAGCACGGAATAGTAACCTGTGCCCCGCTTTCTATATCATTATAAGTATAGCTCAGCTGCTTACCACGGATCTTGGTAATGCCATCCTTGCTTTTAAGCAGGCTTTTAACCGCAACCGCCCCGAGCAGGACCAGAAATTTGGGTTTAACAATCGCAATATGCCGCTCCGTAAAGGGCAGACAAACCGCCACTTCGCTATCGGTCGGGTTGCGATTACCGGGTGGGCGCCATGGCACAATATTGCTGATATAAATATTGGTACGATCAAGGCCTATAAAACTCATCATGCGGTCGAGCAATTTGCCACTCACCCCGACAAAAGGCAGACCATTTCGATCTTCTTCCTCGCCCGGCGCTTCGCCTACAATCATGATCGGCGATGCAGGGTTGCCATCGGCAAATACCAGATTCTTGGATGTCTTTTTTAAGGCGCAGCCTTCAAACGCCTGCAGCTCCGCGCGTAGCTCGTCCAGATTGGTGGCATGCACAGCGCTTGGCACAAAACTGAGCGGCAATGCCTTGGGTATCGACGGCAGCACACGTTCAATCGCAATATGCTGGGATGCTGCCAGATTTTCTGAGAATCCTTGCGGTGCTGGTGCCTCCATCACAACAGGCGCAACGGTTGCCGAAAGACGCCGGTCAGGTGCAACATCGCCCATGGCCTCATCAACCCCCATGGCGAGTTGCCAGGAGAGCGCGGAAAATGGGCTCAAATCTCTATTTAACGAATCCGTCATGGTTTTTAGATTAAATTATCCCCCATGAAATTGCGAGAGCGATCCCCCAATAATCTTCCAAAAAACACACACCAAAACACAATAGTAGGCAACAATGACTGGTAGCTGGCACCGCGATGACCGCGAGATGATGGAATATGATGTGCTGATCGTAGGTGCAGGCCCAGCAGGGCTTGCTGCCGCTATTCATCTCAAGCAACTCGCAGCGCACGAAAACAAGGAAATCTCGGTTTGTCTGATTGAAAAAGGCGCAGAGGTCGGCGCGCATCTATTATCGGGCGCAGTGCTCGAGCCGCGCGCGTTTGAAGAACTTTTTCCCAACTGGAAAGAACTCGGCGCGCCGCTTAATACCATCGCTGGCAAAGATTCCTTTTTATTCCTGACCAAGAATTCTTCCTTCATACTACCAACCCCGCCCACCATGAATAATCATGGCAATTACATCATCAGCCTTGGTGAACTTGCGCGCTGGATGGCAGCGCAGGCTGAAAGCTTGGGCGTTGAAATCTATCCCGGCTTTTCCGGTGCAGAACTATTAATTGATAAAACCGGCTGCGTGCGCGGCGTTGCTACCGGTGATCAAGGCATTACTAAAAAAGGCGAACGCGGGGATGCATTCACTGCGGGCGTTGAGCTCGTCGCCAAGCAAACCATTTTTGCCGAAGGCTGCCGTGGCTCGCTCACCAAACAGCTCTTTGAAAAATTCAATCTGCGCGATGGTGTCGATCCACAAACCTATGGCCTTGGCATCAAGGAAATATGGGAAATTAAGCCAGAAAACTTCAAATCCGGCGCCATTACCCACACCATTGGCTGGCCGATGGATAGTGACACTTATGGCGGTTCATGGCTTTACCATTACGGCGAAAATCTTGTCTCAATCGGGTTTGTAGTTGGGCTTGATTATCAAAATCCGTCTTTATCGCCTTACGAAGAATTTCAACGCTTCAAACATCACCCGGATATCGCAAAAATCCTATCGGGTGGAAAACGCATTGCCTATGGCGCGCGCGCGCTGAGCGAAGGCGGCATTCAATCTATTCCCAAACTCACCTTCCCCGGCGGCTTGCTGATTGGTGATGCGGCAGGTTTTTTAAATGTGCCAAAAATCAAGGGCAATCATACCGCGATGAAATCCGGCATGGTCGCGGCCAAGGCAATCTCCGATCATTTCAATATGGGCTATGACAGTAACGAGGTAACGGATTACACCGACCAGCTCAAACAAAGCTGGCTATGGAAAGAATTGGAATCGGTGCGTAACATCCGCCCGGCTTTCCGTTTTGGTTTGTGGCTTGGCATGCTTTATGCCGCGTTTGATAATGTGATTTTAAAAGGCACGGCGCCATGGACCTTCCATAACCATGCCGACCACAAACAGCTTAAAAAAGCCAATGAATGCATCAAAATCACCTACCCCAAGCCCGATGGTGTGTTGAGCTTTGATCGCCTTACCTCGGTATCGCTTACTGGCACCAACCATGCCGAAGATCAGCCTGCGCATTTGCAATTGAAGGATCCAAGCCTTGCAATTGATGTGAATTATAATCTTTATGACAGCCCGGAACAGCGTTATTGCCCGGCAGCAGTTTATGAAATTGTGAAAGACACCGAAGACAAACCACGCCTGCAGATCAATGCGCAAAATTGCATTCACTGCAAAACCTGCGACATCAAGGACCCAACGCAAAATATCAATTGGGTTACACCCGAGGGCAGCGGCGGCCCGAATTATGGCGCGATGTGACAGTTCGAAGAACTGTCATCCCGGACTTGATCCGGGATCCCATCGTTATTTATGACAATACCCAAAAACGACGCGCGGAATATTCTGCAAATCTGCGCGCGTTGCAACCTTTTCAAATCCATTTTGTTTTAAAATGTCCATCACGGCATCTGCTTGTGTATGTCCCACTTCAAACGCAAGCAAGCCGCCCTGCTTCAACAACCCTTTGGCAGCAGGCGTAATGATGCGGTATGGCGCAAGGCCATCTTCCCCGCCATCCAGCGCCAGCACCGGGTCAAATAAACGCACTTCTGGCTGTAGATCCTCCAGTTCATGCGTTGCAATATAAGGCGGGTTGCTAACCACCACATCAAACGGCCCCATTACACCATCACACCAGTTTGTCTCAATAAATTCAGCACAGCCTTTTAAACCAAGCTGCACGGCATTTTGCTTTGCTGCAGC
>RGZA01000012.1 GCA_010031785.1 Alphaproteobacteria bacterium
TGAATTGCCGTTGCGTTTTGTGGCGCGCACGCCGTGTTTCCGTGCGGAAGCAGGCGCTGCGGGTAAAGATACGCGCGGCATGCTGCGCCAGCATCAATTTTACAAGGTTGAGTTGGTGAGCATCACCACGCCCGATAAATCCAATGAAGAACATGAACGCATGACCGATGCGGCAGAAACCATTTTGAAGAAACTGGAAATCCCGTTCCGCACCGTGTTGCTCTGCACTGGCGATATGGGCTTTGCTGCGCGCAAGACCTATGACATTGAAGCATGGTTGCCGGGGCAGAATGCTTACCGCGAAATTTCATCCTGTTCCAATTGCGGAGACTTTCAGGCGCGGCGCATGAAGGCACGATTCCGTGCCAAGGGTGATAAAAATACGCAGTTTTTACATACACTAAACGGCTCCGGTGTTGCCGTGGGTCGCGCACTGATTGCGGTTCTTGAAAATTATCAGCAAGATGATGGCAGTGTTTTGATTCCATCTGCCCTCAAACCCTACATGGGCAACGTGGAAAAAATCTCGATCGCTTAACCTTCACGGGCCTGATGCTGCGGATTAAACCAACGACGATTGCGTTACTGATGCTGCTTGGTCTGGCTGCGTGTGAAACACCGCGCTCTGCATCCTATACGTCATCCGTAAATATCAAGCCCGGGCGCCTCGTCACCGTGTTATCCGGCGAAACCTTGTATAGTTTTGCGCGGCGCAATAATTCTTCCATGCGGGAGATTATTGATCTCAACCGTTTGCAGGCACCCTATCAGCTTGAGGCTGGAACAACGCTGACACTGCCAGCATCGGATGCAGATTTGCCATCCGTCGAGCTTGGCCCGATCGCCTATGAAAACGAAAATGCCTATAAGCAAAAGCATAAGGCACATCCCGTTACCACCTATACCCAGGTCGTGCCGCAACCGATTAGTGAAGAAAAAGCCCAAGAATTAAAGGATAATTCGGTTTATTCCCCGCGTCGCCTGTTGCAGCGTTCTGAATTACAGGCGCAAGCGAATGAGCAATTTACACAACCCATCATTCAGGAAAAGCCAGTTCAGCCAAAAGCTGCCCCGCCAACCGACTTGAATTTGCAACCGTTGCACTTTGATAAAAAGAGCAAGCATCTCACTGAAGCATCAAAGCCTGCAACGCCCGTAAATGTAGTCGTGCCAGAAAAAACGATCCCAGCATCGCGCACATTAAAAAACAGCAAGGAAAAATTTGATCCCAATGCTGATGCGCTTGCGCAGAAAGCGGAAAATGTCCCACCACAATTAAAGTCAGTTGAAGAAAAGAAGCCGGAGCCACAGGCAAAAAAAGAAACTGCTGCAAAAGAACCCGCCATGCATAGCCGCATTGAAAAAGCTAATGATCCAGTCAATTTTACATGGCCAGTGCAGGGCACGGTGCTATCCACCTTTGGTCCAAAATCAAATGGTCTTAAAAATGATGGCATCAATATCGGTGTGCCGCGCGGAACGCCTGTTGTCGCTTCTGATGGTGGCACCGTTGCCTATGCGGGTAGCGATATTCCCGGCTATGGTAATGTTGTGCTGGTGCGCCACCCCAGTGGGCTGATGACTACCTATGCCCATCTTGATCGCATGTTTGTGCAACAGGATATTATTGTCGCCAAGGGCGATTTGCTCGGCACCGTTGGCACCAGCGGCGGGGTTGATACACCGCAACTGCATTTTGAAATTCGCCGCGATAAAGAAGCGCTTGATCCTTCTAAATATTTGTATCGGTAAATGTACGGGATCCAGGAATAGAGGCTAGTGACAGTTACTTTTTTCTTGAAAAAGTAACTGTCACTGGATACCTACCCGAGCAAATAGTTGTATCGCTAGGGCGTGTCCTCAATTCAAAATCAAAGTATCTAACTGTAATTAATGCGCGCCCGTAAATTCCGGCACCAGCGTTGCAATTCCACTGCGCAATACATATTCATCCGTTGCAACATTGCGTGCCTGATCGGTTAGGCCGGTAATCGCTTCATTGACCTCATCAAACGGTTGCGGTGCTGCGGCAGCAAGATGCACGCCATCCGCACCAGAAGGTGAAAGCTTTTCGCTATCGCTAAATAATTCTTCATAGAGTTTTTCGCCCGGGCGCAAGCCCGTATAAACAATCTTGATATCGTCATCGGGTTTTAATCCCGCCAGGCGGATCATCTGCCGTGCAAGATCGGCGATCTTCACCGGGTTGCCCATATCAAGCACCATGATCTTGCCGCGCTCACCTGCATGGGTTGTTGCATGTGCCGATGCCTGTAGCACCAGCTCCACGGCTTCGCGCACGGTCATGAAATAGCGCGTAATCTCCGGATGCGTGACCGTGAGCGGCCCGCCCTTGGCCAATTGCGCCTGAAAGCGCGGCACAACAGAGCCTGTGGAGCCCAGCACATTGCCAAAACGCACGGTCAAAAAGCGCGTGGTGCCGCTATTATCATGATCGAGCGCCTGGCAATATTGTTCGGCAATGCGTTTGCTCGCGCCCATTACATTGGCAGGGCGCACGGCTTTATCCGTTGAAATCAGCACCATCACATCGCTGTGATGCGCAGCGGCAGCATTCGCAACATTTTTTGTACCCATCACATTGGTCAGTAATGTTTCACGCACATTTACTTCGGCCATGGGTACATGTTTTAGCGCGGCAGCGTGAAATACCACTTGGGGCTTAAAGCTGGCAAAGATATGATCAAGGCGCGGCGCATCGCGCACATCGGCAATCAAAGCATGGATAATTAGCTCAGGAAATTTTTCGCGCAGTTCCAGTTCAATCGCATAGAGATTAAATTCGCTGTTATCGACAAGCGCGAGTTCAGTTGGTTCCAACGCTGCGATTTGCCGCGTGAGCTCCGAGCCAATGGTTCCACCCGAACCCGTCACCAACACACGTTTGTTTTGCACGAAGGATGTGATGGCTTGCCGATCAAGCACCGTTTCCGCGCGGCCCAATAAATCCTCAAGCATGATTGGTTGCACATTGGTTTGGATGCCCGCATTTTCATGTAATTCGGTGATGGATGGCAGGCGCGATAGCGTAAGGCCAAGGCTTTGCGCGGCACTGAGGAATTGCTCAAACCCTGCGGTACGGCCAGCGGCTTTGCTCAAAATCAAACGGGCAGGGGGCGTATTTTTTGCCTTTAAATCAGTGACGACCTGTTTCAGGTCATTCATTGTGCCAAGGATCGACACCGAATGAATCTGGCAGCCCGTGCGCGTGCCTTTATCATCAAGTACGCCAACCACATGATAAGGCGATTGCGTATCGGAAATAACTGTACGGATAAAAAGTTCTGCCTCATCGCTTGCGCCAACCACGAGCACATTCATGCGATCCTGACGATTGATATTTAAGAAGCGCCCTTCGCGCAGCAGGCGCACCAGCAGCCGTGATCCGCTCATAAATGCAATCAGCACAAACCACAAAATCCCGGGCACTGATCGCGGCATGCCATCAAGGCGCGTGAGCAAAAAGGAAATCGGCATAAAGATAATGACCGCCAGCGTAACCGCGCGCAGAATATTTCCTAAATCCCGCACCGATATATAGCGCCACACCCCGCGATAAACCCCTGTTATGGCAAATGCAATTGCGCAGGTCACAACGAAAATAGCCATCTGCAACAGCCAGGGCTCGGCTGGAAAATCAAACAGCCCGCCGCCAAGGCGCAAATACATCGCAACGGCAAAGCTGGCTGCTGCCATCAGCAGATCATGCGCAAATGAAAACAGGACACGGTTAAAACGGAGCAAAGCCACTTACCTTTCAGTTTTTGACAGGCGTTTTAGATAGCACAACAAGCCAAGCACTAGCAAAGGGGCAGCGAGCAGCGCCCATTCGCCCAGATAAAGCGATGCAATGGCAATGATCAGAAGCCCAAGGTTTGTGATGATAATGGGCCGCATCACAGCTGCATGGTTGCCAATCGCCAAGGCGGCTTGCTGGTAAAAATGCTCGCGGTGCGCTTGCCAGAATTTCTTTTTCTCTATGATACGTCGGATAAGGGTAATACTCGCATCCGCGACATAATAAAGGGGCAGGGTAAGCGCAATGCCTAGATACCCGGAAATGGCCAGCACCATCATCAGATAGCCAAGCAGATAGCCAAGCGGAATACTGCCGACATCACCCAAAAATAATTTTGCCGGATGCCAGTTCCAGATCAAAAAGCCAAACGCAGCTCCAGCCATTGCCGCCGCAATTATGAAATCGGGCGGAATGGTACTAGCGAGAAGTGTAATCAGAATAAAGCCAAGGCTGACATGCGCGGTTTGCGCACCGGAAATACCATCAATCCCGTCCATAAAATTCGTCAGGTTTATGAACCATAACCATGCAATGCCTGCGACAATACGATCTAGCCATAAGGGAAAAAATCCCTGAAACACAGAATGATCCTGCGGCAGGGCAATCAGCCCGCACACAACTGCCAGCATATGCACCATAATGCGTTGACGTGCAGACAAGGATTTTTTGTCATCAAGCCATGAAATCAGGATCAACGCGCCTGTGCCGATCATCAGAAAAATATGGGTAAAGAATAACCCGGCGATCAGATCACAGATAATCCAGATCGGAAAAACGGTGAGCCATATCGCAATACCGCCGCCGCGGGGGACAGGCGCGCTGTGTAAACTGCGCTCATTTGGGTTATCAAGGATGGCAGCGGATAAAAGCCGCATGCGTACCTTGCCACAGATGAACCAGCACAGGGCGGCGCACACAATAATGATGAGTAAAGTAAGAAACATACCCGGCATATTACGCAGTTTAATGCGAAACTCAATTGACACGGCAGGATCTTGGGCTTATCCCTAAAACCATGACAGAAACACAGAAAACGAGCCCAAAGACCAGTGTGATATCGGTGTCTTACCATACAGGCCCGGTGCTTTTTGAAATGATTGCATCGGTGCTGGCGCAGGATGGCATTGCCGAATTGGTGATCGTCAATAACGGCAATCCCGAAGCGATTATACAAAAACTTCAGGCGATAGCATCGGTTGAGCCGCGCCTGAAACTCGTCACCGGCCATGGCAATGTCGGATTTGCCAAGGGCAATAATCTTGGCGCGAAGGCCGCGACAAGCGAGTATTTATTTCTTTTAAATCCTGACTCTGTTTTGGAAAGTGGCGATCTCCAAAAGCTGATGGCGCAATCGCGCGCATTACCGCGCCCGCATCTGATCGGGCCACGCATTCTGGATGGCAATGGCAAGGAGCAAAGCGGTAGCCGCCGTGATAAACTCACACCGTGGACAGCGTTTGTTGAAACATTTTTTCTCTATAAGCTTTTTCCAAAGCACCCGTTATTTCAGCGCTGGAAATGGCATAAAAACCCTCTGCCACCAGCGATTACCGAAGTTCCCACCATCAGCGGTGCGGCGATGTTTATCCCAAGGGATGATTTCTGGCTGGTTGGCGGCCTTGATGAAGGCTACTTCCTGCATGTCGAGGATGTGGATTTCTGCTTTGCCTTGCGTAAAGTCGGTGCGAAAATTTATTTTATACCTGATTTATCGATTAAGCACATTGGCGCAACCAGCGATGCACCAAAGCCGTTTATCGAACGGCACAAGGCCATCAGCATGGTGCGTTATTTCCACAAGAATTTTTCAGACACAACGCCGCGTCCTTTTTTGTGGCTGCTTTATGCTGCGATCTGGTCGCGCTATTATCTGATGCTGCTGCGCTGATCAGCCTGTTTTCAGGAATTCATCGAGCTGATCAAAGGTGCCAGTCCAGCCCATATTCATCCCGGCCATCCCCGCCATGAAGGTCGTGGTTTCAATCGCTGTAGCATCAATTGGGTTCCATGTCAGGATGATGATGGTTTTGTTCCCTTCCTCCTCAAACGTCACTGTGGTCAGCATTTTTAACGGCCATGTCGGGCTCATCGGGTGGCGCGTAATGTTACCATCCTTATCCGAAAAGGAATGCTCCCATACAAGTTTGGAAGGCGGGGTAACTTCGCGGTAGACGAATTTAGCCCACATTTCAGGGCCAGCGGCAGATTTGAGGCACGAATGATTGATCCCGCCCGGGCGCAAATCAAATGTTTTTGATTGTGCTGTAAATCCCCTGGGGCCAAACCATTTTCCAAACTGATTGGGGTCGGTCCATGCTTTCCATACGCGCTCGCGCTGGGTATCAAAGCTGCGTGTGATTAAAAATTCGGGCTTGGAATCGATCATTTTTTCTCCAGTTCTTTTAATGATTTTTCATATAGCTGCCGCGTCATTGCGAGGAGGCCTTTAGGCCGACGCGGCAATCCATTGAGGATACAAGAAATAAAGGTGGATTGCCACGGGGGCTAAAGCCCCCTCGCAATGACGTACTACGTTAAAATTATCCGAAAGCGCTATCAAATAAAAACCCCGCTCGACATATGAGCGGGGTCTAAATTCTGTAGCTCGGCATGGGGGAATGCGCGGCTTATGCTCGTTTAGTGCCTGACAGCTCTCTTGCGTAACTGTGGAACATCGTCATTGATAGAAAGATAATGATTTTCCATTCTCTCAAGAAGGGTAATTTCATCTTTTACGCGGAGTTTTGATTTTTTGATCTGGGCTATTCTGATTTCATCAGGATGGGGGTGGTGCATTTCCTCAACCAATACGCCGTCTAACCATTCGTGTCTTTTGTGGAGAGCATTGATACGCTGACCTAGTGCCATGATTTCCTCCTTTGTTGGAATACATTTCTTGGACTTCTGCGCCACGAGTCAAAAATTAATTTGCCTGTGACATAAATCTACTATAACCGATTCTCGTCCAAAGTGTGAGTTAATCTTTACTAAAAATTTACTTCTAAAATCTGTGCCTTTATCTGTGTAAAACTATTTTGTCTTTATACATATCAACTGATTACAGAAAAATATTCGCGTAGCACATAAATATGATGTCGCACTGCGGTAAATATAATCTTAAATTAGTTTCAGAAAATTTTTATAGAAATTAACAATTGGTTAGCCGCAATTTTCAAAAATTACAGGCTAATCCCCCCAGTTAATCTCCTAGGCAAATCCCCAATCCACGCGCGGTCGCAACCAGCGGTCCATCAAGCTCCACATCGCGATATGTCGCAATCGCTTCTGTAAGCGGTACATCTTCCACGCGGCGGTAACGCCAGCACACCATGCGGTCATGCTTACCTTGCGCAAGGCAATCAACCGCGTGCACACCCATCGCAGATGCGATCACGCGATCCTGCGCGCTTGGCTGGCCACCGCGTTGCACATGGCCAAGCACCGTTACGCGCACTTCCGCTTGGCATTTCTCGGCAATTTGCTGGCCGATATAATCACCAATGCCGCCAAGGCGTTTTTGTTGATCGGAGAATACTTTGCTGATTTTTTTACCCGTCTTGGTCGTCACCGCTTCGGAGACAATCACGAGCGAAAAGTTGCGACCATTTTTGCGAATGGTGTTGATGTGCTCGGCGACTTTTTCAATGTCGTATGGAATTTCAGGCATAAGAATAACATCTGCGCCCCCTGCAATTCCGGAGTTGAGCGCAATGTGCCCGGCATCCCGGCCCATCACTTCGAGGACCATCACGCGGTTATGACTGGCTGCGGTTGGTTGCAAACGATCAAGGGCTTCGGTTGCAATATCCACTGCTGTTGAAAAACCAACCGACATTTCGGTTGCGCCCACATCATTATCAATTGTTTTTGGAATCCCAACGAGCTTAATGCCACCTTTGTCGGCAAGCCGTTTAAGGATACTTAGGCTGCCATCACCGCCAACGCCGATCAGCATATCAAGGCCGAGTTTTTTAAAACCGCGAATAATGTCATCCGATAAATCAACCTTGCCCGTGGGGGTAGGGAAGGCGAACGGATCGCCCTTGTTCGTTGTGCCTAGAATAGTGCCGCCCCGGCGCAATAATTCCGAATCCATCTTATCAATGCTCAGCGGCACAATGTGCGGCGGGTCATAAATCAGGCCGTGGGTACCTTCACAAATGCCGATAACGTCCCAGCCATAACGCCTTGTCGCATGGGTAACTACCGCCCGGATAACAGCGTTAAGCCCGGCGCAATCGCCGCCACTGGTCAAAAGGCCCAGTTTTTTAGAAGGTTTAGTCATGATCTATCCTCAATGAAGCAGCGTACCCGGATTCCTCTCCCTCTGGGAGAGGTTAGGTGAGGGGAAGCCTCCATAGCGTTGATCATTCTTTCTTCTTCCCTGCGCCCCTTCCACCTACGCCAGATGCTTCGGTGGACGCAAGCACGAGACCCGCCGAAGCTTTAGCGAAGGCTGGGCCCGAAGGGAGGGGAGTAGCATCGCGCTTGTTGGTGAAGTTATTTCATATTAATCCACTAATATCCTGCCTGCCGCCTTGATTTCACGCATGAAATAAGGCATTGATATTCCGCATCAATTCTTAAAAGTACTCTTGAAAATACCACTCGCGGATTTATCATGACAGAAGCAAAGCCAAATACTCATAAAACAGCCATTGACGTACAAGGGATCATGGATCGCATCCCGCATCGCTACCCGATGCTGATGATCGACCGCGTGATTGATATTGTGCCCGGCGAAAGCGCCACAGGTGTTAAGAACGTGACCGTGAATGAGCCGTTTTTTCAGGGCCATTTTCCAAACCACCCGATCATGCCCGGCGTATTGATTGTCGAAGCGATGGCGCAGACATCGGCCGTGCTTGTCGTCGATATGCTCGATGAGATCGAACCCGGCCGCCACATGGTCTATTTCATGACGATTGATGAAGCGCGTTTCCGTCGCCCGGTATTCCCCGGTGATACACTACATATTAAAGTTAAAAAAGAACGCCAGCGCGGCAATGTATGGAAGTTCAAGGGCGAAGCCTATGTCGGTAGCGACAAGGTTGCCGAAGCAATGTATAGCGCGATGCTGATTGATACCAAGCGCGACCAGATGCTTGGTCAAGAAAAATTGGGCCAGGAAGGTAAATAAACGCTGTGACCCACACCATACATCCCACCGCGATTGTTAATCCCGCTGCCGTTCTGGGCGATGGCGTAAGCATCGGACCTTACTGCATCATTGGCGGCGAGGTAAAGCTGGGCGCGAATGTGAAGCTGCACAGCCATGTGGTGATTGATGGCAATACCAGCATTGGCGAAGGAACCGAGATTTTTCCCTTCGCATCGATTGGTACAGCGCCGCAGGATTTAAAATTTAAAGGTGAGCCGTCACGCCTTGAGATCGGTGCGCGTAATTCCATTCGCGAACATGTGACGATCAACCCCGGTACGCAAGGTGGCGGGTTACTCACGAAAATTGGCGATGATTGCCTGATCATGATTGGTGCGCATGTGGCGCATGATTGCCAGATTGGTAACAACGTGATCCTTGTTAATAATGCCACGCTCGCGGGCCATGTGCATGTGGGCGATCATGCGATTATTGGCGGTAATTCAGCGCTGCATCAGTTTGTGCGCATTGGCGCGCATGCGATGATTGGCGGTATGTCAGGTGTTGAAAATGACGTGATCCCTTATGGCACCGTGATGGGTGAACGCGCTCATCTTGCGGGATTAAATCTGGTGGGGCTTGAACGTCGTGGCTTTAAAAAAGATCAGATCAATGAATTACGCAATGCCTACCGCATGCTGTTTGCACCTGAAGGTACCTTCTCCGAACGGCTTGAAGGCGTTTCAGAACAATATGCCTCATCGGCAGTTGTAAAAGATATTGTCGGCTTCATTCGCACCAAATCCTCGCGGCCGATTTGCCAGCCGGATAAAGCGGCCTGATCCTATGACAGCAATCCTTGGGATCATCGCCGGTGGTGGGGAAGCCCCAAAGCGGCTCATTGCTGCATGTCTACGCATGAACCGTCCCTTTCATGTACTTGCACTTGAAGGACAAAGCGATGCGGATATTGCAGGTGATGACGTTCCGGTCACATGGCTGCCGCTTGGCGCAGCATCGGCGGCACTTGCCCTTGCAAAAGAAAAAAAGATTACCGATGTAGTGATGGTTGGGCGTGTGCGCCGGCCATCGATTGCTGAATTAAAACCCGATTGGTTGATGCTGCAAAAACTCGCGCGCATCGGTCTTGGCGCGCTGGGTGATGATGGGCTGCTCAAAGCCATTGCCAAAGAATTTGAGGCGGAAGGCTTTAATGTCTTGGCACCGCAAGATGTCTTTGCCGATTTAATATTGCCCGCAGGGCAGCTTGGCAAACATGCACCAAGCGATATCGCGCAGGCTGATATCACGCGCGGCATTGAAATTGCCCGCGCCCTTGGCGCGCTCGATGTCGGGCAATCGGTTGTAGTACAGCAAGGAATTGTGCTGGGCGTTGAAGCCATTGAGGGCACCGATGCGTTGATTGGCCGTACGCGCATGTTGAAACGTGAAGGGGCAGGGCCAGTGCTGGTGAAACTCAAAAAGCCGCAGCAGGATATGCGTTTTGATTTGCCCGCTCTTGGCATTGAAACGGTGCGTGAAGCACTGGCCGCTGGTTTTAGCGGTATCGCAGCCGAAGCAGGCGGCACGCTGCTGATTGACCGCGAGGATGTGATCAAACACGCCGATGCTTCAGGATTATTCATCATAGGGTTGGCATTATGATGTATGTTAAGAAATTTTTTGATGGCAGAAACGCTCTAACTCCCCTCCCTTCGGGAGGGACTGGGGGCGGGTCTGCTCAAACGATCACGCTTGGTTTCTTGATCCGACCCTCTCCTAACCTCCCCCGAAGGGGAAGGAATAGCACCGCTCTTTTTCAAGAGAATTGTTATGACTGATAAAGTCGTCCCCTGTTTTTTTCTGGTTGCGTGCGAGCCATCGGGCGATTTGCTTGGCGCACGTTTGATGAGTGCATTGCGCACCATTACCAACGGAAATGTACGTTTTGCAGGGGTTGGCGGTGAACGCATGCAGGCGGAAGGGCTGCAAACCCTGTTCCAGCAATCCGAACTTGCGCTATTCGGCCTGTTTGAATTGCTGCCAAAAATCCCGCATGTCTTAAAACGCCTGCATGAAACAGCGGAAGCTGTAAAAAAAATAAAACCATCAGCCGTGATTACGATTGATGGTCCAGATTTTTCCTTCCGCCTTGCAAAAAAACTGAAGGGCGAAAACATTCCGCTTATTCATTATGTTGCACCAACTGTGTGGGCATGGCGCCCGGGCCGCGCTAAAAAAATTGCCAAGCTTTATGATCATCTGCTTGCCATCTTGCCGTTTGAGCCGCCTTATTTTGAAAAAGTTGGCTTGCCATGCACGTTTGTTGGCCATTCGGTGATGGAGCAGGGTGCCGATAAGGGCGATGCTGCGCGTCTGCGTGCTGAACTGAATCTTGCAGATGATACAAAAATTATCACGGTATTGCCCGGCAGTCGCCGTAGTGAAATAAAGCGTTTAGCCCCCATTTTTGCTGAAACATTGAAGCTGTTACAGCCGCTTACTGGCGGGTTCATCGTCGTGGTTCCCACCATTCCGCAGATCCATGATTTTTTGCTGCCCTATCTTGATGAATGGCCGATCCAACCTACCGTCTTGCTTGGCGATCAAAAAAAATATGATGCCTTTGCGGCAAGCCATGTGGCGCTTGCAGCATCGGGTACTGTTGCACTTGAACTTGCCATTGCAGGCGCACCGCATATTATTGCCTATAAGCTCAATGCGCTCACCGTGATGCTCTATCGCTGGTTGATTAAAGTGAAGTTTGCGAATTTGACTAATCTGCTGCTCAACCGCGCGGTCGTGCCAGAATATTTGCAGGATGATTGCGCGCCAGAAAAAATGGCCAAGGGGCTGTTTGAATTGTGGAACAATGGTGCTGCGCGGGCGCAACAGCGCCAGGCTTTTACCCAAGTAAAGACCATGCTTGAAAATAATCATATGCCGCCATCACAAAAAGCTGCGCGCGTTGTGTGCGAGGTTGCGAATGTTAAACTCCCGTAAAATCACGGTTTTACAGGTGATTCCGGGCCTTGAAGCAGGCGGGGCTGAACGCGCAACGGTGGATGTTGCGCATGCCACGCTTGCCGCAGGTCACCGCGCCATTGTGGTCAGCAGCGGTGGACGTCTGCAGCAGGAATTAAAAGCGCAACACATCCTGCATAATGTCGCGAGCAAGAATATTTTTAACATTATCGCTAATGCGTTCTGGCTTGCCGCGCTGATCAAAAAAGAAAAGATTGATATCGTGCATGCGCGTAGCCGCGCACCAGCATGGAGTGCGTATCTGGCTACGCGCATGACAGGCACGCCGTTCGTGACAACCTTTCATGCGGCCTATAAGGGCACATTCTTCTTAAAGAAATTCTATAATAGCGTGATGGCAAAATCGGATCACATTATTGCCATTTCACACTTCATCGCGCGGCATATTCAGAAAAATTATGGGGTTGATGCATCGCGTATTGCTGTCATTCCGCGCGGCATTGATATGCAGGTCTATGATGCAGATGCAATTTCTGAGGAACGTAAAAACGCGCTAAAAACCCTATGGAATAATAAAAGCGCACCCATCATCATTATGCCCGGGCGCTTGTCGCCGATTAAAGGCCATGAATTGGTGCTGCAAGCTTTGCGCAGTGTTACACAGGATTTCATCTGCGTCTTTATCGGCCCAGATCAGGGCCGTGCAAAATATAGCGAGAAATTACGCGAGCTTGTGAATGCCTATGGCCTACAGGATAAAATCATCTGGATGAATGGCGGGGATGTGCCTGCGGCCTATGCGCTTGCGCAACTAGTGCTGAGCCCTAGCCAGGTTGCGGAGGGATTTGGTCGTGTACCTGTGGAAGCACAGGCATCGGGTGTACCGGTGATTGCAACCGCGCTTGGCGCAACCGATGAAACCATTGTGGATGGCGAAACCGGCTGGCTTGTTCCGGCAGGGGATGCTACTGCGCTGGGTTATGCTATTGCCAAAGGGCTCGCACTATCGCCAGATGAGCATGCGCAGATGGCGCAAAAAGCCAAAGCCTATGTGCGCATAAAATTCCAGTTGCAGCAGATGTGCGATGCGACCTTAGAGGTTTATAAAAAGGTCGCAAAACCGTGAAAAAGCACAATAATATACTCGTAATTCGGCTTGGCGCGCTTGGCGATATTCTTCTATGCATGAAACCATTTCAGGATATTCGCGACCGCCACAAGGATGCACACATCACGCTACTCACCATGCCCGCCTTTGCAGGCCTTGCGCGGCAGATGCCATGGTTTGATGCGGTGATCGAAGATCCGCGGCCCGATTGGTGGCAATTACGCGCATGGAAAAAACTCTACACCGCGATTACATCACAGCACTTTGATTGCGTGGTTGATTTGCAGAACAAGCCACGTTCGCGCTTTTATAAAAAAATCTTTTTTGATAAAGACGTGCAATGGTCGAGTACCGCTGCGAACTCAACTTTTCCGCGCACCGTGTTTTCTCATAAAATGCATCGTCAGGAAGAGTTGCTGGTGCAATTACGCAATGCAGATATTCCTGATAGCGGGCCGCTTGATCTGAGCTGGTTACAGGCACCGATTGATGATCTTTGTTTGGCAGAAAAATATGCAGTCCTTATCCCCGGTTGCTCACCGCATTTATTGCATAAACGCTGGCCCGCGCAGCATTTCGCGCAGCTTGCCAAAACCCTTAAACATAAGGGATTTAACGTAGTTGTGGTGGGTACCAAGGCCGACGCGCAAGCGATAGCTGATATCAAAGCCAATGCTGATTTTATCATCGATGTTTCGGGCCGCACCAGCTTTGCGCAACTCGCAACCCTGTATCGCGGTGCGGCGTGCGTTGTTGGCAATGATACAGGCCCGACCTTTTTGGCAGCGATGGTTGGCGTGCCAACGCTGACCCTTATGTCGCATCATACGGACCCGGTGCGTTCAGGCCCTGTTGGGCCGCGCTGCGCATGGCTTAAGCAAAATGATATTGCGATGATCAGCGTGGATGCGGTTGCAGCAGAACTTGAAAAACTTATTTAATAAGAAATAACGTGGCAAGCCCCAGGAATGACAGATAGCCGCATACATCGGTCACGGTTGTCACCAGCGCACTTGATGAAATCGCAGGGTCGATTTTAAATCGATTAAGCACTAGTGGAATAAAAGCACCTGCAAGGCCCGCGGCGATCATATTGATGATCATCGCCAGCGCGATGACGAGGGCAATAATCCAGTTATGATACCAAAGCCCAGCAAAGACACTAATAATCGCTGCGAATAAAAGGCCGTTAAAGGCACCCACCGATGCTTCCTTGGCAAGGAAGCTAAGGGCATTGACGCTGGTCAGTTCGCGCAAGGCTAACCCGCGCACGGCAACCGCCAGTGTTTGTGTGCCTGCATTACCGCCTTGCGATGCAACAATGGGCATCAGTACGGCAAGGGCGACGATGGATTGCAATGTGCCCTCAAAAAAGGAAATAACCCATGAAGCAAGCATCGCAGTAATCAAATTCACAAACAGCCATGTAAAGCGTGAGCGCGTAGTGGTAAGAATATCGCGATAAAAGTCGGGCTCGCTTACCCCGCTTAAATGCACGAGTTCTTCGGTGGCGTGTTCTTCCATGATGTCGATCACATCATCAATGGTAATCATCCCGACAAGACGGTGTTGTTCATCTTCCACAGGCGCAGAAACAAGGCCATAGCGCTGAAACAGGTACGCAACTTCGCGCTGATCCATCATCACCGGCATGCGCTGGCTTTGTTCATCCATAATGTCTTTGATGGGCGTTGCAATCGTTGCGGTGAGCAGGCGGTGCAATGGCACGGCGCCAAGCGTATGGCCTTCGCTATTGACCACAAAAACGTCGTAAAATGCCTCCGGCAATTCATGACGGCTGCGAATATATTCCATGCATTGCTGGCTGTTCCAGTCATCGGGAACTGCGAGTAATTCGCGCTGCATCAAACGGCCAGCGCTATCCTCAGGGTAGGATAACGCGGTGCGCAGCGCATCGCGCTCCTCCGCAGGCAATGCAGAAAGCACTTCGCGTTGCGTGGCGCGATCAAGGTTTTCCATAACCTCAACGGCATCGTCGGTTTCAAGGCTGGTGATTGCTTCGGCCAATTGCCCTGGCGCCATTTGCTCGACGACATCTTCGCGCACTGTTTCATCAAGCAGCGGAAGAACATCAGGGTTAAGTTTGGTTTGCGTAAGTGTAAATAAAAGCTCGCGCTGTTCGGCGGAACAGAAATGCACAAGGTCGGCAAAATCTTCAGCGCCAAGCGGGTCGAGCAGGGCCAGCAGCGCTACGGAATCTTTTGCATCGAGCGCATCAAACACGCGCAGCAAAAAACCATCCGTTAACACGGCATGGCTGTTGCCCGTTTTATCGTTTGGTTTGTCGCTCTCAACCATGCCAAAGACTCTTACAAAATATAATCGCTATGGGCGTTTTATGCTGGCAGGCCTGTTTTCACAAGAAAATAAATCGCATCGTACATCATAAAAATCACAATAAAAATAGAAGTGCTCTAAGCCTTGCGCCACAGGGGTGCGCAGCGTTATAGTTATGGCCGTTTTATAAAGGAAAAACTGCAATGATTTTGGTTACCGGCGGCGCAGGATTTATTGGTGCAAACTTCGTTTTAGACTGGTTCAAGGCCACATCTGAAACAAAAGGGGCCGAGCCCGTGGTGAATCTTGATAAGCTCACTTATGCAGGCAATCCGGAAACCCTGTCGTCATTGCAGGGCGATGCCCGCCATGTTTTCGTAGAAGGTGATATTGGCGATAGCGCACTGGTCAGCCGGTTATTGGTGCAGCACAAACCGCGCGCAATAATTCATTTTGCTGCGGAATCCCATGTGGACCGCTCGATCCATTCCCCCGAAGCCTTTATCGAAACCAATGTTATGGGCACCTTTCGCCTGCTTGATGCTGCGCTTAATTATTGGAAAGGGCTGGCGGGCGATGCCAAGGCCGCATTTCGTTTCCTGCATATTTCAACTGATGAAGTTTATGGTTCACTCAGCGCTGACGCGCCTGCTTTCACCGAAACGCACCCGCATCAACCCAATAGCCCTTATTCGGCGAGCAAAGCTGCGGCAGATCATCTTGTGCGTGCCTATCATCACACCTATGGCTTGCCGGTATTGACGACGAACTGTTCAAACAATTATGGGCCATACCATTTTCCTGAAAAACTTATTCCCCTGATGATTGTGAATGCGCTTGCGGGCAAAGCCTTGCCTGTTTATGGTGATGGTTTGCAGATCAGGGATTGGCTCTATGTAACCGATCATTGCGCCGCGCTGCGCTGTGTGTTGCACGATGGCCGGGTGGGGGAGGTTTATAATATCGGCGGCAATAATGAACGTGCCAATATCGATATTGTGAAAGATATTTGTGCGCTGCTTGATCAATTGCGCCCGCGCGAGGATGGCAAATCCTATGCGCTGCAAATCACCCATGTAACAGACCGCCCTGGCCATGATCGCCGCTATGCGATTAATGCTGCAAAGATTGAGTGCGAACTTGGCTGGAAGCCAGCAGAAACATTCGAAACCGGTTTGCGTAAAACCGTGGAATGGGTACTTGCCAACCCGCAATGGATTGCCAATGTGCAATCCGGCGCATATCGCGAATGGATCAGCAAAAACTATAACGGTACACACGCATGACCATTTTACTGTTTGGTAAAAACGGACAGGTAGGAAGTGAATTGCAGCGCGCGCTGGCGCCGCTCGGTAAGCTTGTTGCGCTTGATCGGCAGGAGGCAGATTTTACGAAACCAGATCAGTTTGCTGAAATCATCCGCACCATCAAGCCAAAGACAATCGTCAATGCCGCCGCCTATACTGCCGTTGATAAGGCAGAAAATGATAAAGACACCGCGTTTCTGATTAATGCAACTGCGCCAGAAATTATTGCAAAAGAAGCGCAGCGTTGCAGCGCAACCCTGATCCATTATTCAACCGATTATGTGTTTGATGGCGCGGGCACCACGCCGTTTAAGGAAAGCGATGCCACGCATCCTTTGAATATCTATGGCCACAGCAAGAAAGCGGGGGAGGATGTAATTGTTGCTTCGGGCTGTAATCATATCATCTTGCGTACCTCATGGGTGTATGGCGCGACAGGAAAAAATTTTGCCAAAACGATGATCGAGCTTGCGCAGACGCGCGATACATTAAATGTCGTTTATGACCAGATTGGCGCGCCAACCGGCGCTGCGTTATTGGCCGATTGCACCGCGCAGCTTTTAAAAACAGCACCGCATGCAACGGGCTTATTTCATCTTGCGGCAACAGGCGAGACATCATGGTATGACTATGCGCGCTTTGTGCTCGATACTGCGCAGAATCTTGGTGTTGCATTAAAACTTCCGCCTGATGCCATTACTCCAGTTTCAAGCAAGGATTACAAAACACCTGCCGCGCGGCCACTCAATTCACGCTTAAATATCACGAAATTCCAAGAAACATTTGGCATCACGCTGCCGCCATGGCAAGAAGGTGTCACGGCAATGCTTAAACAACTGTATGAGAGATAAATAATGGCGCGCAAAGGGATTATTCTGGCAGGTGGTTCAGGCACGCGGCTTTATCCGGTGACTAAGGTTGTTTCAAAGCAGCTTTTGCCGATTTATGACAAGCCGATGATTTATTATCCGCTCACCACACTCATGCAGGCTGGCATTCGCGATATCCTGATTATCTCAACACCGCAAGATTTGCCGCGTTTTGAACAATTACTTGGCGATGGCAGCGATTGGGGCATTCATCTGAGCTTTGCGGTGCAGCCAAGCCCCGATGGGCTTGCGCAGGCCTTTATCATCGGTAAGAATTTTATCGGTCGCGATCAATCCGCGCTTATTCTTGGTGATAATATTTTTTATGGCACCGATTTGCCGGATAAATTAGCTGCCGCGCATGCGAACACCCAAGGCGCAACCATTTTCGCCTATCACATGACAGAGCCGCAGCGTTACGGCGTGCTTGGCTTTGATGCATCGGGCAAACCGAATTCGCTCGAAGAAAAACCAGAAAAGCCGAAAAGCAATTATGCTGTCACTGGCCTTTATTTTTATGATAATCAGGTAATTGATATTGCTGCTGCGCTTAAGCCATCGGCGCGCGGTGAACTGGAAATATCCGATGTAAACCGCACGTATATGGAGCGCAACCAGCTTACGGTGCAAACCCTTGGGCGCGGTTATGCATGGCTTGATACCGGAACCCATGAAAGCCTGATTGAGGCGAGCAATTTCATTGAAACGATTGAGCATCGTCAGGGGCTCAAAGTCGCATGCCCAGAAGAAACTGCTTTTCATCAGGGCTTTATTGATGCTGCGCAGCTTGAAAAACTTGCAGCGCCGCTTTTGAAAAGCGCCTATGGCCAATATCTCATCAAGCTATTGAAAGAATAAGCATGCGTGTTACGCCCACCGCCATTCCTGATGTATTGATCATTGAACCAAAAGTGCATGGCGATGCGCGCGGGTTTTTTTATGAAAGCTATAATCAAAAAGATTTTACTGCCGTAACGGGCCTGATGCCGCAGTTTGTTCAGGATAATCACAGCCGTTCAGCCAAACATATTTTGCGTGGGCTTCATTACCAGTTGACCAAGCCGCAAGGCAAGCTGGTGCGCGTTGTGCGGGGCGCAGTGCTGGATGTTGCCGTGGATATACGCAAATCATCACCGCATTTTGGCAAGCATGTAAGCGTGGAGCTGAGCGAAGATAATCAGCGCCAGCTATGGGTGCCGCCCGGTTTTGCGCATGGGTTTCTCACGCTAAGCGATTCGGCAGATTTTCTTTATAAAACCACGGAATATTACGCGCCCGAAGATGAGCACTGCTTGCTCTGGAATGATGCAACATTGGCGATTCAATGGCCATTGCAGGACACACCCCTTGTGTCGGCGCGCGATAGTAACGGCGTTTCATTTGCCAGCGCGCCTAGTTTTAAATAGGCTGGTTCTTCCACTTCCTATTTAGAGTTTTATTCATGGCAAAAAAGAAAGTTGCGCTGATCACAGGCATCACTGGGCAAGATGGCGCGTATCTCGCCGAATTTCTTTTGCAAAAAGATTACGAGGTGCATGGCATTAAGCGCCCTGTATCGCTGTTTAACACCGACCGCATCGATCATCTCTACCAAGACCCGTTGCTGCCCGGCGCTCAATTATTTTTGCATTATGGCGATATGACCGAGTCCATGAGCCTGATGCGTATTGTGCAGCAGGTACAACCAGATGAGATTTATAATCTCGCTGCGCAAAGCCATGTCGCCGTGTCGTTTGAAGAACCCGAATATACCGCCAATGCCGATGCGCTGGGGCCCTTGCGTCTGCTCGAAGCCATTCGCACCATGGGGCTTAGCCAAAAAACACGTTTTTATCAGGCCTCGACATCCGAATTATTCGGCAAGGTTAATCAAACCCCGCAAAACGAAACCACGCCCTTTTATCCGCGCTCACCTTACGGTGTTGCCAAGCTCTATGCGCACTGGATTACGGTCAATTACCGCGAAGCCTATGGGCTTTATGCCTGCAATGGCATTTTGTTCAATCATGAATCCCCGATGCGCGGGGAGACATTCGTTACACGTAAGATCACCCGGGCGCTTGCCCGCATCAAGCTTGGCCTGCAGCAATGTTTGTTTCTTGGTAACCTTGATGCGCGCCGCGATTGGGGTCATGCCAAGGATTATGTGCGCATGCAATGGATGATCCTGCAGCAGGAAAAACCCGAAGATTATGTGATTGCAACGGGCGAGCAGCATAGCGTGCGTGAATTTATCGAAGCGAGTGCAGTCGTGCTGGAGATGAGCGTGCGCTGGGAAGGCACAGGCGGAGCCGAAAAAGGCTATGATGAAAAAGGCCGCTGCATCGTTGCAATCAACCCGCGTTACTTCCGTCCAGCGGAAGTCGATACCTTGCTTGGCGATGCCACCAAAGCCAGAGAAAAACTAAACTGGAAACCTGAATATTCTTTCGCAGAGCTCGTCAAGGAAATGGCGCTATCGGATTTTGAACTGGCCAAGCGCGATGCGTTGATTGGAGATCATGAAATGAAAGCCAAGGCTGAACGCATGAAGGGCAGCTGGTTTTCTACGCTGGCTGGCGGTTCTTCCAAAGAACCCCAATAAACAGGCCCTTGGCGCGCGGTAAAATCAGCGCCATCAGGATAATCGCAAGGCCGACCCAGATGGTCATGGCAAGCCATTGGGGCCAGTCCGTAGCAGCGCTTTTTGTAAAAATAATTGGCAATAAAATATGCCCGACAATTAAAATCGTCAGCCATGGCGGCCCATCATCCGCGCGAATGGTACCAAGCACTTCACCGCACACCGCGCATTCCGCAACAGGTTTAAGATAAGAGATAAGCAGCTTTCCCACGCCGCAATGCGGGCAACGATTGCACACACCGCGCATGATCGCGGTCATCATGGGCACGACATTACGATTGTTTTGCATGATTGGATAATAAAATAAAAGCAAGCGATGTTAAGGCAAAGAGTGCAAACAGGGAGTCATCCCAAAAACTATAAGCAACCAAGCTAATGCACAAACATGCAGCCCATGCACCCATTGCAAAAGGTACATAGGGCGCTGCAAGCCGCGCAATGTTACGCAGTACAGCAATGGCTGCGGCAATACCGATGATCAATCCCGGCAATCCTGTTTCAACCCATAATTGCAGGATCGCATTATGCGGATGGCTCGCTGCTGTGTGCACCATCTGGTAAAGTTGCCCATGTGGCTGCTCAAATGATAGTAAATGGCTGCTGCCAATGCCCCAGCCAAACCATGGGCGCTCAAAAATACGATACGACATGTAATCCCAAATCTCCACGCGATGATGCCATGACATCGGCAGGCGCTCCACCCATTGCGGATGCTCTGTAAAAAGATGGGTAACAACAAAAGGCATTGTGATAAGTGCAACTAGAACCGCGATTAAGCCACGCTGCATAAGTTTTGGTGCATAGTGCGCAAGCGCAGTTACCGCTAACCCAGCAATAAACGCCATGCGCGTGGCGCGCGATTCCGTCAGCATTACCGGAATAAGCATCAGCAGAATAAAAACGGCAAAACGCCAGCGTGGTTGACATACCCACACATACGCCATCATCGGGAATGCAAATACTGCGAGATATGATATGCCGCGATTATATTCAGTATATTCAACAATCGCGCCCTTCACCCCATGCAGCATCGGGTAACCCAGCGCGCATTCAAGCCCATATGCAATCGCAGCAACCGATGCCGCAAGCGTGATCACCGGAAACAGCTTGGGGGGTTCCACTTGCGCAATCACGCGCGGGTGAAAGAACAAAGCGAGCGGTAGCATAATCGTCGCTTCCTGCAGCAGCATATGCCACGAAATAGCGGGATTGCTCGCCGCAAGATTAAGCAGCGCGATAGCAGCCAACGTGCCTAAAACTGCAATCATATAAGGCATATAAAGTGGGGCTAGCCTGCGTTCTTTCAGCCATGTACCAAGGAATAAAATTCCGCCGCCTGCAATTCCCAAGGCTGCCCATGTGCCGCCGCTAAAGGTGCCAAGCGTTACCGCGATAAGGTAAAGGATGATTGGAAATAGTCTCATGCTGTTTTCACATGCGGGAATTGATTGAGCAGATGATCATAATGGCTGAGCCAACGTTGCGTTACGGCTTCCCTTGTGAAGCTCTGCATATATTCGGCATAGCCGCGCGCAACCATTTTTTCCTGTAAAGCGCTATCATCAAGCGTGCGGCGAATGGCGTGGCCAAGCGCAGACGCATCATTAATTGGCACCATCATGCCGTTTTCTTCGTTGATAATGTGTGCCGCTGGCCCCGCACTTTCACACGCAACAAACGGAACTTTCGCGCACCATGCTTCCAAAATGACGGTGCCAAACGGCTCGTAATTGGATGGAAGAACGCATATATCGGCGGCTTTAAGTAACGCGCCGCGATCGGTGCGCCAGCCAAGGAAACGCACGCGCTGTTGAATGCCCAAGGTTACGGCCAAATCTTCCAATTCTTTTTGCATTGGGCCATCACCCGCAAGCCACAGATAGCAATCCGGAAAATCCTTGACCGCATACATGAGCAGATCGAGGCCTTTTTTGGGATGCAGCCGCGAAAGCGTGAGCAATACTTTTGCCCCCGTAGGCGTATCAAGCGTTGCGCGATCCAGCGCGGGCATATCCACAATCGATGGAAAGGTCGGGATATAGGTTGCATGTTCGGGCGCTGCGCCTTGCGCGATGGTCTTGGCAATAATGTCTTTGGTTACGGCAACAAAATCCGTGCAATGCGAAAAATGCTTGATGTTTTCATAATTACCAAACCAGCCGAGCAGCGGCCCTGTTTTTGCGGCAAGCGCGGGCGTAATGTTTGCTGCCCGTCGCATCCAGCAATGAGTAATATCGGGTTTTTCACGCAGCAGCACCCGGCGCATCATATAGTTTTGTACAGGGCGAAACGGGCCGATGGAAAACGCAAAACGGAACACTTCGGGTGCCATGCGGATGCCCGCATTTTTTAATTCCTGATAACGCGGTGCGGTTTCACGCATGACCACGCATTGATCCACGCCTTTTTCATGTAGCGCGAGCATAACGTCGGTCGAATACATCTCTGCACCGCCATTGCCGTTGCCTGCCATGATATGAAGAATGCGCATGGGATTAACTCAACGCTGCTGCAAGCAGCTTTTTGGTATAATCCTGCTGCGGGTTGTTGAAGATATTTTCCGATGTTCCGGTTTCAACGGCCTTGCCATGCTGCATCACCAATACATTATGCGACATGGCGCGGATCACGCGCAGATCATGGCTGATAAAGATATAACTGAGCTGATGTTTGGTTTGTAAATCGCGCAATAACGCAATAATTTGTGCCTGCACGGAGCGATCAAGCGCAGATGTCGGCTCATCCAGCACAATCAATTTAGGTTTTAAAATCAAAGCGCGCGCAACGGCAATGCGCTGGCGCTGGCCGCCGGAAAATTCATGCGGGAAACGGTGGCGCATCTCGGGTTCTAACCCGACTTCACATAAAATATCGGCAATCGCCTGATCGCGCTCAGCTTGCGTGCCGATATTGTGAATGCTCAGGCCTTCACCAATAATGGCGCCAATCGTCTGGCGTGGTGACAGGCTGCCATAAGGGTCCTGGAACACCAGCTGCATGCGCTGGCGAAGCGGTCGTAACTCCTTTTGCTGCAGGCTTAAAACATTCTGCCCCATAAACACAACGGTTCCTTCTGCGCGGGTGAGGCGCAGCACGCCCATACCGAGTGTTGTCTTGCCCGAACCTGACTCGCCAACTACGCCAAGCGTTTCGCCTTCGCGTAGCGTAAAGCTGATATCATCCACTGCGCGCACATAATCAACGATTTTCCTGAGCAAGCCCTTGCGGATCGGGTAATACACCTTAATGTTTTTGACATTGAGAATTTCTTTGGCATCGGCTGCAACCGGCGCCGCGATACCTTTGGGTTCGCTATCGAGTAAATGTTTGGTGTAGGGATGCTGCGGGTTGGTGAACAATTCTGCAGCATTGCCTTGCTCCACCAGCAATCCATGCTGCATCACGCAAACACGCTGCGCCATATGCCGCACAATGCCTAGGTCGTGGGTAATGAGTAGCACCGCCATACCGAGTTTTTTCTGCAAGTCCTTTAACAGCTCTAAAATCTGCGCCTGAATCGTAACATCAAGTGCCGTGGTGGGTTCATCGGCAATCAGCAAATCAGGATCATTGGCCAGTGCCGTTGCAATCATCACGCGCTGGCGTTGCCCGCCCGATAATTCATGCGGATAGCGCGCAAGCCATTGCGGTGGGTTGGGCAGCCCAACCAGTTCGAGCAGTTCCAGAACGCGCGGGCGCGCAGCTTGCATACTGATGCCCTTATGCTGCATTACAACTTCGGCAATTTGTTTTTCAACAAAGTGCAACGGGTTCAGTGCGCTCATCGGTTCTTGAAAAATCATCGAAATATCGTTGCCGCGAAGTTTTTGAATAGTTGCTTCCGGCTGCCCTAATAATTCCTGATCATTGAAACGGATGCTGCCGCTCGTAATATGTGCGGTATTGGGGAGTAGCTGCATGATGGATAAAGCGGTGACGGATTTGCCCGAGCCGGATTCACCGACCAATGCCACCACTTCGCCCTTATTGATGCTGAAGGAAACGCCGCGTACCGCCTGCACCGCATTTTTGCCGGTGTTAAAGCTGATATTTAGATCATTAATCGCTAGTAAGGTCATGCGCCCACCTTGTTTTTGCGTGGGTCAAAGGCATCGCGCACCGCTTCGCCTATAAAAATCAGCAGGCTGAGAAGAAGTGAGAGAATGATAAAGGCGGTAATGCCAAGCCATGGCGCCTGTAAATTATTCTTACCCTGATTAAGCAATTCGCCCAATGAAGGTGAGCCTGGCGGCAAGCCAAAGCCAAGAAAATCAAGCGCGGTCAGTGTTGTAATCGCGCCATTTAAAATAAACGGCAGATAGGTAATAGTGGCAACCAGCGCATTGGGCAGCATATGCCGCGCCATAATCGTAAGATTGGTGGCGCCAAGCGCGCGCGCGGCCTTCACATAGTCAAAATTACGTGCCCGAAGGAATTCCGCGCGCACCACGCCTACCAGATGCATCCAGCTAAACAATAACAGCAGCGTAAGCAGCCACCAGAAATTCGGCTGCACGAGGGAGGACATGATAATCAGCAAGAATAACGTCGGCATCCCCGACCAGATTTCAATAAAGCGCTGCATAACAAGATCAAGCGTGCCGCCGAAATAGCCCTGCAAGGCGCCTGCGGCAATTCCCACAATCGATGAAAAAAACGTCAGCATCAATCCAAACAGCACCGAAATACGAAAACCATGAATAAGCCGCGCGAATACATCGCGCCCCTGATCATCCGTGCCGAGCCAATTATCAACCGATGGCGGCGATGGCGCAGGAACATTCAGATTATAATTGATCGTATTATAGGAATAGGGGATGAGTGGCCAAACCGCCCAGCCTTTTTCCTTGATTTTCTGTGCAACAAACGCATCGCGGTAATCGGCTTCGGTTTTAAATTCACCGCCAAAGGTTGTTTCGGGATAGGCATTGAGCGTTGGGAAATAAAGGCCGCCATCATAAAAAACAACTAGCGGCTTGTCATTGGCAAGCACATCAGCGAGCAGGCTGAACACCAGTAAAACCAGAAATATCCAGAGCGAATGAAAGCCGCGCTTATTGGCTTTAAAATTATGCCAGCGGCGCTGACCAAGGGGAGAAAGCGTTATCATCTACGTATCCCGCTTTTCAAAATCAATGCGCGGATCAACTGCCGTATAGGTCAGATCGCCAATGATATTAAGGACCAGCCCAAGGAGCGTAAAGAAATAGAGCGTTGCAAACATCACCGGATAATCGCGGCTGATTGCTGATTCAAAACCCAGCAACCCAAGGCCATCCAGTGAAAAAATCACTTCAATCAGCAAGGAGCCTGTAAATAAAATAGAGATGAAGGCTTGCGGAAAACCATACGCTGCACCCAGTTCATATCCTGCCAATTGTCAGAGACAAGACCGCGCAAGGGGAACCAGTCAAACACGCGCCCGCCGGCAAACACCACCACCAGCAATACCGCAAACAGGAAGCTTGGAATGGCATAGCCAATAATAATCACCGTGCTGGTCCAGATATCAAAACTGCTGCCATCCTTCACCGCCTTGCGGATACCAAGCGGGATGGAGATCAGGTAAATGAGCAAGGTCGTCCATAGCCCAAGCGATATAGACACGGGCATTTTTTCAAGTACGAGATTAAGCACTTTTTCATCGCGGAAATAACTTTTGCCGAAATCAAAGCTCAGATAATGCCCCATCATCAGCAGAAAGCGTTCATGCATAGGCTTGTCAAAACCAAACTGTACTTCCAGCTCCTTGATGAATTCAGGATCAAGCCCTTGCGCGCCTTTATAACGTGAAGCACCACTATTGCTAATTGCAGCATGATCGCCCGGTTGTGGCATGACTTGCAGATTTTCACTGCCTGCACCGCTGATACGCGCAGTGGCTTCCGTTGCATGGCCTTGTAGTTTGGCAATCACCTGCTCAACCGGGCCGCCGGGCGCTGCCTGCACAATTAAAAAATTGAGCACCATGATCCCCAGCAAGGTCGGGATGATGAGCAGTAGACGGCGGAGGAGATAATTGAGCATTAAAAGATAAGTAATGAGTAGTTAGGAATGAGTAGTGAAGAGAATCTTATACTAGAGTTTCAGTACTCACTACTCAATACTCACTACTATTTCCGCAGCTTCGATATTTTTTCCATTTTCCCTGCATCAATCCACCATGTTTCAGTAACTGGCAAGCCATAAGGCGGATTAATGCTTGGGCGGCCAAAAATATCCCAATACGCGATGCGGTATGTACCCATATACCATTGCGGGATCACATTGAAGTTCCATAGCAACACGCGGTCCAGCGCCTTGGTAATGGTCACGAGCTCTTTGCGATCTTTGGCATGGATCAGTTTATCCGTCAGCGCATCCACTACCTTGTCCTTGATGCCGCAAATATTACGGCTCCCCGGAACATCGGCCTTAGTAGAACCCCAATTATCAAGCTGTTCGTTGCCGGGGGAGAGTGATTGTGGAAAGACCTGCTCGATCATATCAAAGGCAAAATCATTGAGACGGTTTTGATATTGTGCGGTATCGACCATGCGCAATTCGGCCTTGATGCCAAGCTTTTCAAGGTTACGGATGAAAGGTTGGATCCAACGCTCAAACGCCGGGCTATCAATCAGGATTTCAAATTTAAACGGCTGCCCCTGTGCGTTGACAAGCTCTGCGCCCTTTAATGTCCAACCAGCTTGCGAGAGGAGATCCTGCGCTTTGCGCATATTATCCCGGTTATTGCCGCTGC
>RGZA01000111.1 GCA_010031785.1 Alphaproteobacteria bacterium
TTCTCTGTCATTCGATTCTCTGTCATTTGTCTATGAATATAATTTGAGTATGCAAGTCGTCTTTCACGGCCTGGTGGTAAGTATAAATAATTAGGTAATTCTACATATGACATTTATCCTAAATTTTATTTAGTTTTAAATTAAATAAAATTTATGTAATTAAATTAACAATGGTCTAAAAATACAGTATGAACTTTTGAGAATAAGCCTTTTTTATTTGGTAATTGATATCTATAATGAATATGTCTTTTTAATAATTTATTTATTCCAAATTTATTAACATGATATGATGATGGGCATTGTAAATTAATCATTAATTCACCATTTTGATTTGTTTTACCTATATCTGTATTAGAATAATCTCCATATGCTTTAGTATATGAATCAAGTATTTCATCAGACTCTGTGGCTGCCCAACTTAAAACAGTTGTATTTGGTGGTAATCCAGTTAATTTAAAACGTTTTAAATTTGTAGTTGATTTTGTTGCGCCTGCAGGAATTGCAGTAGGTCCTAAAAATGGTAAATAATAATCTCTATTAAATAAAAAGTATGCGGCGGATAATCCGATAAGTAGTTTCATAAAATTAGTTATAACTTGAAAATTTTTAAAATATGAACACATATCTACATTTATAGTAGACATAAATAAATAGTTTAGACCACCAATAACTAATAATAATCTTGCTAAAATATCTAAATACATTTGTATATTATATTATAGTTAAAGAAAAAGTAATTCATTAAATTAATGATTAATTCAATTAATTAAATTAATTAAATTAATTAAATTAATGATTAAATTAATTAATTGAATTAATTCATTAATTGAATATGTGTTCTTTTAATAATTAAATTTTAATTAATAATAATAATAGTTGAAAATGTCAAAAAATTTAACAAATAAACCTTTAAAAGGTGCATCTTTATCAGTTAATTCTGGCAGTTTTGATATTATTCAAGCAAATAGTATTGTTCTTCCTTCAGAAACAATAGATAATCTGGTTACTGGTACACAATTATATGGTGTTACAATTGTTAATTCAGAAATTATTAATACAGTAATTGGAGCAAATGGTCCAAATGAAGGGCATTTTACAAGATTAACATCTCAAAATGATATTGCGTTTCTATCAATTGATGGTACGCAAAGTGCAACATGGGATGCAAATTATGGAATATTTAATATAAATGGGCAATTTAATGTGACAAATTGTAGTACATTAGGTAATTTAGGAATATGTGTTAATACAATTAGAGCATTAAATTCAAATGGCGATATTAATTTAATACCTAAGGGAACAGGTACATTATATTTTACAGGTCCAATATCAAATATAGTTGCATCAGCTGGAAATTATATAACATCATTAAATAATGGTAATATTACATTTATATCAAGTGATTTTATAAGTTTAACATCTAAAAGTGCGGGTGCTACATTAACATCTTTTTCAGATCAAGTATTTACAACTGTAAATGGTGATATTACTTTTAATACAGAAACAGGGAATAATTTAAAATTAATTACATCTATTTTTCAATCACAAGGAAATGTTATTATTACTACTGCTACACCCACATCAGTAAGAGTAGGTGATAATATAATATTATCAAATACAAATAGTAATCCGGCATTAAATGGTAATTATGTTGTAAAAAGTATTTTAAATAGTAATAATATTATAATATCAACCGGTAATTTATTTAGTCTTAGTGCAAATGCTACAACAGGAACATTATATAAACCATCTACAAATAATATTAATTTAAATGCGGGTGTTTTTGTTAAAATACCGTCAAATATTTTATTAACATTTGGTAGTACAACAAATTCTATTTCAGGTAATACTGGTGGATTATATATAAATAGTCAAGGTGATGTTATTTATAATATAAGTAGTTCAAATATTTTTCAAATACCTCAAACTACAAAATTTCAATTAGGGACATCTGGTAATAATTATTTAAATTTTGATGGAAATTCATTCAATCTAAATAGTTCTAATGCTATAAATATAACAGGAAATCAAACATATATTAATTCATCAAATACATTTTTAAAAGATGCAGATCCACTTATTGCAAATTATACACAATTTTATTCTGATTTATCAGATCGAGGAATTCAATTTAATTATTATGATGGTGGAGCAACATCCGGGTCATCAAAGTTAGGATGGTTTGGGATGAAAAAAGATAGTGGAAGATTTACATTTTTAAAAAATGCAACAAATATAAATGATGTATTTACAGGTACATTAGGCGAATTTGAAATTGGGCCAATAGCATCAACATCTATTACAATTTCATCAGGTAGTTTTATAAATTTAAATTGTGGAAATTTAATTAATGTTAATACAATTACTGGATGTAGTAATACATTAAATATAAATGCATCAAATAATGTTAATATAACAACCTCTTCAAGAATTGCTCTGCAATCTGCAGGTGATATTTATATACCAAATAATATTCCTTTAACATTGGGAACCAATGGTTCTTATATTAAAGAAGGTACAATGGGTAATATATGGATAAATGCATCAAAGAATATTTTATTAAATACACAAACAGTAGGTAGTATTATTATTCAACCAAATGTAAAAATATCATTAGATGGAACATCCGTTGGTAATGTTAGTATATTATCAGATACAAATGGGAATCTTAATTTGAATACAAATAAAAATATTAATTTAATGACAACTTCCGGTAATATAATTATTCCTCAAAATACATCTGGTAATTCATCTGGATTTCCATCTATTCAATTTGGAGGAACTACTGTAACTGAAACTATATCTGGTAGTACAAAAGGGATATTTATTATATCAAATAATAGTGTCGGTACAATTAATACGATAGCGACATCAAATGTTAATATATCAACAAGTTTAGGAAATGTATTAATTAATACATATAATGGGGATATTAATTTATTTGCAACAAGTGGTAATATACGATTATATCAAGGTTCTTATTTAATTTTTGGAATATCTGGAACTTCAAATAGTATTAGGTCTAATTCAAGTAATAATTTAATTATTAATGGTAATGGTACAATAAGTAATTTAATTGAATTAAAAAATACAGCTGTTATAAATTTAAATGCTGCAAATACAGTAAATATACCAAGTAATGTACAGTTTAATGTAGATAATAATAGTACTAGATATATAATAGCAGATACATATAGTAATTTAAATATAACAAATTCAAATAGTTCATCTGGTAATATAATAATAACTAGTTTAAATACGAATTTAAATAATACAAATGGGTCTATAAATATATTAAATATAAATACAAATATCACAACAAATAATTTTATAATAAATGGAGATACAAATAGTAATACAAATATTAATACTCAAAATACACGTTTTTATGACCCAATTTTAACAATAGCCAATTATACATCCGGCTCATATGATAATAGAGATAGAGGAATAGAATATAGATATACAAATTCTGCTGGGTCAAATCAATTAGGTTGGTTTGGATATAAAAGTAGTACTGGTCAATTTGTGTTTTATTCAAATGCGGTTAATTCAAATGAAGTTATAACGGGTACATTAGGTCAATTTTTATTAGGTAATGCCATAATTAATAATAGTTTATCATTTAGTAGTACAGGTAATATAAATATGAATTGTGGTACAATTTCAAATATGAATACGATATTGGGATGTAATGGTGTTGTTAATATTGTTGGTTCAAATAATATTAATTTAAGTGCGAGTAATATTAATCTTATTTCAAATACTACAGGAAAAATATTAATCCCATTAAATGTACCATTATCATTTGGTAGTACAAATAATAATATAAATACCGATTCAAACGGAAATATTACTATTACATCAAACAATGGGTCAGGTACACTTATTTTAAATGCAAATGTACAAATTAATGGTACAATAGAAAATATATATAGTACAGTAACTACAATTCAAGACCCAATTATATCAATAGGTGGTGTTACAGGTCCAATTGTAAATGATTTTAAGGATAGAGGTATCGAATTTAAATGGTATGGTAGTCGAAACGGTACGACGGGTTCAAAAACTGGGTTTTTTGGTTTTAATAATGTAACTCAAAGATTTGTATTTATTCCTGAATCGACAAATACAAATGAAGTTATAAGTGGAGGTATAGGTGATGTACAATTTTCAAATGGTTATTATAATAATCTTGATGTTAATTGTGGTACAGTATCTAATGTGGCGGTTATAACTGCATGTGCAGGTCAAGGATTATCATTAGTAAGTTCGGGAGGTAATATTAATATTAGTAGTTCAAGTATTATCATTCCATATAATTCTACATTAGGGTTTGGGACATCATCTAATTCTATTTCGAGTGATACATCAGGTAATATTCAAATTAAATCAGTCAATAATACAACAATAACCTCAAATTCTGGTGGAATTATATTTAATACGAATACATCTGGTACAGGATTTACACAATTTAGTATAAATTCTCCAATGTATTTTGGAAATATTACAAATGGTAATTTTTTAATGAGAGATACATCTGGTAATTTTATTATTGTGAATACGTCTGGTAATATTTATTTAGAACCATATAAAAATGAAATTACGGGAAGTTATGGTAGTGTTATTATTCCAACAAATAATAAACTTGTATTTGGTAATTCAAACACAAGAATTGAAAGTGATACAAGTGGTAATTTAAATATTTATGGATGGAGTATTGGAATTAATTCAACAAATAATATTGTATTTAATGGAAATGTAAATGTTGTTGGTAATTTTAATTCATATGATGGAACATATATTTATCCACTTGGAACAAAACAAAAAGTAAACATTACAAATATTATAAATTCAATGACAAATGGTAATATATTAATCACCGTTGATACACCACATTATTTAGTAGTTAATGATAAAGTTACATTAGTTAATACAAATTCTATACCAAATGTTGATGGATATTATACTGTAAATCAAATTATAGATACATATACATTTTCTATACTACATGCAGTTATTTCTACACCTGGTTCATCTGGATATATGTATGGAGTATTAAAAGTATATCAAGGAAAAGATATAGGAATAGAAGTTGATTATTGGTCAACAACCGGAAATGTAAATGTAACAGCGGGTTCTGTAAATTATAAAACCGCATTTTTTGGTTGGATAAATAATACACAAGAATGGACGTATTATAGTAATGCCACTATTAATAATTATGTTGTAACTCAGGGTATTTTAGGTAATATAAGAACAAATACCGTAAATACAAATAATATGTCAGGGTTTGTTTTAAATGGAACCATTAGTGGAGGTAATAATGCGATTATAGGTAATAATTTTGTAATATCAGGTGGTACTATAGATAATACTCCAATAGGTCAAACAACACCTCAATCTGGACGATTTTCAACGTTAGCTTCAACTGCAATTACAAATTTAAATAATGTTACATTACAAAGTAATTTAAATTATAGTGTTGAACGATTTGAATTGGCATCTTTAGCATCACCATCTAGAAACCCAGATTTAAATACTATAATAACATATGTTAGTGTATCAGGGTCTGGGTTTATAGGAACAGGAAATATGTTAACAATAGGTGTATATGATGGTCAAATTAAAAAAATTATATGTTCAAATATGGGTAATAATTGTCAATACAAATTAAGTTTTCCAATCGGAACATTAATAACACCAAACCCATTAGGCGGTCCTACACCGGTGCATGGGTTTTAACAGGTGGAACTGGCGCATACGTCAGTTAATTAGTATAATATTATTTAATTAGTGTAATATTATTAAAAACATCTTTAATATCATATTCTACTAATATACAGTAACAATCTTGAACACCGACAGATAGAATAACTGAATTATCTGTAACAATAAGACCACTTGCAAATTCTATATTATTATTAGTATTATTAGTATTATTATTAGTATTATTATTAGTATTATTAGTATTATTATTAGTATTATTAGTATTATTATTATTAGTATTATTATTGTAATTATTGTAATTATTTTCTATATCAAATTCTGATGACATACCTAATATATTAAATGGTGGTTTAGATTGAAATATATAAAAAAAGGTTTTTCGTACGGGTAATTGTTCAAAATCATTAATGATTATATTTTCACGTGTATGAGCTACACCAATAAAAATATCACCTATTTTTATGGGAGGTGCTCCACCTCCAATTTTTTTATTAAGCGGATTAATATATATTTGTTTATATATTTGTGTACATAATCCGGTATCAATATCACATTTTATTATTATTCTAGGATGAATACTATATTCAAAATATAGTTCTTTATTATATTCGAATGGCATCCAATTTTTTTCTGTGTGTGACATTCCATCTAATTTAAGATATATTATGTTATTTGGATTATTTATTGGAAA
>RGZA01000112.1 GCA_010031785.1 Alphaproteobacteria bacterium
CTGCCCCCGCTATTAAAGATCCTGAAAATACACTTTTTATGGATCTCAAAGATGGTCGTGTTGTCATCGCGTTGCGCCCCGATCTTGCGCCAAAGCATGTTGCACGCATCAAGGAACTGGTTCGTCAAAAATTCTATGATGGTCTTGCGTTTCACCGCGTGATTGATGGCTTCATGGCCCAAGGCGGCGATCCAAAGGGTGATGGCACCGGCGGTTCGGGCAAAAAAATTCCTGCTGAATTCTCAAGCGAACCGCATGTGCGCGGCACCACATCCATGGCGCGCTCATCAAATCCTGATAGCGCTGACAGCCAATTCTTCATCTGCCTTGACACCTCATCTTTCCTTGACGGCCAATATACCGTCTGGGGCCAGGTTGTATCAGGCATGGACTTTGTTGATCACATCAAAAAAGGCAATAAGGCCAACAATGGCACTGTGATCATTCCTGATAAGATCGTACGCGTGCAAGTTGCAGCGGATGTGAAGGAATAGTTATAGATAATAGTCCACATCATTGCTAAAAAACCTGCGCGGATCAAATGCTGGACGTGGAATTCGGCACCATGTCAATCTCAGGAAACTGGATAATGTATCTAGCTGATCCTGCGCGAGAGGTTCATTTATCATTTTTGTTTTGCGCCCTTGCTGGCGATACGCTTGCGGAACATTAAAGACAGAATGCCCCTGTGGGTCCTGCCACAGGCCCTTCGTTGCAATAAAAGCACGGAGTTCAGTTGCAGGTACATAATCCAGCGTCACTACACCCTTCAAATGATCAACTTCATGTTGCACGATAAGAGCATCGGCATCCGTCATATGCCATGCTTGTCGGCCCAACGATGCGCAGGTAGTACCATCCACTTTAAAAATATTAGCTGTTATCCTGATTTTTGTGGGACGCGGCACACGCACACGGAGAAAATCGATACTAAAGCATCCTGCCCAATCATCAGCGACGTCATTGCCAATTATTCTAAGTTCTGGATTAACAAAGACAAGGCACACTGGCTTGCCTTTTATATGAGAATGAAGCGCAAACATCTGCTGTGGGATGCCAAGTTGAATGGCAGATAGGCCTGCGGGCTTTGCGTGATTTTTTTGAATAAGAGTATAAAGCGCTTGCACTAACTGCATGCAACTTACTTTAACAGATGCTCTATCTTCCAGATCAACAGGGGTTGAGGGCGTTATAAGCGTCCTCATATCTTTCTCATTACTTATATCAAGAATATGAGGAGTACCCATCAATAATATCTCTTATTATATTTAACAAAATTAATAAAAATGCCTGCACAATACTATCAAGAAACTAATACCTAACACCCAAAAATAGTTTCAACAATCACTGTTAAACTTTATCATTCTGCGGCGTGAGCGACTGACGTTTCTCACGCACCGCTGCAATCAATGTTTCCAGCTCATCCAGTTCAGATAACACTTTGTTCGCTGAATCCCAATCCTGCACGCGCAAGACGGATAGCAGGCGAATAATACCCATTTCAATTTCCTGCCCGGTACGCTGCGCGAGTTTATCAAGCGCACTGGGTTCCGCCGCTTCTTGATACATCATATGCAACTCGGAAATAATCGCCGAATTTTGCTGCGTTGCGCTTTCTTTTGCTTCAGCTTTATTCAGCATCAACCAGTAACGGCTGCGGCTGATAGGATCGCGCAGATTATCAAACGCCATCTGCACCGCTTCGCGATGCTTGCTCGCATAGGTTTTTTCCTGCTGGCTGCGGATCATAAAGCGTTCTACATTAAAGGTGCGTTGCAGGGCAGCGTAATTGCGCTCCAGCGCTTGCAGGTCGAGATCAATTTTCTTTTCCATGCCCATGCGCTGGAACTGATCAATATCACGCACTGGCTGGATTGAACCGCAATGATTGCAAAACATCGCCCGCACTGACAGATGCTCATGGCATGACCAGCACAAAAATTCCTGCTGATTGACCGAGAGATCAATGATCTTATCCATGCGCAAATCCCTTATACGAACTTCTTACCGCTTCGTTGATAAAGCTGTATCCAGCTTTGTGCAAGGTTTTCTAATTCCCCTGCGCTGGTACCCCATCCAAAACTGACCCGGATGGAGGATAGCGTAAGCTCATCACCCATGCCCATCGCCTGTAATACAGGCGATACAGTCACTTTCCCGCTCGAACAGGCCGAACCGGAACTGACCGCAAACCCTGCCAGATCAAACGCCATAAGCTGCGTATCGTTGCGCACCCCCGGCATTGCAACCAGGGAGATCGCTGCAACGCGCGCTGCGTTTGCACCAAAAACAGTTACCTCTTGCACGGCTGCTTTAAGGCGCGCTTCAAACGCATCGCGCCAACTCGCCCACAATTCAGTTTTTGCCAGATCCTCATCAATCAGCTCCACCGCGCGGCCAAACCCGGCAATGCCCGCAACATTTTCAGTACCCGCGCGCATACGCGATTCCTGACTGCCACCGAATATCAAGGGTGAAAGCTTATGCCCATCCGCAATAATCAACGCCCCTACACCTTGCGGCCCACCAAGCTTATGGGCGGAAAGGCTCATCATATCCACGCCAAGACCCTTAAAATCCACCACCATGCGCCCTGCGCCTTGCGTTGCATCACAATGCACAACTGCGCCATATTTTTTGGCGAGCGCTGCCGCTTCTCTCACCGGCTGCATCACACCTGTTTCATTATTGACGAGCATGATGCTGACAACACTTTGGGGGTTTGCTTTAAGAAGCTCTTCCAAGTGATTGATATTGATAAGCCCATTACCATCCACTGCAATCACATGCGGCGTACCCAGCGCCTGCGCGGTCTGTCGCACCGAAGCATGCTCGATCCCTGAAATAATCATTGGCCGATTGCGGTAGGCATTTAAAACCGTGTTATTGGCCTCCGTTGCGCCGCTCGTAAAAACAACCTGCCCCGGCTTTACATGATACCGTTTGGCAATGGCATGACGGGCATGCTCCACCTTCTCACGCGCACTGCGGCCAAATCCATGTACGGACGATGCGTTGCCATGGCATGCCAGCGCATCAGCTATAACCGTGATAACCTGGGGTTTTACAGGCGCTGTTGCAGCATAATCGAGGTATGAAGCCTTAGGGCTGGATGTCATGCTATGGATCTGTTTTTTAGTTTCATCTTTTTCTGCTAGTGTCCGCCACAGTAATTAAACAAGTAATAGATGCTTTTAGTTGATCCAAGCACACTATTTAAAGGATTTTCTTTAAAGATTTTTGGGGCGCATGTAATGAAATCCTTGAAAATTAACGATTATACCAGCTATACTGCATTGGTTAACGAATAGTAAACAGCTCGACCTAACAAAAAAAGGGTGCAAAGAATGCCAGAAGTACTGTTTAACGGCCCAGCCGGACGTCTTGAAGGTCGTTATAGCCCCGGTAAATCACCAACAGCGCCGATCGCGCTGGTTCTGCACCCAAGCCCGCAACATGGCGGCACGATGAACAACAAGGTTGTGTTCAACGTCTATCAATCATTCACCAGCCGTGATTTTGCAACCTTGCGTTTCAATTTCCGTGGCGTTGGTCGCTCACAAGGATCATATGATCGTGGTGAAGGCGAATTGGCCGATGCAACCTCCGCACTTGATTGGCTGCAAACCATCAATCCAGCAGCGCGCAGCGTATGGGTTGCCGGTTTCTCCTTCGGTTCATGGATCGGCATGCAACTTCTGATGCGTCGCCCAGAAATTGACAGCTTCATTTCCATTGCACCGCCAGCAAACATGCTCGACTTCACCTTCCTTGCACCATGCCCAACATCCGGCATGATCATCCAAGGCGATCAGGATGAAATTGTTCCAGAGCCAAGCGTTGCAAAACTGGTGCACAAGCTTTCCTACCAACGCGGCATTAAAATCGACTACCGCGTTATTCCCGGTGCTGATCACTTCTTCACCGACAAGACCGATCAGATGCAAAAAGCGGTTGAGAGCTACCTTGATCAGGCGCTGTTTAACCCCGCATCCATGGGCTTTGCCCTTTCTGCATAAAATGTCAGCGTAAGCAGCCATTAGCATCCCGGGCTTGACCCGGGATCTATTTGATTGCTTTCAATTTCTTCGGGTTCCCGCATAAATGCTAAAGCATTTTGCGGGATGACGTTGTCATTTTTTATGGTTTTTTGCGACCTGTCGTGCCTTTAAAACTGATCGGCAATCCCAAAATTTCGCGCACCGCCAAATAAGCAAAGGCCTGCGCTTCAGTTGCATCGCCATCAAGCTTCATGGTTTCAATCGGTACAATCTTTGCACCCGTAGCAAGATGCAAACGGCGCATCATGTCGCGGTTTTTACGCCCGCCACCGCACACAATAATCGTGCTTGGTTTTTTAGGACAAAGCTTGAGCGTGACCGCAATCGCCTCCACCATCATCTGCGTCAGGGTCGCTGCGCCATCGGCTGCATTCAAATGATCGGGGATGCATGCTGTAAACGCATTGCGATCAAGCGATTTTGGCATTTTCTTTTTAAAGAACGGATGCTTTAGAAATGTGCGCACGAATGCTTCATCAACCGTGCCTTTTGCCGCCAGCGCACCATCCTTGTCATAGGCACGCTTCGTATGTTTTAAAACCCAATCATCAATCATCGCATTGCCAGGCCCCGTATCAGTTGCCAGCAATTCGCCCTTCGCACCGACATAGGTAATGTTGGCAAGGCCGCCAATATTTAAAAATACCGTTGGCTTTTTCTGCTTTGCTGCCAATGCCTGATGATAAACCGGCACCAATGGCGCGCCCTGCCCGCCTGCCTTCACATCATCGCTGCGGAAATCATAGACCACCGGAATATCAGTAAGCTTGTGCAATAATTTTCCGTCCCCAATCTGTACTGTATAACCTTTAGCCGGGTTGTGCGCGATGGTTTGCCCATGAAAACCGATGCAGTCAAAATCGCCCGCTTTCATCTTATGTGTTTTTAAAAAATGGTTTACCGCGCGCGCATGCAGCACCGTAAGCTCTTTCTCAACCGCTGGCGCTTTACGTTTGCCAAAAGCTGCCTTCACTTTTTTGCGAAAAGCCGCCGTATAAGGATAGCTGGCAAAGGCACCTGTTTTCACCAGCGCCAGCCCATCGGTCTGCAGCACTGCCACATCAATCCCGTCAACTGACGTGCCACTCATGAGGCCAATCACGTTAAAGCTGCGTTTATTAAAGGCTTTGATTGCCTCTCTATTGATTGATCTTGAAAATTTGGCCATACATAGTTCTCCTGTTACCTAAGTATAGAAAACATCATGAGCAACGCAACATCCCCTTTTTTGCAAACCATGCATCAGCGTGGCTATGTGCATCAGATCACCGATGAGAAAGCGCTGGATGCAGCCGCATCGGGCAAGATCATCACCGCTTATATTGGCTTTGATGCAACTGCGGATTCGCTTCACGTGGGCAGCCTGATGCAGATCATGAGCTTGCGCCGCCTGCAACAAGCAGGACATAAACCAATCGTGCTGATGGGTGGCGGCACCACCAAAGTTGGCGATCCATCAGGGAAAGATGAAAGCCGTCAATTGCTGACCGATGAAAAAATTGCTGAAAACATCGCATCGATCAAAACTATTTTCAGCCAATATCTGACCTTCGGCGATGGCCCAAGCGATGCGGTGATGGTCAATAACGCCGACTGGCTCGATACGCTCGATTATATCCCATTCCTGCGCGATGTTGGCCGCCACTTCACCATCAACCGGATGCTTGGGTTTGACAGTGTGAAAATGCGGCTTGAGCGCGAACAGCCCCTCACTTTCCTTGAATTCAATTACATGATCATGCAGGCCTATGATTTTGTGGAGCTCAATAAACGCTATGGCTGCACCCTGCAAATGGGCGGCTCCGATCAATGGGGCAACATCGTCAATGGCACGGATCTTGGCCATAAAATGGCGCAAAAGAATTTGTTTGGTCTTACAACGCCGCTCATTACCACATCTTCGGGTGCAAAAATGGGCAAGACCGCAGCAGGCGCCGTATGGCTTAAAGCTGAAAAGCTCAGCCCTTACGATTACTGGCAATTCTGGCGCAATACCGAAGATGCCGATGTGACGCGTTTTCTCAAACTCTTCACCGATCTACCGCTTAATGAAATTGCGCGCCTTGCGGCCTTGCAGGGTAACGAAATTAATGATGCAAAAAAAGTATTGGCGTTTGAAGCCACCAAACTGTGCCATGGCGAAAAAGCCGCAACACAAGCAGCTGAAACCGCCCGCAAGACCTTTGAAGAAAAAGCCGCGGGCGATAATCTTCCAACCATCACCTTGCCAAAAACCGAATTACAAAACGGCATTGCACTGATTGATGTACTGATCAAAGCAGACATGGCTGCAAGCAAAGGTGAAGCAAAACGCCTGATCGAAGGCGGCGGCGTTAAACTCAATGATGCTGCGGTAAG
>RGZA01000113.1 GCA_010031785.1 Alphaproteobacteria bacterium
CTAAGTTTTTCCTGAACTATGGCTTTTTCCTGCGTTGCTTTTGCTTCCAGCACGTCATCCGCGAGCATCAGGCCGGCGAGTAAAAACAGGCGCACCTCCCCCACGGTTCCAGAACTGCTGGTAATGGCAAGACGCATTTTTTCTTCCATCATCGCGGCAAGTTCGCGCACGCGCGCATGCTGGTCAGGTGGACAAGCCAGTTGATAGGAACGACCCATCAGGGAAATTTCAATCATGTTTTTGTCCATCATCAGCCTCAATTCCAGTTTAAATACAAAAACACGCTCTCCGCTTATCCTCTCCCCTTGAGGGAGAGGTTTAAAGAAAGCGCATTTTTAAAACTCAATTATTCCCCTACAATTTTTTCTAAACGCACAATCGCCTGATCAAGGCGGCTTGCAACAATGGCAGTAAGTTCGCGTTGCTTGCCTTCGCGGGTGATGGCTTCGCGTTCATTGATACTGGCTTGGTTTTCGCGTTGCTGCGCTTGCTTGAGTGCGCGCTCGGCCGTTTCGCTGGCGGCTTTCACGCGTTTGGCCGCGCGTGCTTCGATCACCTTATCCAACTCTTTCTGGCGACGCGCGAGGGCCTCCACCAGATTATCAATGGATTGATCCAAGCCTTCCAATGCGGTTTTCAAACGATCCAAGCCTATACCCTTAAAAAACAAACGCTTACAAATTAGATTCGTAAGAGCCATGGTATCGGACTGTTTCGGATTCGGTCAATTCATTCCGTAACAAGAAGGGTTGAATCGCACCGGCGCGATCTTACGCCACCTTGAAGTAATGCTGGATCGGCTCGAACTGCATATTGCCCGCTTGCAGCGCTGCAATTCCCTGCACCACCGCGCTCGCTTCCGCCACGGTTGTATAATAAGGAATTTTATTCATCAGCGCGGTTTGACGCAGACTGAAACTGTCGGCCAATGCCTTGGTGCCTTCGGTTGTATTCATAACCAGCTGAATATCACCATTGATCATCGCATCGACAATGTGCGGTGAGCCTTCGAGCACCTTATTGATGCTGGTGACCTTAAGGCCGGATTCCTGCAAGGTTTTTGCCGTGCCGGAGGTTGCAACAATCGTAAAGCCCATGCCGATAAGCTGCGTTGCAATCGCAATCACGCTTGGCTTGTCGCGGTCACGCACAGAAATAAACACATTGCCTTTAAGTGGCAGATTAACGCCTGCACCCAATTGTGATTTTGCAAAGGCTTTTGGAAAATCCACATCAATGCCCATCACTTCGCCGGTTGATTTCATTTCAGGCCCAAGCAACACATCAACACCGGGGAAACGGCTGAAAGGGAATACCGCTTCTTTCACTGCCACATGTTTGTGTTTCTGTGGTTGCAGTTTAAAGCTTGCGAGTTTTTCGCCCGCCATCACGCGTGCAGCAATTTTTGCAACCGCAACACCGGTTGCCTTGGCAACAAATGGAACAGTGCGGCTTGCGCGCGGGTTGACTTCAAGTACATAGACCTTCTCATCCTTGACCGCGAATTGAACATTCATAAGGCCAACCACACCAATGGCCAATGCCATTTGCCGCGATTGCTTGCCCATTTCATCAATCAGTTTTTGTGAAAGGGAATATGGCGGCAAGGAACAGGCGCTGTCACCCGAATGGATGCCCGCTTCTTCAATATGTTCCATGACGCCTGCAATATACACATCGGTGCCATCGCAGATGACATCAATATCCACTTCGGTTGCATCGGATAGATAACGATCAATCAGCACCGGGTTTTTTCCAGAAACCTTGACGGCTTCGGTTGCATAGCGTTCGACCTGCTGGGTGAGATGCTCAACGCTTTCACCACGAATAATCTGCATGCCGCGCCCGCCAAGCACATAGGATGGGCGGAGCAGCACAGGATATTTCGCGTTTTCGCTGACCGTAAGGCTCATGGATTTTACTTCATCGACCGAATGCGCGATGCTGTTTTCCGGCTGGCGCAGATTGAGCTTTTGTAACAATTGCTGGAAGCGTTCACGATCTTCGGTCAGATCAATTGCATCGGGCGATGTGCCAAGGATGGGGATGTTTGCTGCCTGCAATTCATCCGCCAGCTTAAGCGGGGTTTGGCCGCCGAATTGTACGATGACGCCGAGCACTTCACCCTTTGCCTGTTCAAGGCGCACAATTTCAATCACATCTTCGGCCGTTAATGGCTCGAAATACAGGCGATCGGAGGTATCGTAATCAGTTGAAACCGTTTCCGGGTTGCAATTAATCATGATGGTTTCAATGCCCACTTCGCGCAAGGCAAAGACCGCATGCACGCAGCAATAGTCAAACTCGATCCCCTGCCCGATCCGGTTTGGGCCGCCGCCAAGAATGATGACTTTCTTTTTATCACTCACGCGCGCTTCGCATTCCGCGCCAAGACCTTCATAGGTTGAATACATATAAGCCGTAGCCGATGCAAATTCACCGCCACATGTATCAATACGTTTATAGACAGGGCGCACATTGAGCATATGACGCAGTACCGCAATGTCTTCCTTCTTTTTGCCAGTCAACGCAGCAAGGCGCGCATCAGCAAAGCCCATTTGCTTAAGACGCATCAACTCGTCAGCAGTATTGGGCAAACCGTTTTTCTTAATCGCACTTTCGGTATCGATGATGATTTTGATTTGTTCAAGGAACCATGGATCGACTTTGCAAATTGTATGAATGTCAGCAACGCTCATGCCGTGGCGCATTGCTTGTGCAATTACCAGCAGGCGGTCATGGGTGGGCTTGCCCAAGGCTTCGCGCAGTACGAGCGGATCTTTATCTGCGCCCGGCAGATCAACATCATTAAAGCCATGCAGGCCCGTTTCCATCGAACGCAGTGCTTTTTGCACGGATTCTTGCCAGGAACGGCCAACGGCCATCACCTCACCTACTGATTTCATTGCCGTAGTAAGCAATGAATCGCAGCCGGGGAATTTTTCAAACGCAAAACGCGGGATTTTTGTAACCACATAATCGATGGTCGGCTCAAACGCTGCGGGCGTGACTTCCGTCATATCGTTTTTGAGTTCATCAAGCGTATAGCCAACCGCCAATTTCGCAGCAATCTTTGCAATCGGGAAACCCGTTGCCTTTGATGCAAGCGCGGAGGAACGGCTTACGCGCGGGTTCATTTCAATCACCACCATGCGGCCATCGGCAGGGTTCACAGCGAACTGCACGTTGGAACCACCAGTATCCACGCCGATTTCACGCAATACCGCGAGCGATGCGTTGCGCATGATCTGATATTCTTTATCGGTGAGCGTAAGGGCTGGCGCAACCGTGATGCTATCGCCGGTATGGATGCCCATCGGGTCCACATTTTCAATCGCACAGATGATAATGCAGTTGTCTGCCTTATCGCGCACGACTTCCATTTCATATTCTTTCCAGCCCAGGACGGATTCCTCAACCAGCACTTCAGTAACAGGGCTGGCATCAAGGCCGCTTGCAACAATGTCATGGTATTGTGTTTTGTTATAAGCAATGCCCCCGCCCGTTCCAGCGAGCGTAAAGCTGGGGCGAATGATGGCTGGTAGGCCAATTTCAGCCATCGCCGCTTGCGCATCGGCAATGTTTTTGACAACACGTGATTTAGGGCTGGTAAGGCCGATTTTATCCATTGCATCGCGGAAGAGTTGGCGATCTTCGGCTTTTTCAATCGCGTCTTTCTTGGCGCCGATCAGTTCAATGTTAAGACGTTTCAGTGTGCCATCTTTATCGAGCGCCATGGCGGTGTTAAGGGCCGTTTGCCCGCCCATAGTGGGCAGCAACGCATCGGGTTTTTCTTTTTCCAAAATTTTCGCAACGATAGCAGGAGTAATGGGCTCGATATAGGTCGCATCCGCCAAGTTCGGATCGGTCATGATCGTTGCCGGATTGGAATTGATCAGAATAACGCGGTAGCCTTCCGAGCGCAGGGCCTTGCACGCTTGCGCGCCGGAATAGTCAAACTCGCACGCCTGGCCAATCACGATCGGGCCAGCACCGATGATGCAGATGGATTTTATATCTGTACGTTTGGGCATGCTTTATCCTTCAGTGTTCTTATTTCTATCGTATATCAGAGTAACTAAGCGGCCTTGCTAATGCGGGCGCGCATCAATTCAACAAAACGTTCAAAAAGGTAGTGGCTGTCTTCCGGGCCTGGTGAGGCTTCTGGATGATATTGCACAGAAAATGCCGGGGCATTTTTTATGCGAAACCCTTCGTTGCTGCCATCAAACAGGCTGATATGTGTGACTTCGGCATTACTTGGCAGCGTCTCAACGATTACTTCAAAGCCGTGGTTCTGGCTGGTGATTTCAACCTTACCCGTTGCCAGATCTTTAACCGGCTGGTTCGCGCCGCGATGGCCCGTGATCATTTTTCTTGTCTTTGCGCCAAGCGCAAGGCCCATCAATTGATGGCCAAGGCAAATACCAAACAATGGCCAGCCGCTTTCAATGATTTTCTTGATCACCGGCACTGCATATTTACCCGTTGCCGCCGGATCACCCGGGCCGTTAGATAAAAACACGCCATCGGGTTTCAGTGCTGCGATTTCTTCATAGGATGTGGTCGCAGGCACAACCGTTACGCGCGAACCTGTTGCAGCAAGGCAGCGCAGGATATTGAGCTTTGCGCCATAATCAATTGCCACTACATGAAATTGCGGATTGGTTTGTTTTTGATAGCCACTGCCGAGCACCCATTTGGCTTCATCCCAGCTATAGGATTTTTTGCAGGTGACTTCGGGCACAAGGTCCATACCATCAAGGCCAGCCCAGTCTTTTGCTTTTTTAACAAGCGCGGCGATATCAAAAGCGCCAGCCTTATTAAAGGCAACAACGCCATTCAGTGAAAATTTTGCATCGCGAATGCGGTGCGTAAGGGCCCGCGTATCAATGCCACAAATGCCGGTGAGATTATTTGCTTCAAGCCAAGGCTGGAGATGCTGCGTGGAACGCCAGCTGGAAGGTTGTGTGATATCTTCGCGCAAGATCAAACCGCGCGCGGCAACTTTTTGTGTTTCAATATCTTCAGGATTGGTTCCGACATTGCCAATATGCGGAAAAGTAAAAGTGATGATCTGGCCCGCATAGCTTGGATCAGTAAGAATTTCCTGATAACCCGTCATGGAGGTGTTAAAACACACCTCGCCCACAGCCTCGCCTTCCTTGCCTAAACCCTTCCCCCAAAATACCGATCCATCATTTAATACTAAAACAGCATTGGCAGAGCTTGGTTTTTGTGGATAATGGGGCATAGCAGGTTCGGACATATTGCTCATTCTCTTATCTATGGATAAAACGGCGAGAGTATCCACAGCTGTGCCCCCTACTGCAACGGTTTTTTCAAACAAGTGAAATATAAGGAAAATGAGCATGTTACGCGAAAAGATTACCGAGTCCCTTAAAGCTGCCATGATCGCAAAAGACGAAGCTGGGGTATCGACCCTGCGCATGATCACTTCGGCGATTAAGCAAAAAGATATTGATGTGGCCCGCCCGCGCGGTGATCAGCAGATTTCGCCCGAAGAAGTTTTATCGCTGATGCAGGGCATGATTAAGTCACGCCGTGAGTCCGTTGAAATGTATAAGCAAGGCGGCCGCCCTGAATTAGCGGACAAAGAACTCGCCGAAATTACCTGCATTGAAAAATTCCTGCCCAAGCAAATGAGTGAAGATGAAGTGCGCGGCGTTGTAAAAGATTTGATCGCATCAACCGGCGCAGCAGGCATCAAGGATATGGGCAAGATCATGGGTGTTTTGAAAACCCAATATGCAGGTCAGCTCGATATGGGTAAGGCGAGCGGGATTATTAAGGAGATGTTGGGGGGTTAAGCCGCAAGCGTTGCTACTGCAGAACTAAACCACCCATGCGGCTTTGGCGGTGTTGGCCCGGATGTTGGCGCAGCTTCAATATAAGGCTGCATCGCTGCTTTCAATCGAATATCAGTTACATGTTCCAATACATCGGAAGGTAATTTATCTGTCGATAGTTTTGCAAGCGCAGGCATGAGCTCAAGAATATGTGCGCCAACTTTTCCTACCAACAATGCACGGCTCCATGTTTGCATGAATTCATTTGCTTTCCGCAGCGCTTCTTTCATGGTTGCGGGCACAAGTGCAGGATCGGCTGTGTAAAGCTCACCCAGCACCTCCAACCCTGTACGGATAGACGGTCCTTCTGTATAGCCATCTGCCCGTATTTGTCTGATCTGACCATTCACATGATCGGGCTGAACAACTCCCGGCATTGCAGCGAATGGAACAAGTGCTTTCAAATTATGAAAAGCCAGCATACCTTCGGGCAATTTTGCGCCAATTTTTATCGCGCATTGCACAAGGCTTTTAATGGCATCGACCGCTGCGGGAGCCGGGTAACATTTTTCCCTTAGAACCTGTTCATGATCTTTT
>RGZA01000114.1 GCA_010031785.1 Alphaproteobacteria bacterium
AAACGCACATTCTCTGGCGAGAGATTTAATTCCATACATCGCGGATTACGCCGAAAGGCGCGATGATTTTAGCTGATGTAGAAAGAAGTGCCGGAGAACCAGACTAAATGGTTGAGCAGATAGGGATCGAACTAGAGAATGACGGAATTTTCCAAGTCTTTGATATATTTGATTTATTTGGCGCACTATTTGACCAGAGAATTTATAAAATATTAACAACATCAATGACTTACACACTAATATTCGAATAATCTGTTTATTATGTTTATTGCGTTTATATGCGTTTTATGATATGGTGACGATAGTCAGTAGCAAGCTAGAGGCTGACTTTTAGAATGTTTCAGGAGGCTAACATGACCTATGCAGCGCAGAACAATGATCCAGTGGTGCCAACGGAGCAGGAAGCCAAAATGGCTGGTGAGGCGAGTCGTGTTTTGGCGGCCTTAAGCACGCGGACAGAGCTACACCTTGAATTGAAAGACGAGCACAATAAGCCTGTCGATATGATTCTCCCTCCCGCAATCGTCCGCATGATGCAACGCGTTCTAACAGAAATGTCCCAAGGCAAAGCGGTAACGGTTATGCCGATGAACGCTGAATTGACTACGCAGGAAGCCGCTGATTTTCTGAGCGTCTCGCGTCCTTTTATCGTCAAGCAGATTGAAGAAAAGATTATCCCCCACCGTAAGGTCGGCACGCATCGCAGGATCAGTGTTCAGGATCTTCTTAATTATAAGAGAAAGATTGATGTTGCACGTCATCAATCCTTGGATGAATTAACGGCAGAAGCGCAGCGTCTGGGGCTTGGTTATTAATGGCGCAATATACTGCATTATACGATGCCTGCGTTTTATATCCCGCGCCATTAAGAGATCTACTTTTACAGCTCGCCACCACGGATTTGTTCAGAGCACGATGGACCGATACCATTCACGATGAATGGATAAAAAATGTTTGCGCCAATCGCGCCGATTTAAAAATGAGTGATCTAAAAAGAACCCGTGAACTGATGGATCAGAATGTGCGGGATTGTCTGGTCACGGGGTATGAGCCGTTGATTGATACGCTGTCTCTCCCCGATAAAAATGACCGACATGTTCTGGCCGCTGCAATTCAGGGGCGCGCTGATGTTATTGTGACATTCAATTTGAAAGACTTCCCGAAAGAGTCGCTGCTGCCTTATAATATCGAGGCGCAGCACCCCGATGAATTTATCGCGCATTTATGTGATCTGGCGCCAACCTTTGTTTATACAGCGGCAAAGACGGTGCGGGCCCGTCTTAAAAATCCGCCTAAAACAGTGGCTGAATATTTGGCCATTTTGGAGAAACAAGGCCTATCAAAAACAGCGGATCTTTTGAGTGATGGTAAAGAGCTGATCTGAATTTTTTAAGATTATCCCATTTTTAATTCCTGAAAACAGCACATTCTCCGTAGGCGACATTTGCATTTTTTGAGATGTTTAGATTCTCTGCAGTAGAGATTTTAAGTTTAATCCTCGGCGTGCTCTGAAAAAGTCTACCCCCAAAATGGGCTCCGGAGAATTTGAGGCAAAATTTGAAGCAATTTCTAAAAAATGGATTCTCTGCAGTAGACTTTTTTTAAAACATGCACGAATACGCGGGGATAACCCGCTATATCGCAGTGATGTGGGGATGATTTGTAGAGAGAAAGACTAAATGGTTGGGGTGTAGTCATTCGAACCTGAGAATGACTTTTAGCTTTTAGCTAACGCATCATATAAATCAATGCCTATGTATTTTCTTCTGATTTTTATAGATAATGCTATGGCATAGGCGGCATTTCGGGCGGAGCAGTGCGTAGATGATCCGCGATAATGACGCGTTCTTCGGGTGTTAGCTTTTGTAAGAGCTCACGCATCCGCACACTACCTTTTTTTATCATGGTTTCGGCATTGCTGCGCATCCGTTCTTCGGCCTTATCAAGCGTAGACAAGTCAAGTTGCGGAGCCGCAACAGCATCTGCAAGCGATTGCCGGGCTGATTTCAATTCCGCTTCCATGTCTTCATGTGTTTTTCTCAAATCCGTAAATGCTTCTTTGATAAGCGCGCGGCCGTGTTCTGGGATGTGTTCCAGCATCCCTTTCATCGCCATCATGGGCATTGGGAAAGATGGGCGTAGCAATACACCGCCTAGAACAAATCCAAGTAGTAGGATGTTCAAACCAAGTGATACATAAACCCAAATGGGAAATGACCCGCGCATTATAAAATACCTCCCCTGCTATAATCATAAAAACTGTAAAGATCGAGATGTGTCGTGTTGCTTGTTGTGCTGGTAAAGGGCGAATGGCTGGTTCCAAAGGTTAGCCCTACCATGAAAAGCAGTACCGCAGCCATAGCCTGAAAATGCGTAATTGCACACGGAGCAGGCAGATGATTGATGATTTTGCCCGAAAGATCCGGCGTTCCGATGCGTTCAGCCTCCATGCGAAGGCGGGTAGCAAAGTCACCAGACAATGCTTGCGGTGTTTGCAAATGTAGCGCGGCCTTTATCCGTGCATCGAACTTATCATCTTGCTTCATTACCACTCTCCTCATATTTTTTATTCTTTTGTATGTAACGTTTCAAAGTTGGCATACCTTTCGCGTCATATCGATTTTTTTATAGTTAAGGCTTTCCATTAGATTAATACTTATGGCAAATTATTTGCGCCTCAATTCTTTTTTCAAGCTCTGTCTGGCTCGATGAAGTAGCGATTCATAAGCTTTAACATGCAATTGCATCGCCGCTGCTGCTTCAGCTTGTGAAAAACCGTCATAATAGAATAGCTGAACGGCGACATGTTGATGTGGCGGTAAGGCGTTGATTGCTTTGAGGAGGGCTTTGTCCTCGGCTTCAGCTTCCATTAATGCCTGAGCACTTAATGCACCGTCTGGCATATTGCTCAAGATATCGTCGCTTTCTGTTTTTTTGGTGCGACGCTTATGATCAAGAAAAAGATTAACAAGAACCCTATAAAACCATGTGGTGAATTGTCCGCCACCTTCTGGCTTCCAGGCAAATGGATTACGCCACAGGCGCAAAAAAGCCTCTTGCACCATGTCTTCTGCATCCATTCTTGACCCGCAAATACGCAAGGCAAAATTAAAAAAACGGTCGGCATGACGCTGCGCCAACTTCTCAAAAGCCGCTGCTTCACCTGCCTGCACGGCTTCAATTAGCTGTTCGTCACTTTGCATTATGTTTTGGTTGGTCTGTTTATCTGATATTAAACGATTGAAAAACACTAATCCTTTCTTAGCGTTTAAACTATTTTCCTTATTTTTACGCAAGCTACAAAGGATATCCAGTTTGCTGACGTTGTAATGGATGTGGCGTAAATGAGGCTGCATCCAATTCCTTCCAAATCTGGAGAACAAGACATGTCATCTTCCATCGGTAACATAGGCGCAAGCGCATCCTTCACAGTATCAGGTAAGAAGCCTAGCGATGAAGAAGTCCTTGCAAAAATAGAAAAAGACTTCGGAAAAAGTGCTATTGCCAGCGTGACCGATGATGAAGGAAAGCTTGATAAAACCAAACTTGAGGATTTTCTTAAAAGCAAAGGCGTTCAGCCACCACAAGGCAAGCCACCGGGTGGAGCTGGTGGACCAGGTGCTTCTGGCGAAAGCGAGCAAGGTGCTTCAGGAAGCAGCAGTGGCTCATCCAGTGGCTCGTCAACTGAAGTTAAAAGTGAAACACGACAAACAAATCCAGATGGTTCTGTTACAACCACCACTAAATATGCAGATGGCAGCGTAAAAAAGACGACAAGTCAGCCTGATCCCGAAAAAATGTCAGAAGTCTATAAGCTCCAGCATCCAGAAAAAACTACAACAAGCAATACTGAAGAAACTGAAAAAGGCTCTTTGGTGTCCGTCAAGGTTTGACAAGAACAAACCGTTTTCTGTTAAGATTTTTCCTTGGAGTTGCGACTGTTGCGTTGACATGCAAATGGCGCGGTCCTTAGTGCCCATTGTTCTTGAATTGACAGTGTATGTTGACCCATGTTCAATCCCGTGAGCTTTTTCCGACACCTGTTGTCACTGCGCGTCTTGCGGAAGAGGACGCTGCCACAATTAACGCGGCGCTTGAACAAATTATACTGGAAAAAGAAAAGCAGGATGTGGGCGTTAAGATCAGCAATCGCGGCGGTTGGCAATCGGATGCCAAGATTCTGGAGTGGGGCGGCGAACCCATCAAGAAGCTTGTAGATGAAATCTCGCAGCTTTTAAACCAGATCACCCTGCATCTTGACAATAACTCATACCAGCGCGTGCGCATTGGTTGGCGCGTGCATGGATGGGCGAATATAAACCGTAATGGTCATATGAATGTTGTACATACTCATCCGGGGGCATACTGGTCTGCGGTGTATTATATAAAAGTTCCAGAGAAAGGAACCGATACACCACTAGGCGGGGAATTAGAACTACTCGACCCGCGTGGAACGTTGCCTATTATGTATTGTCCCGTGTTGCGTTTTGGCATCAAAGGGACAACGTCGGCGGGTACATCCGAGCTGCATTACCCGCGCGCAGGAGAGTTTGTGATTTTTCCGGCATGGTTGCCTCATGCGGTATGTCCTTATATCGGTGAGGAACCGCGCATTTCGATTGCGTTCAATTTTTCAATTTGATGGACCTGCATTTTCTGCCGGTCATGCCTCGGCAGAAAATTCCCTAAAAAAGGTTCGTCCAACTTTTTGAGTTCCACTTATGCAGGCGAAACATCGTTCGCTTAACGCATAAGGAGAAAACCAATGTCATCCACCGATAGTATTTCAGCCACATCAAACGCGTCACAGTTTCAGTTTTTACAACAGATCCTTAGACAACGCGGGTCGCATGCTTGCGTAGATACAGTAAGCGCATCCAATTCGAATACGTCCAACAAGGCCGATCAGAGCAAGTTTCTTGATAAATTCACCAAGGATTTTGGTAGTGATGCCGCCAAGAGCATTACCAATGAAGATGGTTCGGTGAATTTTGACAAGATGAAAGAGTTTTTTGACAAAAAACTCTCATCGTTGAAAAAATCCAACGATAGTTCAAATGATGGGGGCGACTTCAATCCCATGATGGCGATGATGATGGGCGGTGCTGGTGGTTCGCAAGGCGTTGGTTCAGGTGATATGCCCAAAGAGATTCAGGATAAAATCCTTAACGATATTACCGATAAATTCGGCAGCGAGACGGCGCAATCACTCACCAATGATGATGGCACGCTCAATAAAGATAAATTCCACAATTTCATGAAAGAGCATATGAGTGAAATGGTCGGCACGGGCAGTATTGGTGATTCCCAGGAAACCAGCGATTTTGACCCGTTGAAAGCAATTATGGATGCGATGGATGCAGCAGAAAAATCATCCTCAACCAAACAAAAAAAGCACACACATCATCTCAATAAAGATGAAAGCAGCAAAGTACTCGAAAAATTCATCAAGGATTTTGGTGGCGATGCTGCAGAATCCATTACCAATGAGGATGGGTCGGTAGATGGCGAAAAGCTGATGAGTTATCTTAAAGATAAATTAGGCAGTGCGGACAGCTCGGAAAGTGCCGATAGCAATGCTGGTCTTGAATTCACCAATCTTCTGCAACAGAACTATAAGAGTGTTTCCCGCAATGATAACCAGAGCATTTTTGATATTCTGTTTGGCAACGACAAAGGTCATAGCAACAAAACCGGCAATCTTGTTGATGCAACAGCCTGAGGGCGTTGTAAGATTGCAAAACATCGCGCGCTGCAGAACTCCCCACCTCCCATCTGCAGCGCGCGACTTGTATTACTTTTTCAATGTTTGCTCTGCGGCTAGACTTTTATCGTGTCCTATTCAAAACGACAGCCTTCAAAAATGGCTTTGGAGAATTTGGGGAGATATACGCAAAAAATAAACTGAGTACAAATTCTCTGCACATAAGTTTTTAAAAACTATCGCGCATTTCGCGGCGAAAGTTTGATAATTTGAGATATAAATCAGAGAGTTGTCAGAGAGAAAGACTAAATGGTTGTGGAGGGAGTTTGGTCTTCCTCCGATTTTGTAGACGTTTATTAACTTCCAGTTGGAAGTTGTTCGAACGCCAGCGGGCTCAGCAGGCCTAGATGACTGTGCCGCCGGC
>RGZA01000115.1 GCA_010031785.1 Alphaproteobacteria bacterium
GATTTCGTTTATCAAGTGGAAATTTTAGCAATCGCGGCGTAGTAAATGTTTATAGGTACGCATAATGCCATTAGGTAAAAATATCGCAGAACATTGTCTGGAACGGTTTGTTTATATGGAATAAGCAATTAATGCCGTCTTTATTTATACCAACCAACAGCCAAGATACTGATTTGCTTTGCAAAGAAGCGGAGATATTATTGCCTGACAGCGCAGGATATAGCAGCGCGGATTCACACGCTGTTGGTGTCGTTGATGGCAATAACAACATACTTGCCATAATCATTTATAGCCAGATTACAGAGGACAATTGCGTTATGCATATTGCAAGCTGCAATCCAAAATGGGCAGCAAAGGGCGTTCTGCAAAACATATTTGGCTATGCGTTCGGATTCCTTGGCTTGCACCGTGTCACAGCAATTACCCGCGAGAGCAACACACGCACCCAAAAGATGTTGCACATGCTGTCTTTTGACCGTGAAGGTGAATTGCGCGAATACTTTGACGGCAAAGAAAACGGTATCGTGTTTGGCCTATTGGCAAAAGATTGTTATTTTAATAAATCGTATGAATATTTTAAAAAGCTGCATCACAGCAGCGAAAATGCAACAATAAATTAGAGGATAACATGGGCAAAAAAGCGCCCCGTGCGCCAGCAGCACCAGACCCACAAGCAACAGCCGAAGCACAACAAATGGCTGCTTTTGGGCCGCAAGGGAATATTCTGTTTGGCAGCACGGATGAATTTGGCAATTTTAATCCACGCGCCGCAAAGAACGCATATCAAGTGCAGGAATCGCCATTTACGCAACGTCAACGTTTGGGCGGTGAATCCATAGCCGATGCGCTAATGATGCAAGCTGCTGGGTTGTCTAATAATCCATATCAATTTCAAATTGATTATGGCCAAGTTGACCCGATGATGACGCAAGATGCGTTTAATCGCATCCAAACCAGCGCGGCGCAGGATTACACCAATCAGGCATTGGCATTGCTTAACCCTGAATTTCAACGTCAAGACCAATCAAAACAATTGGAATTGATGAATCGCGGCATTCCGGTTGGCGGCGAAGGTGCAAACGAAGCTGGCACAACAGCCCTTGCCGACCTTGCCAAGCAGCAAAACACCGCACGGCAACAGGTTGCATTCGAGGGATTATCACGCGGCGGCGCAGAGGCACAAAGACAGCTTGCCAATGCCTTGCAACGGCGTGAATATCAAATTGGCGACCAACTACGCAATTTTGACCAAAACAACGCGGCACGGGATGTCGGCATTCAAAACTTTGCTGGCTTGCTGGGCTTGAACATCAACCAAGCCCCACGCGGCCCCGGCGCACAGTATCAGAATGCTGGGATTGTGGATTCTATAAATCAGGGATATCAGGCACAACTTGCAAACGCTCAAAATCGCGCACAAGCCAGAAATCAAAACATAGGCGGCGCATTTGGGTTGCTTGGCGGATTGGCTACATTTAATCCAACTGGAACATTAGCTGGCAGAATTTTAGGGTTTTAACCATGCAAGACATAATGCAAGCATTAATGATGCAACAAAGACAGCGGCAAAATCCGCGCAGTGTTGTTTTTAAGCAACAGCCACAAGGGATGCCCCAATTTGGCGCAGATGCCTTGCAAGAAGCCATGTTGCAGGCGCAAAATCAGCCGCAACAGGCAATGCAACCCGCAACAGCCCCACAAATGCCGCAAAACGTACCCACCAAAAGCGAATTGGAGCGGGCTATGTTAATGTCACAACAATCAAAGAAGGCCGCCCAAGAGGCATTGTCGCCGTTTGCAGCCGTGACTAATAACATTACTGGCGTATTGTCGGATTTGAAGGTTAAGGACATTGAAGGCCAAATGACGCAGGCTGAACGCGCCAAACAGGCCAAAATGGCAGAATTATTGGCTGGCAGCGGATATAACATATCACCTGAACTAGCCGAGGGCATCACAACAGGTGATTTCCTTAATATTGCCATGAATAAAGAAAAGATGCAGGCTGCCCGCGAACAGCAAATGCAAGAGCAAGCGTTTAGAGAGCGTCAATTTAATTCCGAAAACGCGATAAGACAAGCAACATTGCAAATGCAGCGTGAAAATACCGCGTTTGAAAGAGAGAATGCCAAACGCTTGAAAGCGTCTGACTTGGTTAGTGTGTTAGATGAGCAAGGCAATGAAATTTTCTTACCTGCAAATGAAGCAGTCGGCAAAAAAACCGCAAAAAAAGAGGGAACTATCCAGCCGTTGACTAGGGCACTAGCAACGCAAGACGCAAAACGTCTGACAAAAACACAAGACGCAGCATCATCCGCAGCCGACCAGTTGCCATTAATTGCCGAGGCAACAGAAATTTTAAACAGTTATGGAGGCCAAACTGGTTTTGGTGAGCGCAAGTTGTCTGAACTAGATAGTTTCTGGGCAAGGCTGGGCAGTGAGTCCGCGAAACAAGATAGGGCAAAATTTGAACGCCTAGACCAAATATCAAAACAAATGGGTATTGAGCAGCTAAAGGGAATTGGCGGGTCTGATACTGAACGCGAATTGGCCGTTGCTATTGAAACGAGCTTAAACCCAGACTTTACTTTGGATGCCAATCTTGCGGCCATGCGCAGAAAACAGGCGGCAATCGACATTTTGTCATCTAAAGCAGATTTTGAAGCGGCATGGCTAGATAAAAACAAGTCATTTGCTGCTAAAGACCCAGACACAGGAAAGCCATTCAATCAATCATGGCGTGAGTTTCAGAAACAGATGATGCAAGACAATCCCGTTTTTGGAAACGAAAAATCTGTAAGTGAATTGTCGGATGAAGATTTGTTAAAAGAAATTAACAGGTTAAAATAATGGCATATACCCGTGAGCAATTGTTAGCAGAGGCACAAAGACGAGGGCTGACCGCAAAACCTGCGGAAACGCCTAGCTTTATGGGTATGACGGCAGAAACACCTATATCCGACATGATAGCCAGCAATTTGACATTTGGGTTATCCAGACCAGTTGGGGCTTTTGGTGCTGGGCTAGGTTCTGCACTGGCGGGGCGGGGATTTTCTGCTGGATTTGACCGCAGCATGGGTTCACAAAAAAAGGATCTCGAACAAACAAGAGAAGAATATCCTTTTGTGAACATCGCATCGGCATTGATGTCCCCAGCCCCTGCCGCTGGATACATTGCTAAGGGCGCAACAAATCTTGGTAAATTAGGCCGCGCATCCCTTGTTGGAGCTGGTGCTATTGGCACTCAAACAGCGGCAGAAGAATCTGATGCGTTGTCGGATGTTCCAGCAGACTTTGCAAAAGGTGCAGCGTTAGGCGGACTGACAACTGCTGGGCTTGGTGGCGGTTTAATGGCCGGAGCCTCTGCATTGAATCGTATGCCAAAAGCTAAAACCTTGCAGGACAAAGCCGTAAATTTCGTTGCCGACAAACTAGTGCAGTCTGGGCGCAGTGTTGACGATTTGACCGCTATGGCAAAAAATCAATCAGCCGTGTTTAAAAAATCAGGTGTAGACGCAACAATACCAGAAGTTTTTGACAACCCTGCCTTAACAAAAGAATTGACTGCGACAACACGCAGCAGTGGTGCAAAATCAAGGATTGATGATTTTTTAAAAACCAGAACAGCGCAGATTGACACACAAACCAATCGTGTTCTTGAAACTATTGACCCATCAATGCGCGGACAAGCTGCTAGGTCGGCTGATGTTGTTGATGCGGCAAATGCACAAAAACAACAAATAGAAAAACAGTTAATTGAGGAATCTCGCCCTTTTTATCAGGCTGCGGAAAAAACTTTTATACCAGCCAAAGACCCAATTATCTATAACCCATACATTAGAAAATTGATTGGGGATATCCGCAAAGACCCTATATTGCCAGCGTCAATACGCAAAGCACCACCTAACAGTCTTACTATGTTAGACGAGGTTAAAAAACGTATGTATGCCCTTGGGTATAATACACCAGTATCTAAAGATTTCACAAAACGCGACCAAGGATTAGTGCGCGAGTTAGCCAATCGTGTGCGCGGAAGGCTTGTCAAAGCAAGCCCTGACTATGCGAAAGCGTTGGAGATATACGAGGAAGGAACGCCGCAGGTTCAGCAACTGATTGAAAGCCGTCTAGGTAAAGTAATGGATTTTGGCGAGGCAGAGGGTAACCAAGTTTTTACAAAGATTTTTGATGATGCACCTGAAAACGTGGCAAAGAACATACGAACACTAATGCAGCAAGACCCCAAAGCAGCGGAAGGTGCAATCGCTGGATTTATGCAACAATCGTTAGACAATATACGCAATGACACAAGCGCATCACTCTATAAGGCACTATATGCCCGTGATAAAACTAAAAATGCGCTTCGTTCCGCGCTGCAAGCAACTGGTGACAAAACATCATTAAAATTACTTGATAATGTGATGGATGTGATGCGCCAAAACGATGACACAGTAAGATTGCTTGGTGGAAGTCAAACGACACCGCTGGCTGGATTGGCGCAAGGGCAAGACGCGGCTGCGCAAGGAAAGATTGGGGCAACCAGAAAAATAATCCAAAATGTTGGTGACTATGCCTATGGGTTATTCAGTCAACAGCGCAACGAAAAGTTTTTAGACGCGCTTGCTGAAACTCTTTTGGACGGAAAGAAGTCACAACAGCTTTTGGGATTATTGCAGACTAAAGGGATAAATCAGCGACAAAAAGCCGAAATAATTGCAAAATACATGGGCATAACCCCAGCAGCAGCAAGAGCATTAAACACAACTGAAATGATTGATGAATATAATCAAGATTCTGTAGGTGACTAACATGAACGAAAAGGGCGAAGTTTATATGCTGGCGCAGCGAGTATCAAAACTAGAAACTAGTCAAGATCACATGGCGAACGCCTTGGAAAGACTTGCAACAGCAGTCGAAAAATTAACAGCCGCAATGAATATAAGAAGCGGCGTTGATAAAGCTATTTTGTGGATAGCTGGCGGCGGTGGTTTAATGGGTGCGGTGGCGTTACTTAAACAACTTTTTAAATAGGAGCATAACATGGAATGGATTGTAGCAAATTGGCAAGGTATTTTGGCTGCTGTGACTGGTGTTATTGCAGCGGCATCGGCTATTGCGGCGTTGACCCCAACCCCAAAAGATGATGCGATTCTTTATAAAATTCGTCAATTGATTGATTTACTTGCACTGAATATCGGCAACGCAAAGAACAAATAATGAAGCTGCATAACTGCAACGACAATAATGTTTTAGCCGAAAGGGTGGACTGTTATGCCGTTACCTGCTTTATGGACAAGCCTATTGTCTATGCTTACGAGTATCTTCAAATGGATTCCGATGGTAACGAGTTTTCTTGCTGGACGACTTTATGCTGCGAAACAACAAGATGACAAAGTTATCGATATCAAGTCTAGGCAGCTTAAAAAAGCCGCTAATCCTGTTACTGATAGCAATCTCGATGACAGGTTGCGGGACGATGACAATTGGTGAAACAGCCTGCCCACCGCTCAAAAAGTACACGAAAGCGGAGATGGCAGAAATCCGAACAGAGGCTAGTGCAATGCCTAGAGGTAATATTATACGCACTGTTATTGCTGATTACATTAACCTTCGTGATATGGTGCGCCTATGCCAGCCACAGCCTTAGATAAAAACTTAGTTATGTTGCAAGACGACTTTAGAGATAAAGTCGTTAAATTGTTGGATAATTGCGCCAATCGCAATGTCATCATGAAACCATACATGGGTACTCGCAGCGCACAATGGCAAGCTGAATTATGGTGCAGATCACGCACCGATGATGAAAAAACCAAGATGGTTAATTTTCTTCGCAATAATAATGCAGATTTTTTGGCTGATTGTTTATTAAAGGTCACAACTGTTGGCAATGATAGGTGGGCGACAAATGCTGTTTCTGGACGTTCTTGGCATAATTGGGGTTATGCTGTTGATTGTGTTAATGTTCATGGCGGT
>RGZA01000116.1 GCA_010031785.1 Alphaproteobacteria bacterium
CTTCAATCGTTGCCAGATCCAACACGTCGTTAATAAGGTGCAGCAGCTTCTTACTTGCATCCATCATCGTGCGTGCATATTCAAGCTGGCGCTCATTGAGCGTACCAAAATACTGGTTCGCAAGAATTTCAGCAAAGCCCATAATGGTGTTGAGCGGTGTACGCAATTGATAGGACACGTTCGCAACGAACTCAGATTTGAGCTTGTCAGCAGCAGCGAGCGCAATATTGGTTTCACGCAAGGCTTTTTCTGCGCGCACGCTATCGCTGACATCCAGATATGAAATAAGCACCGCGCCATCGGGCAAGGGGACGCAGGAATATTCAATTACCAGTTCATTGGCACATTCATAACGACCCGCACGCGTAGTGCGATCGAGTGTTTCAGATACGGTATCGCGCTTGAACTCCGCCCAATCAACGCTGCTATCCATAACAGGGCGCATCAGTTCGAGCACATCGCTGATATGTGGATGCGGCGCAAGCGCGTCATCGGGCATTTTCCAAATGCGCGCAAAAGCCGGGTTATAGAGTTTGAGTTTCCCATCACTGCCATAGACCGCGATACCTTCTGCAAGGTTATCGAGCGTTTCGCGCTGCACCGCGATCAGCGTGTTATAGGATGATTCAAGGGCAAGTTTGTCGGTCACATCTTCATGCACAAACATGATGCCGCCAAAGGGGTGCGGTACCGCCATAATGCGCAAGGTTGTGCCATCGGGCAGATGCATAAGATCTTCGCGCTGCTCAATGAGCGATGTGAAGAGTGACGCGCGTTCCTTCTTGTATTTTTGGAAATCGGCCTGTTCAGGCGCGCGGCGGCGCAGGCGCAAATCTTCCAGAATTTCGTTGAAGGTCGGCTCGGTTTTCAGGAATGCTTCGTCACTGCCCCACAGCTTGATATAGGAGCGGTTGAAGAATTGCAGGCGCGTATCGGAGCCATAAATGGCAATCGGCGTGCCGAGCTGATCAAGTACATCTTCATGGGCCTTGATATGGCGCTTGAGTTCCGTATCGAGCTCCGCCTCGCGCGTGATATCGATCGCATACCCAATGATTGATCTGTCTTGGCCCATGCAGCTTTCAACCAGATGCAACAGGCGCCGCTCCCCTTCGATTACCACAAAACGCTGTTCAGATTCTGCACCATTTTTTTCGTGCGCTGCCTGCGCCAAACTCTTGCTCTTGCCACGATGAATGGCGGGCACCAGTTCGATCTGTTCAGCAATCACGTTTTCAATGGTGGCGCTAACAGCCTTTGCATAGGCATCATTGACCCAGAGCAGTTTGAAATCTTTCTCACGCAGCCAAAGCGGGTAAGGAAGCTGGTTCAGCACGTTGCGCAATTCACTAAGCTGACTATTCACCTGTTGCAGATTATCGCTTTGACGGCGCAATTCCTCAACAAAACGCGATGTATCACGCAGCCAGAGCACAGCCACGGGCTGCGCTTGCCCTGGCACTGAACGGCGCGAGCCATGCACCATAATTGCGCGCGCGGTAGCAAGGGTTGTAATCTGCAAACGAAATTCTTCGCCTTTTTGCAAAAGCTCCTTGATCAGGAATTGCAGTTTTTCTGCCGATGATGGTTGCAGCGTATTCAGCATTTCCTGCAATGTTGCAATGCGTTCCACGCCCAATAGTTTTTCCGGGTTATGCACGCGCAAGACCTGACCCTGCGCGCCGAGCATTACAAAGGCATCGGGCGATACCGATAGCAGCACATCTTTTAACTGGGATTCATCCTGCAGCTTTGTAGCAGAGCGACGCAGATTGCGTCCTTGCTCGAAAAAAATCACGGTCGCGGTGCCAACGAGCAAGACAACAGCGAGAAGGAAAAAATGGCTAAGCCCAACCGCTGCTTGCCCGGCACTGCCATTGCGAAAGAGCACTATAAGAAATGCCACTACAATCAGTAGTAGCACCGCAAAGAGTGGCATGTAGCGTTTGTACAGTTCTTTCACTTAGTCCACACAGAATCTTCCTAGCATTGGTCGCTAACGATGCCACCAAATCCTATAAAGATTAAGACTTGTTTAGGAGAACTCGAATCGGATTAGTAACGGTAATGATCGGGCTTATAAGGGCCTGCTTCATCAATTGCAAGGTACGATGCCTGCTTGGAAGTGAGCTTGGTCAGCTTCACGCCCAGCTTTTCAAGATGCAGGCGCGCAACTTTTTCATCCAACTGCTTGGGCAGCACATAGACCTTGTTTTCATAATTTTTGTGATTATTCCACAATTCCATCTGCGCGAGCACTTGATTACTAAAGGATGCGCTCATCACAAAACTGGGGTGGCCCGTTGCGCAACCCAGATTCACAAGGCGGCCCTTGGCCAGAACGATCAAACGTTTGCCATCGGGAAAGATTACTTCATCAACCTGTGGTTTGACTTCTTCCCATTTATAATTGCGCAAGGCTTCTATCTGAATCTCGCTATCGAAGTGGCCAATGTTGCACACAATCGCGCGATCTTTCATAGCGCGCATATGCTCAAGCGTAATCACATCGACATTGCCCGTTGCCGTGACGAAAATATCGCCAAGCGCTGCGGATTCTTCCATCGTTGTGACCTGATAGCCTTCCATCGCGGCTTGCAGCGCATTGATCGGGTCGATTTCCGTTACCATCACGCGCGCGCCCTGGCTGCGCAATGACGCGGCCGAGCCTTTGCCCACATCGCCATAACCGCACACAACAGCAACTTTACCCGCAACCATCACATCGGTTGCGCGTTTAATGCCATCCACAAGGCTTTCGCGGCAACCATAGAGATTATCGAATTTTGATTTGGTAACGCTGTCATTCACATTAATCGCAGGAACCTTTAGCTTGCCCGCTTTCATCATTTCATAAAGACGGTGCACGCCGGTTGTGGTTTCTTCGGACAGGCCTTTTACATCCTTGAGCATCTCGGGATATTTTTCATGCATGATTTGCGTAACGTCACCGCCATCATCCAAAATCATGTTCGGTGTCCAGCCATTAGGGCCTTTGAGCGTTTGGGTAATACAATCCCAGAATTCTTCTTCGCTCATGCCTTTCCATGCAAAGACAGGAATGTTCTTTGCAGCAATCGCGGCAGCAGCCTGATCTTGCGTTGAAAAAATATTGCATGATGACCAGCGCACGGTTGCACCAAGTTCGATTAATGTTTCAATCAGCACAGCGGTTTGAATGGTCATGTGCAGGCAGCCGACAATGCGTGCGCCTTTAAGCGGTTGCGTGGCCTTGAATTCGCTGCGCAGCGCCATCAGCCCCGGCATTTCGCTTTCCGCAATGGCGATTTCCTTGCGGCCCCAATCGGCAAGGGTAATGTCTTTTACTTTATAATCATTCTTTACGCTATTTACGGCAGGTGCGGGCATGGGTCATCTCACTGGAAAGATAAGGTTTGATAGCAAAGCTTTGCCATAGGGCCTAGCTAATCACAATGATTATTCGCAGAGCTTTATTCGCGCAAGGCGTTTAAGCCAACATTATCTTGCGGATATCGGCTTCATCGCTGCATGCCATGATGGTTGTGGCATGGCGCGTAGAATCAAGAATACTCAGGCCGCGGATGGTGCGCTTTACTTCGGCAAGGCGCGGCGGGGACATCGATAGTTCGCGAATACCAAGGCCAATCAAAAAGGAGGTGAGCTGTGGGTTACCCGCCATTTCACCACATAGGCTAACAGGAATGCGCGCACGCAAAGCAGCTTCGGTGGTGAATTGGATAAGACGCAGCACTGCTGGATGCAGTGGATTATATAAATCCGCCACCTGTTCATCGCTACGGTCAATCGCGAGTGTATATTGGGTAAGATCATTGCTGCCGATGGAAAAGAAATCACTGACCTGCGCCAATGCATCTGCTGCCAAAGCGGCGGCAGGAATTTCGATCATCACGCCGATGGGTGGCAAAGGGTCAGGCAAAGTTTCGCCGCGACGCTGCAAGCGCTTGGCCACCAATTGCACTTTTTCGCGCACCTGCCGCACCTGATCAACCCCGGAAATCATCGGCAATAAAATGCGCACAGGGCCAAACACCGCAGCACGTAAAATTGCTGCGAGTTGCGTTTCAAAGATTTTAGGTTGCTTAAGGCATAGGCGGATAGCGCGCAGGCCCAAGGCCGGATTAGTGCTCTCCCCAATTGCATCGCCAAGCGCGGAGGATAATTTTTCACCGCCCAGATCCAGCGTGCGGATGGTCATGACTTTTCCATGCAGCCCTTCGACCATGCCGCGCAACGCGACAAACTGCTCTTCTTCATCAGGTAATGTCTTTCGGTTCATAAACATGAATTCGGTGCGGAACAGCCCTACGCCTTGCGCGCCAGCATCCAATGCCTTGGTAAGCTCACGCGGCAGCTCAAGATTGGCTAACAGCGCAACCTCCGCCCCATCGCTAGTAATGGCGGGCAGACGTTTTAAGCTTTTGAGCTGCTCGCGTTCTTTTTTGTATTTTTGTTGCTGGCGACGATAGCGCGCAATCGTATTAGCGCTTGGGTTGATCACAATCTCGCCCTCAACACCATCAACTGCGATCATCGTGCCATCTTTGCAATGCAGCTTGAGCCCTGCAGCACCAAGGACCGATGGCAAATCAAGCGCGCGCGCCATAATGGCGGTGTGCCCATCAACGCCGCCAAGTTCGGCAACGAATCCTTCGATCCCCTCAGGATCAATTTGCGCGGTGTCAGCTGGCGTAATGTCTTCGGCAACGACGATACTACCTTTGGGAATGGTAAGCGTGAAATCGATATGTTCGATCTGCAGATTGCGCAGAAGGCGCTGGCCTACCTCGCGGATATCTTTCATGCGCGAGGCCAGATAGGCATCATCCATCGATGCAAAACTTTCCGCAAGATGATCAATCTCCCGCTGCAGCGCTGCATCGGCATTAATTTTATCCGCAGCGATGCGTTTTTCAACGCCACGAATAAGCCGTGAGCCAGATAGCATGGCAATATGTGCATCAAGAAGAATATTCATTTCTTCTGCAGCATCGCTGGGCAGGGTTTCAGCTTTGGATTTAATACGCTTGATCTGGCGCAGGGATTTTGTCACGGCATCGTTAAAGCGCGCGGTTTCATCGGCAACGGCATCGGCCTTGATGGTATATTCGGGCACATGCAAGCGCGCGGAATCAAGAATAAAAACAGGGCCAATCGCAATCCCTGCAGAAACTGCCAGGCCTTTTAATATCAGCTCTTCACTCATCTTCTTCAAACCGATCGGTGATAAGTTGTGCAACAGCGGCTAATGCAGCTTCCGCATCGGCGCCGCATGCGCATATTCGCAAACGCGAACCTTTGGATGCTGCGAGCATCATCAAACCCATGATGGAATTAGCGGAAACAGTCATGTCGCCATGGCTCACTTCCATCACCGCTTCAAAGCCGCCTGCGCATTTCACGAATTTTGCTGCGGCGCGTGCATGCAAGCCCTTTTGATTGACGATGGTAACCTGTTCGCAGACTTCGATAAAATCAGGCATACTATTTATTCCCCTCCCCTTGAGGGAGGGGTTAGGGGTGGGGTTGGTACATTCAAAGAAGCAATAATCGTATTCATGATCGCTTCAACATCTTGTAACACCTCACCCTGCGTAAAGCGGAGTATATGTAACCCAAGGCCTTTCATATACACATCTCTGTCATTATCCTGTTCGATTTTTGTGTCATGGGAGATGCCATCAATCTCCACAACGCAGCGATATTTTGCACAATAAAAATCGGCAATATATTTTCCGATTGGCTGCTGTCGCCTAAATCGAACTCCCATGCTCAATCTCAACTTTTGAAATTCTTGCCATAGCTTTTTCTCACCAGGCGTAGCCATTTTTCGTAAATTATTGGCAAGCCCAATAAGCGATTGCTCGTAATGGTGTGATGCTTTTGGTTTCGCCATTTATAATCCAAATACTCTCTTCTATTACCAACCCCACCCCTAAC
>RGZA01000117.1 GCA_010031785.1 Alphaproteobacteria bacterium
CGCCCCCAGCCCCTCCCAATGGGAGGGGAGTTATTACGCGATGTTTCTTTCAGTGCGCTAGCACATTTAATCTAAAAATCACTCGCCTTTTTTCAGCAAGCTGCACATCGCATACTCACATTTGATGAGCAGTGTGCCATTGGCTTTTTTATCCGCTTCACTTGCCGATGCAGGCACATCACAATCCACCTTGTAAGTCGTGGTTGAATTTTCACCTGCGCTTTTATCAGCGAGCACAATATTTTTCACCGTGCAGTTCAGCGCTTTGGCAAGATCCTTGGCTTCGGCTATGCCAGCAAAGGCGGGCAGGGGAAGAGCCAATAAAGTGATGATCAGGATAAGTACGCGCATGCTTAAAACCATAAGGCAGCGTTGGTTAAGAATGGGTTACGCAAAGCACCGCCCATCACGTCATCCCGCAAAACGCGTGAGCGTTTATGCGGGATCCAGCTTTTAAAAGAGTCTGGATCCCGGATAGCCCTTCGCGGCTTGCGGGATGACGCAACCGTGGTGCGGACATAAAAAAACGCCGGAGATTGCTCCCCGGCGTTTTTCGTAAAGTAGTAAACCCTTACACCGAGTAGTACAGCTTGAATTCAAGCGGGTGTGGGGTGATGTCATAGAGCTTCGTTTCTTCGCGCTTCAGTTCCAGATAACCCTTGATAAGGTCTTCGGTGAACACGCCGCCTTCAAGAAGGAACTTGTGATCCGCTTCAAGGCTGTCGAGCGCCTGATGAAGTGATCCGCACACGGTTGGAACCTTGGCCAATTCTGCTTCAGGAAGTTCATAAAGGTTCTTGTCCATCGCTTCGCCGGGGTGGATCTTGTTCTTGATACCGTCAAGACCAGCCATCAGCAACGCTGTGAATGCAAGGTAAGGATTTGCAGAAGGATCAGGGAAGCGTACTTCAATACGCTTTGCCTTTGGTCCGTCCACATAAGGAATGCGGCATGATGCCGAACGATTGCGTGAGGAGTAGGCAAGCAACACAGGCGCTTCATAACCTGGCACCAAACGCTTATAGCTGTTGGTGGTTGGGTTGGTGAATGCGTTTACTGCTTTGGCATGCTTGATCACGCCACCAATGTAATAGAGCGCCATTTCAGACAAGCCAGCATATTGGTCACCGGCAAACATCGGCTTGCCATCTTTCCAGATCGATTGGTGACAATGCATACCCGAGCCGTTATCGCCAAACACAGGCTTTGGCATGAAGGTGGCGGTTTTGCCGTATGCTTGCGCAACATTGTGCACAACATACTTATAGATCTGCATGTTGTCAGCGCACTTGGTCAGCGTTGAGAACTTGATGCCAAGTTCGTGCTGCGCGGGCGCAACTTCATGGTGATGCTTTTCAACTTCAACACCCATATCTGCCATGGTGCTGACCATTTCCGAGCGGATATCAACAGCGCTATCAATCGGCGGAACAGGGAAATAGCCGCCTTTAATAGGTGGGCGGTGGCCAAGGTTACCTTCAGGGTAAGCTTTACCAGTATTTGCTGGGCTTTCGCTGCTATCAAGATGGTAATAACCATTGTTCATATCGGTGCCAAAGCGCACATCATCGAAAATGAAGAATTCAGCTTCTGGACCAAAAAATACGGTATCGCCAATGCCGGATGTCTTTACAAACGCTTCAGCGCGTTTTGCAACCGAGCGTGGATCGCGTGAATAAGCTTTGCCGCTATCAGGATCAAGCACGTCACAAAATACGTTGACCGTTGGTTGCGCCGTAAACGGATCCATCACAGCGGTTTCAGGATCAGGCAGCAAGGTCATGTCAGATTCATTGATTACTTTCCAGCCAGCGATGGATGAGCCATCAAACTGCAGGCCTTTTTCCCACATCGCGCTATCAACTGTGGAGATGTGCTGGGTAACCTGTTGCACTTTTGCGCGTGTATCGGTGAAGCGGAAATTCACGTATTTCGCATCGCGTTCTTTGGCTAATGAAACCGCTTTATCGTAGTTTTTTGACATAAATACTCCCTTGAGTTGTATATGTAGGTTGAGAAAAACCGATAGTTACCAGACTTAACTTTTTACCGAAGATTGGATTTTGAGGGGATCCCAAAAAGCAAATAACCAGAGCCGTAAGGCCAGACACAGCTTGATGGACTATTTTTATGGCACTTTCCGGCGTTAAGCACAAGAAAACGTTTTTGTTGATTTTCAATGCTTATGGCAATAATGTTCACGCCCTTCCTTAAGAAACCTCTGGGTTAATTGGGGGAGGGGTTTTCAAGAATATGGCGGTCGTAGCTCAGCTGGTAGAGCCCTCGGTTGTGGTCCGAGTTGTCGCGGGTTCAAGTCCCGTCGATCGCCCCATTCTTCCTGCTGTCATTTTATAAATGAAATGATTCTGTTCCAGAGCAGATCTCAATCAAAATAATCACATTCCCATACTGCATTCTCGCTAACGCCAAGCCGTTTATTGTGCTGCGCCTTTTTGTTGAGCGTGCAGTTTAAACCGTCTAGTGTTCTGGCATGTCTGATCAAACGCCACCGCCTCATCAAGCTGCTGCTCAAGCTGCCGTAATGGATGTACAAGAAAATTCACTTCCGCCCGTGGATACATTGCCGAGTATTCCGCCCAGTGTATTCTCCGTTTTATCCGCGCAGCAAATGCGCATGGCAGAACAAATTGCAGTGCAGGCGGGCACACCGTTGATCGTACTGATGGAGCGTGCGGGCCTAGCGGTTGCTGAGCAAGTGATGGCGCGTTATTCCAAGCGCCCGACGGTTATTTTATGTGGCCCTGGTAATAATGGCGGTGATGGCTTTGTCGCTGCGCGGCATCTGGCGGCCAAGGGCTGGCCGGTGCGCATTTTATTATATGGCAAGCTGGAAGAGCTTACGCCGGAAGCAAAAGTTGCGGCATCACGCTGGCGCGGTGCTGTGATTACTGCAAGTATTGCGGTGTTGGAAAACGCGCTGCAAAAGGGTGCGCAGCTTATTATTGATGCGTTTTATGGCATTGGCTTGCGCCGCCCGATTGTAGGTGAGGCGGCAGCACTATTGCAGATTATCAATCGCTCGCGCCTGCCGATTGTATCGGTGGATATTCCAAGCGGTCTCAATGCCGATACCGGGCAGGTGTTTGGTCAATCGGCAGTTGCCGATCTCACGATTTGTTTTTTCCGTAAAAAAATTGCGCATGTGCTGATGCCAGGGCGCATGTTGTGCGGTGAAATTTTATTGGTCGATATCGGTATCCCCGAACAGACCCTGCAAAACATCACCTTGCAGATTTGCGAAAACCATCCCGATTTGTGGATTGGCTATTATCCGCAGCCACAATTGAACCAGAATAAATTTGATCGCGGTCATGTGCTGGTGCTTGGTGGTTCTGAGATGACGGGCGCTGCACGGCTTGCCGCGCAGGCAGCGCAGCGCATTGGCACAGGGTTGGTCAGTATCGCTGCGCCGCAATCAGCTTATTTTATCTATGCAGCCTCGATGACCAGCATCATGGTCAAGGCGGTGGAAGAGGAGGATGGCTTTACGCACAGCTTCCAGAAAATTCTCGATGATCGGCGCATTAATGTCGTGGTGCTTGGGCCGGGCAGCGGTGAAACCCCGATCACGCGTAGCGCGGTTCAGCTTGCGCTGGCTTCTGGTAAAAAATGTGTGCTTGATGCCGATGCGCTGAATGTTTTTGCGGGCGATGCGGAAAGTTTGAAACGTATTCTTCATCCACGTTGCATTATTACACCGCATGAAGGGGAGTTCAGTCGCCTGTTCGATCGCGTGATTGATCCGCGTCTTGATAAAATTAGCCGCGCGAAAGCGGCGGCTGCCTTCCTTGGTTGCCCGGTTGTACTGAAAGGCGCCGATACCATTATTGCATCACCCGAAGGGCTTGCGGTGATTAATACCAATGCACCCGCAACACTTGCAACAGCGGGTGCGGGTGATGTGCTAGCTGGCTTTATTGCAGGGCTGATGGCGCAAGGCGTTGATGTTTATCCGGCAGGCTGTATTGGTACATGGCTGCATAGCGCGGTGGCATCAGAATATGGTCCATGCCTGATTGCTGAAGATCTGATCGCAGGCCTTCATAATGTGTTGCGCCCCAAAGGCGATACGCAGAACCAAATTCAAAAGAGTTAGTAGATGAAAAAGTGGATTGCATTATTGGCTCTTATCGCCATGCCAGCTATTGCGCAAACACCCGTACCAGCTGCGCCAAAAAGCGAAGCGCTTGCCAAAATCAATGTCAATGATTTATGCAAGGGCCGGGCGGGGTGCAAGCATCTGTGGTCTGCGGATGCAGGAAGCGTGGATACAAAACACTTTATCATTAGTGAAATCGTGTTGCCGCACACAGCAGCCAATGCGTGGGAAAAATGCTATCGTCCCAAGGATGCGCGCTATGGTGAAGCGTTGGATGATGTTGCACAGGAAATCTGGCTAACCACGACGGGCGGATTATTGCAGGAACATAAAAAACTGTTTGATCTGTGCAATAATGGTTATGGCGTTGCAAAGGTGGGTGATGATCAGTTCACCTTTGACAATCAACGCATCACCTATCGTCAGGCGGGCGGTGGCAATGATCGCTGGGTGTGGGCAAGAAGCTATGCCTTGCCGGGTCTTGAGGCATCGAGCATATTGCTATGTGATTATAACGTGGCTGCACCGGGTGGGCATATTCGCCTGATGAATTATGAAACGGGCGCGTTTACGAGCGGTACATCACCCGCGCAGGAAGATAATACAGTTGATTGTAACCAGAGCACCATCAATGCTGCGAAAACAAAATATAAAGCGATTGATGTAAAACAGATTTTTTCATTCCTTGGCATCAGGCCCAGCGATATCAAAACATTGGGCAGTTGCGCAACAACGCTGACTTCGCGCGCGGGGCCGCATCAGGGTTATGTGATTTATGGGCAGGATGATGGCGCAGATGTAGAGGTGAAATTTCTGCGCATCAATGATGATAAGGTATGGATTGATGTGCGTGACCCGAACCGTGTTTTTAAAGTAACCGATAGTGATTGGGTTAAGGATGATCGCATTGAAATCTGGTGGCTGGAGCAAAAATTGCTCGGTGATAAAAATGAGCCATCGCGCAAAGCTTTGCGCCAGTTTGTCATTCGTCTGGCTGATTTAAAAGTATTTGCCGGTTATGGCTATGGCCCCAATACCAAATTACCGGAAGTTGAACGGCGGCCTCTTATAAAAGATGGAAGCGTAAAAGAACTGGCATTGCAGGTGGTGTGGCCAGCGGAACAGTTTCCATCCCCTGCGGGCTTGACGTTATCCTATGCGCATGCAGATGGGCATGCGACGAACGTGATGTGGGCGACGAGCAATTTTACCTATGCCGATCCGCAAAGCCTTTCACCGGTGCGCACGATGCAATCGGAAAGCAGCGATGTACGTAAGGCATGCGCTATTGATAAGGATGGCGTGTTTAATCTCGTCCCACCGCCGGGGTTGTAGTTCATACTATGCGGGTGGTCTTGGATCAAAATTGTTGCGATATTCAAGCCTGAATTTTTCCAGCGTTGCGTCATGTACTGGCTTTGATGGGATCGATGATCTTTTTTGATCTTGGTAGGGTGGGACGATTGCTTCAGCAATAATCACCTTTAACACACCAAGTTCACGGGCTGTTTCATTCCAACAGGCTATTACTTCGTTATGTTGAAGGCCTACCTCGTGTGCCGCAGGGGAGGAAAATAAAATATTATCCAAATGGGCAAATGAATATTTTTTTACTTGTTTGCGGGGCGGCATGGGGCGCGATTCAGCACGCGTTTGTTTGCTCGCTGCTCTGCGAAGCTTTTTGCTTATTCCCCTATGAGCGCCCATTTTAATATCTTAGAACCTGTTCATGATCTTTT
>RGZA01000118.1 GCA_010031785.1 Alphaproteobacteria bacterium
TTTTGCTTCCAGTTCCGGGACAAGGGCTTTGAGTTTTGCAACTTCCTCGGTAATGGCTGTTGCATCACCACCACTGCGCTTTAACTCCCCAATCTGTTTGGAAAGATCATTGCGTTTTTGCAGGATTTCCTGAAGCTGTGTTTGCAAGGCGCGGCGTTCGGCATCGAGCTTTACAATGTCGGCCGATTGATGCGCAAGGTTGCGGCGCTCCAAACCATTATCGAGCCATTTAGGATTATCGCGGATCAATTTAATATCGTGCATTTTATACCTTTTCTACCTCACGGCTCAGGTGCGCTTTTTTCTTGTCAATCATGGTGGCGATCATAATAGCAACTTCATAAAGAAGGCAAAGCGGAATGGCGAGGGCCAACTGGCTAATCACATCGGGGGGAGTAATAACCGCCGCTAAAACGAAATTAATGACCACCGCATAACGGCGAAACTGCCTAAGCTGCGCAGCGCCCACAATGCCAAGATGCACAAGTAAAATCAGCGCTAGCGGCAGCTCAAAGGCAAAACCAAAGGCCAGCATCATCGACATGGAAAGATTAAGGTAATCCCCCACCCGCGCTTCAAGCTGAATGGGCAGGCCTGCCGCACCACCGCCTGTTTCAAAGCTTAGGAAGAAATGCCATGCGGCAGGAAACACCAGATAATAAGCAGCCGCCGCACCGGCATAAAACAAAAGCGGCGTTAAAAACAAATAAGGCCGGATGATATTTTTCTCATTGGCATAAAGGCCAGGCGCCATAAAGCGCCATATCTGGATAAGGATAAAGGGCGCGGTAATAAAAAAGCCAGACCATACCGCAACACCCATATAGGTAAAAAACGCTTCGGTAAGATCCGTATAAATCAGGCGGCGCGGGACAGTAGCACTTTGCGCTTCCATCGCTTTCGCAAGCGGTTCCACGAGCAGACTATAAATATCCTTGGATACAAAATAGCAGGCAATGATAGCAACAAACAACACGCCCACACACCATACAAGACGGTTGCGCAATTCAATCAGGTGCGTAAGGAGTGGCGCGGCTTCCTTCATGATGGTGGCAGCTTTTTTTCATCAGCGGATTTTAGAGCTGCGGCAATATGCTGCTCATCCTCATCATGATCGGCATGCGGATCAACCGTGGTGATATCCACGCCATATTTTTCAAAGGCTTTTTTCTGCAGTTCATCGGCTTCGCGCTGCATGCTGGTGATATCGACCTGGTTCGGTAAATCATCCCCCATAGAATCAAAGTGCTTCTGGAAATCATGCATCATCAGCCGCGCTTTGCGTGACCATGCGCCCGCCTGACGCATGAGCGGCGGGATATCCTTAGGGCCAATCGCAATCACAGCAACCGCACCAATAAGAAGCAATTCTGGCCAAGCAAGCCCAAACATGATGCGTTAATCCGGAAATAATTATTTTTTATCGTCGGGAAGTTTTTTGGTCTCGTCTTCCTTGCCTTCAAGACCTTCCTTGAAGCTGCGGATGCCACGGCCCAAATCACCCATAACGTTGGGCAGCTTGCCCGCCCCGAATACGATAAGGATAACCGCAAGAACAATCAGCAAATGCCAGAAACTAAGTCCCATTATTAATCTCTATCGCTGTATTTTTGTACATAGCCCTGATAGATACCGGCAATCATGTCAGCGGCATTACGCACGGATTGCATGGTTAGATCATTGATATTGCCCCAGTTGCCTTCAAAGCGCGCAAGGCCGGAGAAGGTGCGTGGACGGGTTGCCACGTTTTCACCACCACTCAAACGATCATTGGATTCAGCATGGAAGCTTTCCACCGAAAGGATCGCACCATCATTGCGCACCAGCATGGCGGTACCTTCACAAATTACGGTGCGTGTTCCACCACCCATGATGCCTGCAACAAGTGCGCCTTCTTCACGCGGTGATAAACGAAGATGAGCATCAACCAGCAAGAACGCATCGGCGCCCATGCGGTGGGTGATTTCACCGATCGCGCGACGCATCGGCTGGTTAGCCCAGCGATTATCATCCGCACCGCCCAGAATGCTCATGGTTGGTGTTGAAAGGTTAGTGCCAAACTCCAACTGCGGGAATACGCGTGTATTGGAGCTGCTTACAATATCCTGCTGATCCTGATTGACCGTTGGTGTACGGTTAATGCTTGGCATCAGATTATATTGCGATGGCTGGTGATCCGCCGAGGTAAAGGTGCCCGCAGGCTTCTGCGTATGAACATGTGCAAGCTTCTTCATGTTATTTGCAAGGAACTTAAACTCCGCACCGCTTTGCAGGTTGGTGAGGATTTCCGGGGAGTTTGCAATATATAAATCCTCGTAATCGGTTTCGCGTGTGTAGGCAACACGGCTAACGGCGGGGTTTACGACGTTAAAGCCGCGCAACAGCAAATATTCAAATAATTCATTTTCAAATTTGGTGAGCGCGCGGATCACATGGCCTTGTGCGAGTGGGAGCATCTCATGCGTTTCACTTGGGCGCGCGGTTACGCTGGCGATGGCGATGCTTTTGATCTTTGCAACTTCGGTTGGCGATGCATCAAGGGTGATATTGCGCTGGCCTGTGCCACATGCGCTGAGGCCTGCCAATACGATGAGACTGAAAACCGCGGTAAAAATGCGGGTAAGCAGGCGAATGGACATGGGGGTTCCTCTTACATTCTTAAGGACAGGAAAACAGAATCAAAACAGTACAAACATAATTAACGCTATAAGCTATGGCATTCGCCCTATGCACAGGCAAGAAAATATTCTGGTTTTCAAATTTCTAAAGCAAAAAACCCTTGATTCTCCAATCATTTACAAGTTATTAAGAATTCGCGCTTAAAGTTTGTTATAGGATCATAATAGTTTACTTATTATGGTCTATAGTACGTTGGATGTTTAACAGCACCAAAAGACACAAAAGAAAGCATAGATATGCCTTATGTGATACGCGACCCTGAGGGGAAGATTTCAAAGATTAGCGTGCGCCCTATTCCTGGTGCCGACATGCTTCCGCATGACCATGCGGATGTTCTCGGTTTTATGCAGCAACGCGGTGTTGAGACTAAAGTCATCGCAGAAGCGATCAGCGAATTGCGCCGCACCGATACGGAAATGTCCCGTGCGGTGGAAGACGTGATTACTGCGCTTCTTAAAAAGAACATCCTGAAAATGGGCGATCTGCCAAAGGCCGTTCAGGACCGTATCGCTTTCCGTGTGAAGATGCGTATGCAGATTCAGGAAAGCTACGACCGCGCTTCACAGCGATAGAGTCATTCCAAATAATTTCCATCATTTTGTAAACCCAGTGACAGTTACTTTTTCAATAAAAAAGTAACTGTCACTGGACACTCTAAATTATCCTACAAATTTATTCGTAATCGGATAGCGCCGTTCGCGCCCGAACGAATGCGCTGTGATTTTAACGCCGGGTGGTGCCTGGCGGCGTTTATATTCCGAAAATTTCAGCATGCGTAAAACCTTGGTCACGGTTGCTTCATCGTGCCCGCGCCCAACAATATCAGGCACGCTCATCTCGCGTTCAATCAGGCATTGCAGTATATCATCAAGCTGCGCATAGGGCGGCAAGGTATCCTGATCCACTTGCCCCGGTTTTAGTTCCGCGCTTGGCGGGCGCGTGATAATGCGGTCAGGCATCACAAACCCAAGTGGTCCCAAACCAATTGCAGGCTTGTTCACATTGCGCCATTTGCATAAGCGGAACACGAGCGTTTTGTAGATATCCTTGATCAGCGCAAAGCCACCACACATATCACCATAAAGCGTGGCATAGCCCGTTGCCATTTCCGATTTATTTCCCGTTGCAAGCACCATGTGCCCATAAGTATTAGAGAGTGTCATCAGAATAAGCCCGCGCAAGCGCGATTGAATATTTTGGTCAGCGATATCGGTATTAAAGCCTTTGCTATGCGGTTTTACTGCCGCCCCCAAAGCTTTCATCCCATCTTCGATCGAGATGGTTTTATGAGCGCAGCCAAGCATCGTGCTGGCTTTTTGCGCATCCTCAAGACTGTCTTTGGAAGTATAGGGCGATGGCATCATGACATTGATGACTTTGTCTTTGCCAAGCGCATCGACGGCAAGCGCAGCAACAAACGCGCTATCAATTCCGCCAGACATACCAATCAACACACCGGGAAAACCGTTTTTTGTAACATAGTCGCGCAACGCAAGAACAAGCGCAGAATAAATTCGCTCTTCCTCGCTTAAAGGTTTGGGCAGTTCTTCCTGCTGGGGCACCCATTGCTCACCTTGTTTATACCAATAAGTGAGCTGTAGTTTTTCCTGATATTCACCAAGGTTTACGCGCTCGGTTGCTTGTGCATCAAGCACAAAGGAACCACCATCGAACACCATCTCATCCTGTCCGCCCAACTGGTTGAGATAGATCACAGGAACACCCGTTTCTTTAATGCGCGCGGTCATGATCGCACGACGCATGCTGCTTTTATCGGTTTCAAACGGGCTGGCATTAATTGAAATAAGAATTTGTGCGCCGCGACGCTTTAAGGAATTCGCCTTATCCTTGCTCCACATATCTTCGCAAATGACGACGCCAATGCGTGCACCACCCATCAGGAATGGTTCGCCCTCATCCTTACCGCCGGCAGTGAAGACGCGCTTATCATCAAACACACCATAATTGGGCAGATCATATTTATACCAGACCTGTTCGATCGCTCCATTCCTGAGCAGTGCAGCGGCGTTGTACGGCTTCGCGCTCGTTTCATGTTGCCAGGGCAAGCCAATGATCAGGGCTGCTGAATCTTTGGTGATCACTGCAAGCTGCTCCACCGCCTTCATGCAGGCCTGAACATAGGCCGGGCGCAGCGTCAAATCTTCGGGTGGATAGGCGCTGATGGATAGTTCCGACGTTACGACGAGCTCCGCACCCTGCTTTGCCGCGTTCTGGTGCGCCGCTTTAATTTTTTCAACATTGTCGTCAATGCTACCCATCGTCAGGTTCAGTTGGGCAAGAGCGATGATCAGGGTGTCAGTCATCAGAGTTTATAACGGGTTCATTAGGAATAGAGCCAAGAATACAGATCAATTGGTTCTTATTTAAAACTATTTTGGCCATTTTTACAAAATGATGTTTTGAATTAGGCATTTTTTTGCTAGAAATCGTTCTTAAAGTCACACTTCTAATGGGCCTGCCCAGAAGGTATTACTATGTCAGAATATGAAAATCCAAATCCACTTGAAGATCAGATCAAAAGCCAGGTCAAGGATACATCCACCTGGGTGCGCCTGTTTTTCATCATCCTGTTCATGACAATTTTCTATGTGGTGTATTTCATTACAGGAATTGTGGCGATCATCCAGTTCGTAACGCGCATCCTGACTGGCAAGCCGTTGGCAAGCCTTTTGGATTTCAATCTCAAGCTTTCTGAATATGCACGTGATCTTGTGGCCTACACAACGTATGCCTCCGATCAAAAGCCGTTTCCGTTTAAGGAATAGCGAGCCACTTCTTCAAAAGTTTATTGACCGCATCGGGCTGCTCAAGCGGCGTGAGATGGCCTGCGCCTTCGATAATATGGACATCGGCGCCTTTGATAAAGCTCACCATTTCATGCGCATGCTCTGGCGGGGTGAGCGCATCTTCTGATCCGCAGATGATGGTTGTGGGCGCAGTAATCAGCGATAAAAACGGGCGGCTATCAATACGCCCCAGAATTGCTTTTTGCTGATTGAGAAAGGCGGTCATGCCAACGCGCCCGGCCATATCAATAATGATTTTGGTTAAGGCTTCGTCATGCAGGCGCATTGCGGAAACCAGCATCGGTAACAGGCGCGGCGTGACACCCTTGAAGT
>RGZA01000119.1 GCA_010031785.1 Alphaproteobacteria bacterium
GTTCTGCCTATCTGTTTGGTGTGAATGACCGCTCTGCCTTGCGCGCGGCATCGGCGGTGGAGTTCGTGCATTGCTACTCGCTCATTCATGATGATTTGCCAGCGATGGATAATTCCGATCTGCGTCGTGGCTATCCAACCGTGCATAAAAAGTTCGATGATGCGACCGCGATTTTAGCGGGCGATGCGTTGCTTACATACGCATTTGAAATTTTATCCAATCCTGAAACGCATGAAGATCCGAATGTGCGTTGTGCACTTGTAACCGCGCTTGCAAAAGCATCTGGGTCGAACGGTATGGTTGGCGGGCAGATGCTTGATCTGATTGCTGAAACAACCGCGCTGGATATTGGCGCTATCACACGTCTGCAACGCATGAAGACAGGTGAGCTGATTGCGGTGTCCTGCGAAATGGGCGCGATCCTTGGCAAAGCCTCACCCCCGCAGCGCCACGCCTTGCGCGCTTATGCGCATGATCTGGGCCTAGCGTTCCAGATTATCGATGATCTGCTTGATGCAGAAGGCACCGAAGCGACAACGGGTAAACCGGTGCAGCGCGATGAAAAGGCAGGCAAGGCAACGTTTGTATCGATCCTTTGATAAGGCGAGCGTGCTGTTTGATGATGACGCTGCGATTGAACTCAAAGGCAAGGATCACCCCTACGTCTCGCGCGGCGGTGTGAAGCTTGCCGCAGGCTTGCAGCATTTCAATATTAATCCAGGCGGATGGATATGCCTTGATGTTGGCGCATCAACGGGCGGCTTTACCGATGTGCTGCTGCGCAGTGGTGCACGTAAAGTCTATGCGGTGGATGTTGGGCACAATCAACTGGCGTATAGCTTGCGTGAACATTCAGCCGTTGTGGTGATGGAAAAAACCAATGCGCGCACGCTGGATCGCACGCAGATTCCGGACGTCATTGATATGGTTGTATGCGATGCAAGTTTTATCAGCTTGAAAACGGTGTTGCCTGCTGCACTTGGCCTTGCAAAGCCCGGCGCCATGCTGATTGCGCTGATCAAGCCGCAATTTGAAGTTGGCAAAGACAGAGTGGGTAAGGGCGGCATTGTGCGCGATAGCGCGCTGCATGAAGAGGTGTGCACCGATATTCAACACTGGTTGCGCGATGAAATGAAATGGAATGTTTTGGGCGTGATTGAAAGCCCGATTACCGGCGCAGAAGGTAATAAGGAATTTTTGTTGTGTGGCCAGAATGGGCATTTCACAAAATGATTTTGTGAAACAATCGCTTATCAAAAATGTTTCACGTGAAACACAACCGCAGGTTGAAACTTTGTAAAACCAAGAAAAAATTTGACAGGTTTCATGCAATAAAAATGCCGCAGGCATCCCGGGCTTGACCCGGGATCTATGCCATTTTTGAAAACTGGTTCCCCGCTTTCGCGGGGACGCCAAGAGGCGTTTTGCAAACTGAAATTTTGTTTTTATGATTTCTATGAATTGATCAAATTGATCAGAACCCAACGGCATCCCGGGGCAAGCCCGGGACGCCAGATGGATAATGATTAATGCGGCTTCATAGAGTGGGTAATCGGGTTAAAAAATGATGGGTTTAGCCTATAAGAAAAATATGAAACTAATGAAGAGAAAAAAAGTTAACATATTTATTCAATAAATGGCCGGGTTTATAGATACTAGATTGAATTTGTATGATTTTCAGGATGATCGGACTTTGTGGCGAAGTGCGCGTTGCATCGGCTGCTCGATCAAGCGGTAGCTGACTAATCCTGCGATATAGGGTGCAGCAATGCACAATACAACAAAAGCGATTTCAAACGGCGGCGTATGAAACGGTAACTTTACAAAAATATGTCCGAGCGCAGAAATCACCAGCACATGCATTAAATAAATAGAAAAGGAAGCATTGCCCAATTGCACCAGCCATGCTGGTGCAACAAGAATATTTTTAAGTTCAATTTGTAGTGCTGCGTAAACCAATAAGGCGCATGGAATTCCAAACAGCGCAATATGCTGTAAATTTTTTTCATCGATGTTGATGAAGGTGATATCAGAACAGCAAAGCGTGAGTACAACTATTGCAATGGCGCAGATGGTCCAGAGAAGTTGCGTCTTATTTGATTGATGGATTAGCGTTCCAACAGCAATACCCAATATGAATTCAAGCGTGAGCGGATGAGTGACGAGCGTAACAATGGGGCCAGTCTGATCATTAAGCCCGCTTAGATTAACCGCAATAATTGCAGCACCCCACAATACTGCCCATGCAATAACAGGCAGCGTGATGAAGCGCATGGAAAATAAAATAAATGCAAACACCAGATAGAAGTAGATTTCGTGAATAAGTGTCCAGCCGACAGCCAGTAATGGCATGACCGTATCCGGAATGAGCAGATAGGAGCGCCACAATGATGGCGCATGTTCGAACGAATTGTTGGCAAGGCCTGGCGCGATGAGTGTGATGAGCAGGACAATGGTTGTATAAAACCAATAGAGCGGATAGATGCGCGTTGCGCGATCGATCAGGAATTTATCCCACCGCGTTGCGTTGGCAAGCGATGCCATGATAAAGCCAGAGATTACAAAAAATAGATCAACACTCATTGCGCCAAGATGAAAGCTTGGATCAAGAACAGAAATGCCGTGACCGTATTTTTGTTCAACGGAAACAATGTGTGTTAGCAAGACGCTATTGGCTGCGAATGCGCGCAGGGCTTGAATGTTTTTGAAGATCATGGATGCTGTGCAGTTAGAGATGAAAGAGAATTAATTATTGTAGTGGTTCAGGTTGAAAATAAGTATTGTAAGAAAGAATTCCTCTCCCCTTGCGGGAGAAGATAGAAATTGTTAGTGAGGCTTTAGCCGAGCGTTACAATTTCTTGGTGAGGGGTCATCTTCGCATTTATGTACCCCACCCCTAACCCCGCCCGCAAAGGGCGGGGAATTTTACCGCTCTTTTCGGCAACTAAATTCTTAAATTAGTCTACTATTGGAAGTTATCCCTGCGGGGGCAGAGTGGTGCAGCTTTTGCCAAGGCTAGCGCAGGCAGAGCGTGCGGCTGCTTCCGTAAGGCCCGTTAAGCGTGCGCGGTACATGGTTTTGCGCCCCGATTTAGCTGGAACAATCGCGGATTGCGCTTTTTTCAAATAAGAAGGCGCGCGGCTTTTGGCAGCAGTTAATGCAGCAAGGCCTTTCTTGCGGCTATTGTAAACGCCGACTTGAATGGTCCATGTCTTTTTTAAAATGACAGCTTGGGTTTGCTTGATCAGGGTTGATGCGCTTGGCGCAGCAGCTGCGCCATCGGTTGGTTCATCGGCGTTATTTTCATCATCGCCCTGCGCAATAACACCCTGCGCAACAGGCATGGAAACAGGTGTTGCAATATCGCTTACATCCGCAGCATCGACATCATTTTTAATGACCGGAATTTGCGCATAGCTTTTGGTTGCGCCGCCTTCGGCGACTACGCGGTTAAAACCATTATCCAGTAATTGTGCCATGCGGTTATCTCGCGATTTAGCGGTAACGCCACCAAACACCACGCCGATCAAACGCTTGCCATAGCGGCGGGCCGAGGCAACAAGATTAAAACCGGATTGACGGATGAAGCCAGTTTTTATGCCATCCATTCCTTCATAGCGGCCCATTAAATGATTGTGATTTTGGTGCGTAACACCATTCCATTTGTAAGCTCTTGTTTTGAAATAGCCGTAATATTTTGGAAAGTGATAGAGCATCGCGCGCGCTAAGATCGCCTGATCAAATGCGGTTGTCACCTGCTCATCATCGTGCAGGCCCGATGCGTTGCGATAGACACTGCGCTTCATGCCAAGCGCGTTGGCTTGCTGCGTCATCATCTCACCAAAGCGCCATTCGCTGCCACCGATGCCTTCGGCCAATACAACCGCAACGTCATTCGCTGATTGCGTTACAAGACCAAGGATGGCATCACGCACCCGAATGCGCTGGCCAGGACGCAAGCCCAGTTTGGATGGCGACATCGTGCTTGCATATTCAGAAACAGGAAGCGCATCGTTCAGGCTCAAACGACCCTGATCGAGTGCGGCGAAGACCATATAAAGCGTCATGATCTTGGTCAGCGAGGCGGGGTGGCGTAAGCTATAGATATTATCGCCCGATAAAATGCGGCCCGTATCGGCTTCTGCGATCAGGCTGGCGGTGGGGGCGGCATGCAGATTCTGCGCAAAAAATACGCTGAATCCCAAAAGGCAGGCGATGAGGTGGTGTTTGAACTGGCTCATTATCAATCTTTGCAAGATTTGGTGAGTAAGCAGGCCCTGATAAACAGGTAGGGATAAAATAGGTAGCAAATCATTGGAGTTGCAAATGATTTGTTGCCGGGTATTTCTTTGGGCCTTACCGGCTAATTATGCATTAAATATGGTTAATTTTATTTAAACCTTTGCGGGTGGGTAGGATTCTGGTTGTATATTCATATTGACAAATTATACCCTTCAAGGCTAGAAATGGTGCAGTGCAAAAAAACGGGGTTTTCACCTTATTTTTAGGCGCTTTTTCGTGATTTATCCGTTTTTATTGAGAGTTTGTCCATGTCAAAGAAATCCAAAAAAACGATCAGATCCGTAATGCCGACAACTCATGCCGCGACCCTTGATAAGGTAAAGCAGAATGTGGCCAATAAAACAGTGACGACCCTAAGAACGCCCATAAACAAAAGGATGGAGAATAAAATGCAAAACGCAGCAGAACATATTGAAAAAGCCAACCAACAGATTTCTTCGCATCTTCAAGACGCGGCATCTTTCAGCCGCAATAATGTGGATGCTGCCGTGCAAGCTGTAACCGTTGTTGCAGAAGGCATTAAGGATGTTCACGAAACCCTCTTTAATTCCATTCAGCAATCGCTGCAAAATGCAGCAAGCACCGGTAAAGCCATGATGGGCGTAAAAAGCCTTCGTGACCTGATGGAACTGCAAACCGAATATGTGAAATCAACTTTTGATACGCTGATGGCGGATGGAACGAAGATTTCCGAAATTGCAGTGCGTTGTAGCAGCCAGGCTGCTGAGCCAATCAGCGCACGCGTGAGCGAAGTTGTTGAAAAAGTAAGCAACCGTACCAAGAACGCAGCATAATTTCTAATTACAGCTTAATATCCTTATAAGCCCCGATAGCAATATCGGGGCTTTTTTATTTATTACACTCAAACAGGTCAGTCATGCCCGCCTTCGCGGGCATGACGTCTATGTGATGTTTTTATAGAAGTGGGGTTGTTTATTGGGTTTCGTATTAAAAAAGGATATGGTTAGATTTCCTTTAGAAATTACCTATATCAGTAGAAGCATGATCATAATTCCTATTACTGCGAATGACGAAGATGAGGGCGCCAACTCAGATGATGAGGGGGGCGGCTTTCAAACCGGTATTGCCGTCAAGGCAAAGCCCAAAACCAAGAAGCCTGCGCTTTATAAGGTGTTGCTGCTCAATGATGATTACACGCCCATGGAATTTGTGGTGCAGGTGCTGGAGCAATTTTTCAACAAGACGCAGGAAGAAGCCACGCGAATCATGCTGCATGTTCACCGCCGAGGTGTGGGATTATGTGGTGTGTTCACCTTTGAAATAGCCGAAACCAAAGTCATGCTGGTGATGGATTACGCAAAACGTAATCAGTATCCTTTACAGTGCATCATGGAGAAGGAATAGATATGGGAATGTTATCACCGCGCCTTGAACAAACCTTGCATCGCGCCATTGGCCTTGCCAATCAGCATCATCATGAATTTGCTACGCTCGAACATTTGCTGATGGCGCTGACCGAAGATCAAG
>RGZA01000120.1 GCA_010031785.1 Alphaproteobacteria bacterium
AAACGCACATTCTCTGGCGAGAGATTTAATTCCATACATCGCGGATTACGCCGAAAGGCGCGATGATTTTAGCTGATGTAGAAAGAAGTGCCGGAGAACATCTTTGAACCACGCCTTTGCCTGAAACGCAAGATGTTCATGAAGCTTTAACAGGATTTTTCTTCTTTGTTAAAGAAATGAGCCACAGACCGCGCTTTTTCTTGGGTCTTTTACACAAGTTTTTTGTAAAGAAACGATGAAGGCCCGCTTTATCGCCCCCGGAAAAACCCTGATTCTGCCTGAACCGTAGGGCAAAACTCGGTCGTTTTAAATAAAAAGCTCTTCATCTTGGCTTAAGTTTTTATTGGGTTTTTTTTAATAGCTCCAACGCATGATGCATCTCACCAACGCGCACAACCTGTGAAGGCCGTATTGAAGTTAATATCTCAAATACGGTGCAATAATAACCAATCATTCATGGGATCGCGTTAGGCTTAAAAACTGGGGAGAAAACGCGTTATGAAAAAGTCTGTTATTAAAAACCCGATTGACCGTACCTTTGATGAGGGTGTTGCATTAACCCTGGAGGCACGCAATTACATTGCTTTTCACGAGCAATCGGACCGCAAAAGCTTAAATCTTCCTGATTGCCTGCATATTGGCTATCACCATACCCGCGTTTCAGCGCGCCTTATTCAGATTATGACCTGGTTGCTTGCCATGAAAGCCGTGAATAGTGGTGAAATCACCCGCGAGCAGTTCCAGGCGCCTGCCTTTGCACTTGGCGGTGGCCCGGAATGCACCGATGAAGCAGGCCCTGATATGGAAGAACTTCCACAAGGTCTGCGCAGCCTTCTTGAGCGCACCCACAAGCTTTATATGCGTGTTGCCCGCCTTGATGAACAAGTGCGCGGTCAGCCTGCGCATGAAATTGATCCGGCACATCTGATGCAAATGGGTGTAACCGCGCTGCAAGTAGCGCACTAAACCTTATCTTACCAATGCCTCCAGAACAACCGCCTCCATCACGAATGGGGGCGGTTTTTTATTATCTAGTCGAGATTATTTTTAATCAGCTGGCTGCGGATATCCACCGTGGTGCTGATGAGTTTCTGATCGCGCAGGAAATCCGCAAAGGGCTGCATGAGATTGACTGCCGTTTCATCAAGCCGTGCTCCCCAATTATGTCGCAGGAATGCTTTGCGGATAACGTCAACGGGCATCGTGAGTTCATCCGCAGTAAGGGTAGCAGCACTCATTTCATTATTGATAACCCATGTCTTGGCTTCATTGACCACACGTATCAGATCAGCAAATGCTTTTGATTTTCCGGATTTAAACGCATCGCGTACCACCAGAAGGCTGTGAACCTTGGCATTACTTTTAGGTAGCGCGCGCATATAGCGGCTCAGCTCACCCAACTCAATGGTGGGGGAGGTTGTAGCCCAGCCATCCATGCTTTCATTTTTCATTGCAATAATCGCATCATGGTTTGATAGTGTGGTGGTGCTGTAATCATTGGGGTTAATCCCCGCACCGCCTAGCGTTTTTTGCAGATTAAAATGATTGCTGGTCCCGGGCTGCATAATAATTTTACGCGTGCGCATATCATCAATGGTTTTAATATTACTGCCCCATGGCACCATCAGCTCTTCCATATAAGTCGCGGATACGCCTGCGATGAAGACCGGGATCTGTTGTGCCTTTGCCAGAATAACGGGAATAAGATCCGCCTCGAAAATGGCATCCACCTGATTATTTAAAAATGCATGATTGGCATCACTGGCATTCTCAAACGTCAGATAATCAACCTTGTATCCATAAACGGCAAAAGCTTCCTCGAATTTCTTATTATGCTTGGCAGCATAAAAGGGTGCGTAGCTCACCGATGTGCCAATCGTTCCAATACGCACGGTACGTAAATCAACCTCCACGGCTGCTTCTTTTGGCCAAAAGACAAGCAGGCTTAAGCCCACCACGAGCGAGAGACCAGCTGTAACAACAATTTTTTCCAGTGCATTCATGGCGGCCAGATTACCATGGTGATCTATGCCACACACAAGCATTTAATTGCTGATTTTATAATATATCGTTTGTAATCAATGGGTTAGTTTTTGCTTAAAATGAACTTTTTGGTTGATAATAAGAATCATTCCTATTAGTCTACACTTAATAATCATTCTTACTATTACCCCCAGTAATACCCATAGTGATCGAAAAGACCAACAATGTTGCACCCAGCACTTCTTCGTAAACGTTCAGTTCGTGATTTTTCAGATCTGAAGCAGCCAGTCCAAGTTACGGATGAAGTTGAATTGGCATTTCAGGCAACAGGCCAGCTTCAGGTTGTAAGAAGTAAGATTCAAAATGAAATTCCCAGGATTTTTCCTGAACAGGCCAGTGTATTTGTAAAAGCTTTTGATGATCTTGTAACCGATCACGCGATTGATAATAAAGCGCGTCACCTTGATGTGATGGTAAGCGACGCCGAAGGATTTTCTGAAGCGCCAGAGGGTGCCCAGCGTGTAACGCATAATGGTACATCCGTATTTGTGTATGTAGCGAGTGTTGAGAATTTTGATACGCGCGGCCAAACCGAATTAATGCTTAAGCGCCTTGAATATATGCAGGCGCTTCTGGTCATGCTTTCCACGACTGATCAGGCAGGTTCATCACAAGTGCTGGGCAAGGAGATGGGACGCCAGTCAGCTGTCGTAATGCAGATCAAGCAACTGAATGCAAAAATTGATACGATAAAAGTGGGCCTGAAAAGCCAGCTTGATGGAAAAGCCAATTCAGTAAATGTCGCACAGCAAGTGCAGGCATTGGCAAAAGATATTGCTAAAATCCAAGCCAGCGCTACCAGCCCGCTCGTGAAGCAAACACTGGCAGCGATGCTTAAAAGCGTTCAAAGCATGGCAACGGATTTCCCGGCCTTGAAAACCATGACAGGCCCTGCGCAGGTTGTGAGTTTGAAATCAGCACCAGTTGCTGCTGCACAGAATAATCTGAAAAATAATGTAAAAGCGAATAGCGTAAAAGAAGGCCCGCAAAAAGCACAAGCGGAAGGAAAAAATCTTTTCACCGTCAAGCCTGCTTTGAAAACAGTGTTGCAAGCCAAGCATGGAAATGAAAACAAGGCTGTTGTAACGCCTGCCAATCGTGCTCAGCTTGTAGCCGGCCAGCAGCAAAAAACTGCGCTGCAAAATACCACAAAAAATACTGTGCAAAATAAGCTGCACACTAAAACAAGTGTTGCGCCTGTTGCGCTGCGCAGCGCTGTTTCACAGCGTTATCAGGCGACAGCAACGCCTGCGCGCCTGCCTTCTGCATTCCAGAGAATGGCGGCCTTGCCAGCAGCACAACAAAGAATAACGCCGCAAGCTGTAACACCTAAGGCAGCAACACCAGCCGTAGCAACACCAGCCGTAGCAAAATCCCCGGCAACATTGCGCAGCGCGCCGGTTGCAAATGTTTCTGCGACGGCTAACTCTTCTCCATCTGTATTTGCACGCGCGATCAGCGCGAATATCACGCCAGCTGCTGCACAACAAACTGCTACAGTAACTTCTTTCCAGCCAGCGGCTACAACTGCTCCAGCAACGGTTACGGTGACTGCTTCAGAACTTGTAGTCAGCCAACCAGTTGCCAGTAAGCCAGCAGCTATTCGGCTAGCAGATACTCAACCAGCCAATGTTGAGCCTGTTTCACAGCCCGTTGTTCCTTTGGTAACTGTTGCTCCAGTAAATGCAGCGCCGCAAACGGCCCCGGTAAATGCACAAGCTGCTCAACCAACTGTTGCGCAACCTGCGGCACCTGTTGCAACAACACCGACAGTAACAACAACTATAACCACTCCATCATCGCAAGTTGCTACAGGTTCACCCACCGTTACCACTACTGCAACGCCAACAGCAGTTACCCCAGCGATTGTTACTGTTGCTCCAACTGCCGCAACCCCTGCTGCTGCGACACCCACGGCAACGACTGCTGCGCCAACAGGAAATCCTGCTCAACCAACTGGTGCAGGTCAGCCTGTTGTTGAAGCCAAAGCACAAGCGCAAGCTGATCCAACAGGTAAAGCCGAAGCAAAAACTAACCAGCCGACTGATCCTCAAGCAAAAGATATTGAAGCAAAGCGCCCCAATGCTCGTCAGCTTCCTGGTGATGAAGCTGATAAAAAAGATGACATTAAAAAGCAGTTTAAGGACAATAAGATATCAACATGTGATAATTGTGCGAACAAGGGCGCGGGTTGTGCTACGTGCGGTGTAAACACAGCGACCTTGTTTGGTGTAAAAATAACAAACATTCCATTTATTAAAAATATCCCACAAGATGTTGTTAATAAGGTCAAAAAAATGTTTGGTATTAATGCTGGCGCATGCGCGAGCTGTGGGAATGCAGGGGCAGGATGTGCTACATGCGGTGCTGCCCGCGTTACAGTAGATACTAGTCAAAACCGCTTTCAGAGAAAAGCTCCTGGAGCAGCGCCTACTTTGTCCCCATCTCCTACTAGTTAACGAGTGTTATATGTGCCAGAGTATTAATACTAAAACATGTAGCGGTGATTGTAACCGTTGTGAAAGTCCGAAGATTGATAAGAATGCTGCTGCGCAGCGTTTTCATAATCGTACCCGTGCCGTTTCTGAAGGGGAGCAGAAACACGCATCTATTGATGATATTTCCCTGTAATGATAACTTAATTATAAACTTTAAATATATTGGAGAAAACATATGAGTCTTTTAACAGCATTATTTGGTGGTGATAAGAAGCCTGCAGAAGAATCTGGTGGCTGCGGTACCTGTGATTTACCTAAGGGTGCAACTTCCTGCGGTAGTCATTTAATTGGCGCAGCAAAAGCAATTGCACAGGCATTTATCGAAAATAAGAGAATTTTTAATCGCAACGATGGTGAAGATCTTGGTCTTGTAAGGGATATGCTCGCCAACGATATGCGTAATGATAAAAACAAGCCAGTTGCTTATGCAATGCCGGAGGGCGAAGCTCAGGAAATGCTTTTCTCAGCCATTGAATTGGCGATTGCAGTGCCAACAGTTGCAGCGGCTTTTCAGCAAAGCAAGACAGTGTTTGATCGCGCAAATGGAGCGCATCTCGCTCAGGCGCGTCAAATACTTGCAACACAAATGAGTGATGAGGTTCATGGCCAGCTTGCATATACGCTGCCAGAGGGCGATACGACTGCAAGACTTTCTGTTCGGACTATGTTCTTTGATATGATCAGAGATCACAAACTGTCAATGTAATTACGCAATATACAAAATAACAAAAAACCCGCCTGAAAATCTCAGGCGGGTTTTTAATTTTCTCTCTTGAGGCAGATCCCGGGTCAAGCCCGGGATGATGTTTCACTAAGTTCGCTTACGCTCACTAAGTGAAGCCATCACTTCTTCTTCGCCTTGGCATCCGGCTTGTCAGCCTTCTTTTCAACCTTGTTTACGCCGCCTTTAACTTCTTCGCCTTCTTTGTGGCCTTTAACATCCATAATGCCAGCAAAACGATTCTTGAACTTATCAAGCTGACCGCCGCGACCAATAAGCTTGGAGATACCTGTCCATGCTGGGTGGGTTTTTGGATCAATATCCAGGCGCATAGTATCGCCAGCCTTGCCCCAGGTGGTGCGGGTTTCAAACTCGGAACCATCGGTCATTATGACCTTGATGGTGTGATATTCGGGGTGAATTTTTTCTTTCATAATCATAGTCCTTTTTTCGCTTCGCATAAGCTCGCGGGTCGGC
>RGZA01000013.1 GCA_010031785.1 Alphaproteobacteria bacterium
GAAAGTAAGCTTTTGTGCTATTGAACCACAGGTTATTTTTCATTAAAACAGCATCACTTGCTTTTTCCCTTCGCCCCTTCGCAACTCCGTACCTTCGCCTCCCTCATGAAAATTGGTTCCAACGAACATAAGCAGGCCTTTTGCCGGATGCTGCTTGATACCTTTGATGCGTATAAACCTGCCATCATCGAATGGCCAACGCTGGAGCCCGATGCGCTGAAACGCATTACCGAATTGCCCTTTTGGGATGTCGCTGTGCAGACCGAGGGCTTTGCATCCATCCGCGTGCAAAGTTTTGCCAACACCCTCACCGATACGTTGCTGAAGGAAGCGGTAGCGCTCAACGCATTTGAAGAAGCGCGGCACAAGCATGTGCTGGAACATATGATCCGCGCATACAATATTAAATTACAACCGGAACCTGATTACAAAGCGGATAAAGACCCTGAATGGTCGTTTCTGCGCACCGGTTACGGCGAATGTTTTGACAGTTTTTTTGCTTTTGGATTATTTGAAATGGCCAAGCGTTCGGGTTTTTTCCCAGCAGCACTGGTTGATACGTTTGAGCCAGTGATCCGCGAAGAAGGACGACACATCTTATTCTTTGTTAACTGGGTAGCCTGGCAGGCCGCCAATAAATCATTCCCAGGACGCATTTTTTTTCGCATTCGCTGCATTGCAGCATTAATAATTAATGCATTTGGCAGGCTGGATATTGCTGGCAGTGCCGCAGGCGGAAGCGATAATTTCGTTGCTGCGGGCGGGCAAAACTTTGCAGCTGATTTTAACATACGCGAATTTCTTGAATTATGTTTAAGTGAGGATGCACGGCGCATGGCACCTTATGATGCACGCTTATTACGCCCGGTACTTATGCCCACGATGATTAAATTTGTTTTGAATTTCATACCTAAAAAATAGGAGTTCATAATGCTTGTTGGTGTACCCAAGGAAATCAAAAATCATGAATACCGTGTTGGCTTAACCCCTGCTGCCGTGCACGAGTTATGCAAGGCGGGCCATAAAGTGATGGTGCAGAATGATGCTGGGACCTCCATCGGTCTTGATAATGCGGAATATCAAAAGGCTGGCGCGGAAATGGTCGCAGCGCCTGCGGAAATCTTCAAGCGCGCCGATATGATCGTGAAGGTTAAAGAACCACAAGCAAATGAATGCGTGATGCTGCGTGAAGATCAGATCCTGTTCACTTATCTGCATCTGGCGCCAGACCCCGAGCAGGCAGCGGCGCTGATGAAATCAGGTGCGCATGCGATTGCATATGAAACGGTGACCGATGAGCGTAACCGTTTGCCATTGCTTGCTCCGATGTCGGAAGTCGCTGGCCGCATGAGCATTCAGGCGGGTGCACATTATCTTGAAAAAACCTATGGCGGTCGTGGCGTGTTGCTCTCGGGCGTGCCGGGCGTTATGGCTGGTAATGTTGTTGTGCTTGGCGGCGGCGTGGTGGGAACCAATGCTGCGAAAGTGGCAATTGGTATGGGCGCGCATGTGACGGTGATTGAACGCTCCAACGAACGTATGAAAGAACTTGATATGTTCTTTGGTGCATCAATCAACACGGTTTATGCAACTGATTATGCGATTGAAAAATATGCCCTAGAAGCTGACCTTGTGATTGGCGCGGTATTGGTACCGGGTGCTTCTGCTCCCCGTCTTATTACCCGCGAGATGATCGGCCAGATGAAAAAAGGCAGCGTGCTGGTGGATGTTTCCATCGACCAAGGCGGTTGCTTTGAAACATCAAAGGCAACGACCCATGCGGACCCTGTTTATACGGTTGATGGCGTCATCCATTACTGTGTTGCGAATATGCCTGGCGCTGTTGCCCGCACCTCGACCTTTGCGCTTAACAACGCAACGCTGCCTTATGTGCTGGCATTGGCGGAAAAAGGTTACAAGAAAGCATTGCTCGAAAATCCGGGCTTCCGTAAAGGCCTCAATGTTTCCAAGGGCAAGATCACGCATAAGGAAGTTGCTGAAGCGCTCAACCAGAATTATCAGGCAGCAGAAGACGCGCTGGCTGCGTAAGCGTTATCGCTTAATAGAAATACAAAACGCCTCTGTCACATGACGGGGGCGTTTTTTATTTGGGTGTGGGTGGAGGAAACATAGCATTTAACATGCGCTGGCGCCTTACTGGCTCCATTGATTTGCTAATTTCGTGCGATGTAAATTTGATAATTGCTTTTGCCAATACTTTATAACTCAGTGCTGCCAATTGTTCAGCAGCAGTATGGATGGATTTAAGCGCTATGCCCCTTTGCTCTGGTGTGGCTTCTTGCCCAGAACTGAAAACATCGTAAAGATTAGTTTGAGCCGCTTGCAACTCTGCAGGTTCAGTTGCTCTTGTTTCCTTTGGAAAAGGAACGCCCGTCCGATTTTCCCCAACAGGCAAAAGTGTTCTTGTGCCATAGAGCAAGTAAAAGACTGCCATCCTCAACTCATTACGATCGGGTACTCCCTCACCTTCTCGTAGAGTTTTGCTAATAGCATCCATGACATTAGGGGTAATCTGCTTCGCAATGGCAACAGCATCAAATGGTTCAAACAGCTTTTTTGCTAATTCAGCAGGATCACTCATCTCAAAATCTCTCAATCGTTAATATATGCCGCGATTATAGCGGGTTTTTATGAAACTATTACGGGGATTTATTCAGCTTTTTCCAAAACCGCAGCAAAGAAACCATCGGTTTTATGCTGCGCGGGCGTCAGGGTTAACATATCCCCCTTAGCGAGTTTCTTAAGATAGGCAGGCATAGCAGCATCAAGCGGCACTAGTTTAAAGCTTCCGTTCTTTTCCAGAAATTCTGCGATCTGCTTTTGATTTTCTTCCTGCAACAATGAACAGGTTGCGTAAACAAGGCGACCGCCGGTTTTCACAAGGCGTGAGGCGGATTGCAGAATGCGCCCCTGCATGGCTAACAATTCATCAAGGCTGGGGCCCAGCTGTTTCCAGCGCGCATCGGGATTGCGGCGCCATGTGCCAGTACCGCTGCACGGCGCATCGATCAGCACACGGTCATATTTACCCGCATTGCGTTTGACCCATTGGTCGTTTTCGTTATTGAGCTCATGCGTTTCGATATTATGCAGCCCTGCTCTGCGGAACCGCAGCTTGGCCTTTTCAAGGCGCTTGCCTGCAACATCGCATGCCACAACGCGGCCTTTATTATTCATCTGCGCAGCAATAGCAAGTGTTTTGCCACCAGCGCCAGCGCAGAAATCTACCACGCTCATGCCGCTTTCAGCACCAAGCATGAGGGATAAAATTTGCGAGCCCTCATCCTGCACTTCAATCCTGCCATCCTTGAACAGGGCCATTTGCGATAAAGGCGGGCGGCCTTCAATGCGGATACCATAGGGCGAGAACGGCGTTGCCTTTGCCTTAATCTCACTCGCGCTTAGTTCCCTAAGCACATCATCGCGCGTGGTTTTAATGGGGTTGATGCGGATATCAAGGCTTGCGGGTTCCTGCATGGCGCGCATTTCATTTTCAAGCGCATCACCCATATGCGGCTTGAGCAACGCATACGCCCAAGGCGGGCATTCAAGACGAATGCTGCCATTCATATTGGGATGGATGAGCGTGCGTCCTTCAAGCTTACCCAGAAACGCTACTTCATCATCATCAAGCGCAGCGGGAGCGTATTTACCGCCTGAAAATACGGCATTAATCGCATCGCCCGGATATTTTTTGAGCAGCGATAAATAAAGGATCAGCCCTGCGCGAATGCGCTCTTCTGCCGCTGGTTTTTTAGTAAATAATTCGTCGACCCACCAGTTGAGGCGGTACATATGACGCAAAATATCATAAAGCGCTGCTGAAATTTTCGCGCGATCCTTCGAGCCGATATAGCGATGGCCACGGAAATAATTTGCAATCACTGCATCGGCTGGCTGGGCAGCCTCATTGATTTCCAAAAGCACATCCATGATGGCTTGGAGTTGGGCTCCATCTTTCATTCTATATCTTCCTTAATTCTAATGTGTTAGAAGCCTAGGTAAGGCACTTACGTGTGAGGCGGCCTTCGGCCGTGAGCTCAATATTTCTTATGCAGCGAAGCTGCACCTCTCATCGCCTCTCGCAGGCTCAATCCCTTCTATAATTCGGTGCTTCAGCCGTTACCTGAATATCATGTACATGGCTTTCTTTCAGGCCTGCACCGGTAATGCGCACAAATTCTGCATTGGCCTGAAATGCTTTGATATCACCAGCGCCGGTGTACCCCATGGATGCACGCAAACCGCCCATCAATTGATGAATAATGTTGCCAACGGGGCCCTTATAGGGCACGCGGCCTTCCACGCCTTCGGGAACCAGTTTCTGTGTTTCGGTTACGCCACCCTGAAAATAACGATCCGCCGAGCCGCCCGCCATAGCGCCCAGTGATCCCATACCGCGATAGGTTTTATAGGATCGGCCTTGATAAAGGATCACTTCGCCTGGTGCTTCATCAGTTCCTGCAAGTAACCCACCAAGCATTGCGCTTTCAGCACCGGCGGCAATCGCCTTGGCAAAATCACCGGAATATTTAATGCCGCCATCGGCAATCACGGGTACGTCATGCTTGCGGGATGCGCGCGCGACATCCATTACGGCAGTGAGTTGTGGAACCCCAACCCCTGCGACCATGCGCGTGGTGCAGATAGAGCCCGGGCCAATCCCGACCTTGATGGCGTCAGCGCCAGCAGCAATGAGCGCTTCGGCAGCATCACCCGTTGCAACATTACCTGCAATAATCTGTGTTTTATTATCAAGCGCACGTACAGCACGCACCTGCTCTAATACCTTGAAGCTATGGCCATGCGCGGTGTCGATCACTACGACATCCACGCCTGCTTCGATCAATGCCTTGGCGCGGCTGAAGCCGTTTTCGGGCCAATGCAGCGATAGGCTTCATCCACCACCAGTAATTTTTCAATGCGATGCTGATGCAATAATTTTTTGGCTTCAATTTGTGCAACGCCTTCGCGCACCGTGATTAAATTTTTATGCGTCATCAATTCGCGCACCGGCTGCTTTGGCTCATTGGCAAAGCGCACATCGCGGTGGGTGAGAATACCAACGAGTTTGCCCGATGGCTGTTCAACAACAGGAATACCTGAAATGCGTTCACGCGCCATTATGGCGAGCGCATCAGCAAGGGTTGCATCAGGGGTAATCGTAATCGGATTAACAACCATGCCGGATTCAAAGCGTTTTACGCGGCGCACCTCTTCAGCCTGTTCGGCCATGGACAGATTGCGGTGAATAACACCCATACCGCCAGCTTGGGCAAGCGCAATGGCCATGGCGTGCTCGGACACTGTATCCATCGCGGCGGAAAGCAGCGGAATACCAAGGGTAATGGTGCGCGTCAGGCGCGTTGTAATACTGACCTCGGCCGGAAGCACTTGCGATGCTTTTGGTACAAGCAGCACGTCATCGAAGGTTAAGGCTTCACGAAATTGGGGGGCGGATACGTTCGTCATTTCAACTCTCTTTATGATGCGAGCTCTGTTTTTAACGCGATGCGTCTGTGCCTATCGGCACAACCCGCCCTGCGTCAACGCACTGCATCTATCTCCATATCCTTCGCGAATATAGCGAGTTTATATGAAAGTAAAAGTGAAAATTTTGCACATAGCCTATAAATTTATAAATATTGCAAAATTTTTATCCCGGCGAAGGCCGGGAACCAACATTATTCGGTAAAATCCATCTCGCGGCTAAAGCTTTCTTTTAGCTGGGAAAGGCACAAAAACCCGATCGCAAAGAGCGCAACGGTCATTATTCCAACCGCTTCAACGGTACCTAGCGGTTTAAGCCAGACAAAAATGATGTTGCTCAGGATAACTGTTGCGCGTCCGGCACTGAGCGATGAGGTCGATGCGGTAGCGCGCAGGTTTGTTCCAAACTGTTCGGCCGTCATCATCAGCATCAGCACAAAAAAATTGCTCAGACCCAACAGTACACATAAGCCATAAAATACCGTGATGGATGTATAAGGGGCAAAAATATAAATCAGTGCGACGATGAAATTCACAACCATGAACAGCCCAAGAACCTGTTTACGGTTCTTCCTGATCTGACACAAAATGGTGCCAATAATATCTGCAATTCCTCCAAAACCCAACCCCAACATCAAAGCAACATTGGCCATGACTGGTTCGGCAATGCCTTTAGCTTTAGCAATTTCCGGTGAAAGGGTTAGTAAGATAGTGGTGACAAAGAAATATGGGAAGAGAATAAAAACGCAGGCAGCATAACGTATAATGGATTTGGGATTACGAAAGAGTTGCAAAAAATTGCCGCGCTCAACCGTTGAATTTTTTATCTTCTCATAAAGACCTGATTCAATCACGAGCGAGCGAACGACCAGGATTAAAAGCCCTGCTATTCCTGCAATGATATGGCACATGCGCCAATCAATGAATCCTGCTAGAACACTGGCCAGAAATATTCCAACAAATGCGCCAAGGGTAAAAATTCCTACGCCCAGACCACGTTGATCTTTGGGCAAAGCCTCGGTAATCAGCGTTACCCCAAGACCAATTTCTCCCGCAAGCCCGATGGCCTTGATAAAACATGCAAACGCAAACTGGTCTGCATTCTGCACAAAGGCACAACCGAGTGTGGCGATGGAATAAAGAATAATCGAGCCTAGCACTGCATTCTTGCGCCCGATTTTATCGCCCAAAATTCCAAAGAGAATACCGCCGAGCAACACACCAACCATCTGGCAGTTGATGATATATATCCCGGCCTTGGTCAGCGCATCACCGGAATAACCAAGTTCCGTTAGGCTGGGCAGGCGGATCATGTTAAAGAGCAACAGATCAAAGGCATCAACCACATAGCCAAGCGCCAGAACGATAATCGTTGGTGTCATTACTTTTCGAAAATCAAGCGTGGCCATTGATGTCTCCTGTTGTATTTAGAAAAATTTAGCCCCTAAAGCCTTGCGCAACGACATAGGTTTCCGCGCTGTCGCTGCGGCTGGCGGCAGGTTTTGCATGTTTAACCGTTGCAAATTCTGTTTTTAGCGTGGCGAGCAAATCCTTATCCGCGCCACCCTGAAACAGCTTGCACACAAAAGCACCACCCGGCGCAAGAATGGAACGCGCAAAATCATAGGCCATTTCAGCAAGGCCAATGATGCGCAAATGGTCGGTGGCATTATGCCCTGTGGTGGGCGCGGCCATATCGCTGAGCACAAGATCTGCCTTGCCATTGAGCGCGGCGCGGATTTGTGTGGGTGCATCATCGGCAGTGAAATCGGCAAGGAAAATCGTGACGTCCGTCAGCGGCTCCATCGGTAAAATATCGAGCGCAATGATCTGGCTTTGTTTTTCGTTCTTGCCGCGTTTGAAAACTTTTTCAGACAAAACCTGGCTCCAGCCGCCGGGCGCTGCACCTAAATCGACAATGCGCATGCCGGGTTTAATAAGAGAAAATTTTTCATCCAATTGCTGTAATTTATAGGCGGCGCGGGAGCGATAACCATCGCGCTTTGCAGCATGCACGTAAGGGTCATTGAGTTGTCGTGATAACCAGCGCGCAGAAGATACGCTCAGTTTCTTTGCTTTTTTCACACGCACGGTAAGCTGGCGACCGGAACCAGTGCCGAGTTTTCCAGCATCGCCTTTGCTTTTTCCAACTCTGCTTTTTCCGGTGCTACTTTGTGATCCGGTTTTTTTGGGGGGCTTGCTGGGCATATCACATCTTATATTACAGGGATAATTTCTTAAAAATACGTTCGGGTATGGAGCAGATGATCAACATGATCAGCTGCCAGAAGCGCGGCACATAAATAACATCGCTGCCATTATCCATCGCCGCTGCAATCGCCTGCGCGACAAACTGCGGTGAGGCAGTGAGCTTGCTGTTGGTCTTACCATAAATCATGCGCGTATCGGTATAACCAAGTTTAACCGTTAAGACCTGAACACCGACCCTGTCCAAACGGTTGCGCAAGCCTTGTAAATAGGCGCTCATGGCTGCTTTTGCAGCGCCATAGACATAGTTGCTTTGCCGCCCGCGATCGCCGGCAACGGATGATAACACAATGATACAACCATTTCTCTGCTGCTCAAACCGGTTGGCAATCGGATGCAGGAACTGGCAGATGCCGTTAAAATTGCTCACGATAATTTTATTGTGCCATTCGATATCCGTGCGCGCCTGTGTTTGATCACCGAGCTCCCCGGTTGCAAAAAATACGCTATCAAGCCCGCCCAGTTCATGGGCGATGGCATTGATAAACTCTTGTGCATCATCGACTTTCATCAAATCACAAGATCGTGTCATCACCGATGCTTGCGTTCGGATATGAATATCAGCCGCGACATTGGCAAGCTCCGCTGCATCGCGCGCGACAAGGCACACGACATCACCTTTTTTTAAAATGGTGCGCATAAATGAAACGGCGATGAAGGATGTTGCGCCAAAGATAATCCATTTTTTATTGCTCATTAGCGGATCCATTCAAAGCGTTGCGCCATTGCTGACGCGCGTAGACCGCGTTTATTAAACTGCTCGGCGACTGTTAGAAAAGCATTGGTTTGGGGGTACATTATGTGACAATAACGCGCAGAAAGCCGCGCATCCTTGGCAAGATTGACGCGGCCCCCATATTCACACACCAATGCATCAAGCCGTTCAAGGAATGCGTGTGCAGGCGCCGTTGCCTTGACATCAATCAGGAAGGAATAGCCTTTAAACGGATAAGACATAAGCCCTTCGCAATTGCTCATGCGCTTAAAGGCAGCGAAATAAACCGGCACGTCGTTTTTGATTTCCGCCAATTCGCAACTAAGCATTTTGAAAAATTCTAATGCGCCTTCTTCGGGAACGCAGCATTGATATTCATAAAAACCATTCTTGCCATAGAGCTCATTAAAGTTGGCAAGATTATCCCATGGAAAAAGAAACGGGCGTAATTCCTGCGCAGCACTCGGCGCCATCTGATGCTTGGCATAAAAGACGCGGTTAAACATGCTTTGCGATAATGCGTTAAAGGCTGGCGCCATAAGGCCTAGCGGTTTTTTCTTTTTGGGTTGCCAAGGGGCAAATTCTTTTTTCTGCGCATGCAGATCATAATCTGCAGTGAGCACTAATCCGCGCGGCGTTGTATCATTGAGATAATCAATCCAGCCAACGGCATAGGCATGTTTTTCGGTTGCTTCCTGATACCTTGCGAATAGTTCATCAATGCCGGTTGCGCATTGCGCCTGTGTTTGCAGCGTTGTTGCGAGCAGCGGCTGCAATTGCAATTCTGCTTCGATGATCAGGCCGGTTAAGCCATAACCCGCAAGCGTTGCAGCAAAAAGTTGCGGATTTTCGCTGCGGCTGCAGGATACAAGGCCTGCTTCGGATGTGAGAATAGATAGTGATTTGACTGAGCGGCTGAAGCCGCCTTCCCGCCAATGGTTCTTGCTATGAATATCAGCTGCAATACAGCCGCCAATGGTGATTTCGCTGATGCCCGGCGTTACAGGAAGATAGGCGCTGCGCGGTACAAAACTATTGAAAAAATCGAGCAGTGTAACGCCTGCTTCACATTTCAACACACGGTTATCAGCATCATAGGATATGAATTTATCCATGCGTTCGGTCATGACGATTTTGCCATCTGCCGCTGGCAGCGCAGCATCGCCATAGCTATGACCTGCACCGCGCGCAATCAGCGGGAATGCATCGCTAAGCGCAAGCACCTCGTGGCGACGCTCGGGACGCATGATGTCAGCGCGCACATGATGTGCTGGGGTTCGTGAATAGCCGTGAAGGGTGCGTGATGCTGTGTTCATGAGGTATCATTTTTGCAGTGAGGCAACAGCTTGCCACGATAACGGTTTGCCATGACAGTTTAAAGAAGTTTTGCAATAATGACCGGCACAAATGCGTTTTTTTATTACACCAAGCTGTGGACAGAACCCCCGTCAGCGTGGTTAAGTGCGGGCCTTCTTCTCATTTTCCCAGTTAAAGCAGCCATGTTCAGCAAATTCGCATTCCTTGAAAAGAAATCTCCTCTCTTTTTCGTTTTTCTTGCACTGATCATCTCTGCAGTTGTTGTCTTTATTGCCAATATGCATATCTGGTCATTATTGCCGATTTATTCCGATGAAATTTCCTACCGTTTTTTTTCAACGCGCGCACTGCTCGATGACTGGAAACGCATTGCATTATTTCCGACGTGCGTTTCGACCAACTATCTTCCTATTCCACTGATTTTTTATCCGGCATCATTTGTGTTGAGTGCCTATGCATTATTTGAGGATATGCAGCTCTATCGTTATTTTGGAATTGCTGTGTTTATTGGCACCTGCATTTTTGCTGGCCTCACGCTGTCGCGTCTTGTTGGAAATAAAAAACTGGTGTTAATCGTAGCCAGCGCACTAACGCTGATGGCATTGTTTGTTGGTGTATTGCCTTCGCTTCTGGTGATGCTGCGCCCCGAGCATCTCATTTATTTATCGGTCATTTTTTCCTGCTGGGTGATCATGCGCAAGAGCGCAACGCCGCCTTATCTTGCGCTGTTTTTCATGCTGCTGTTTTATTCGATGGCGATTTATCAGCATCCCAAGGAAGTTTATTTTGCGCCCGGTATTGCATTTATTATTATTGTTGCTGCACGGCGCTGGCTTGCGCTACAAGGGGCTGCGCTTGCCCTACTGGTTGCGATTACAGTATGCGGTATTAGCTTTGGTTTAGCGCAGTTTCTGCATTGCCCGGAAAGCCCCACCCTGGAAGGGTCGATCAGCTATCAGAATATCAGCCCGCTTGAAGCGGTGAAGTCACCGGAAACTTTTATCAAAGATGTTTACACCCTGACAACGACACGTTCATGGGCTGGCATTTTTAAAAAAATGACGTTCCAGGATATGTATGATGGTGGTGGTAGCACGGGCTATCTGCCCGGCATTGATAAACAGGCCCCCGCCGTCAAGACAGCCAATGCGTGGGTGTATCTTTCGGTCTATCTTATCCTGATCTTCAGCGTAGTGTTTTTCATATTGAATATCAGGGCAGTTTGCGCAGAGTTGCGCAAGCGTGAGCAGTCGTTAGCGCAAACCTTGCTATCAACCGAGCATGCTGCATTCCCGTTGCTGCTGATCCTGTTTTATATCGCAGTTTTCACCCATTTATTCCTGAACAGAAATCAGGTTTTTTATGATGTGGGATGCTGGTTTATTCTGTTCACCTTCCTGAATTGCTTTACGCTTGTCTATTTAAGCAGCCGCAATCAGGGCGGCATATCGCCGCGCATTTTGCATTTCTGCATTATGCCATTGATGGGTATTCATCTTGTATCAGCGCTTTTGTCTGTGAATATCAATTACAGCTATACATATAAGGCGTTTGTAGATAAAACGCCGGTACTTGGCGTCATGGTCAAGGATTATGACCGCGCGGCCATGCAAGCCAAGGTGCAGGATGCGCTGCTGCAATGCCATCTGACCGATGAAGCGCCTGCGCTGGTGCATGATGATTATACCTATCCCTATATTCAAAAAAGCCATAACCCGCTTTCGGTATCATGGGTCTTTGCTGACAAGCAAAACGAAAATGCAGCGCTTGAATTTCTGGGTAGCGTAGATGCGTCCGGTATTGTTATGCGCTGCGGTAGCCTGCGCTCGGCCTTTCATTTCCCGGAAAATAAAATTGGTATGTCGGGCGATGTATGTTGCGTGCGGTTAATGGATCATAATGGAAAGAAATAACATGTCGGTTATCCAGCTCTCAATTGTTATTCCAGCCTATAATGAAGAAGGGTCGATTGCGCAGACTGTTTCTGATCTTGCAAAAGCACTTGATACAGCGCAGATCAGCTTTGAAATTATCTGCGCCAATAATTGCAGCAAGGATAAAACGGCCGCAATCATCACTGAACTTACAGCGCAGGACCCGCGCATCATTCTAGTAAACACGCCAGCTCTGCAAGGCTATGGTATTGCAGTACGCACCGGCCTGCATCATGTCAAAGGCGAAGCGGTTGTTATATGTATGGCCGATGGCTGTGATAAGCCTGAAGATGTTATCGCTTATTACCGCGCGTTAACGTCAGGTACTTATGATTGCGCGTTTGGATCACGTTTTATGGTAGCGGGTAGCATTAAAGGTTATCCTGAACTTAAAATGCATCTGAACCGGGCGGGTAATTTTCTGTTGCGGCTGATGACGGGTGCAAAATACGATGATTTTACTAATGGTTTTAAATGCTACCGCACGGATTTTCTGCGCAGCATCGGCCCATTTGTGTGTAATCAGTTTAACCTCACTATTGAAATGTCGCTTAAAGCCGTTATGGCTGGTGGACGTTATATCGTGGTACCTAATAGTTGGGAAGAACGTGCAGAAGGCGTTTCAAAATTTGCCGTGATCCGCCAATCTATCCTTTACCTGATCACAATTTTCTATCTGCTGCTTGACCGCACGCTTAAACAAAAAGCTTATGAAACCATGCGCAGAAACAATATTACGTTTTAGACATGAAACATTATGATGCCCTGATCATTGGCGGCGGTTTTTTTGGTTGCATGATTGCAATTGCACTGCGCCAGCAAGGGCTTGCGCGCGTAGTGGTGGCAGAGCGCAGCAATCAGATCATGCGGCGGGCAACCCAGTTTAATCAGGCGCGCATTCATCGCGGCTACCATTATCCGCGCGATAGCGTTACAGCCAGAGCTTCTGCGCGCGGTTATCACCGGTTTATCGATGATTTTCGCACCGCATCGCGGCCCGATTTTATCACGCATTATGGCATTGCGCGTAATTCCAAAGTTACCCCAAGCCAGTTTGAGCATTTCTGCAAAAGCGTTGGCATTCCGCTTTCCGCGCCATCGCTATCCATGCGCCGCTTGGTGGATAGTGATCTGGTGCAAGAGGTATATCAGGTTGAAGAATGCGTATTTGACTGCAACCGCCTGATGCAGGATGTGCGCCAGCGCTTGCAGCAGGCAGGGGTTGAGGTGCGCCTTGAGACAGAGGTATCAGGCGTTAGCAGCAAAGGAGCCAAACATTATTTCCAATTGAATAACGAGCAGGCGAGCGCGGATTTTGTTTTCAATGCAACCTATGCAGAGATTGACCGCCAGGGTATTGCAGTGCGCAGCAAGGTCAAACGCGAATGGGTGGAGGTTGCTCTGATCAAGCCGCCTCCTGATCTTGCCGATAGCGGCATTACGATTATGGATGGCCCGTTTTTTTCGGTGATGCCGTTTCCAAGCCGTGATTGTTATTCCCTGACCCATGTACGCTATACGCCCATTGCCAGCTGGATTGATAATAAGGATGCGCCAGCCATGGGCGCGTTTGGCATTCACAAAAGCATTCAGGCGAGCGCCATGCAATATGATGCGATGCGTTATATTCCTTGCATGCGGCAAGCGGAAATTCTTGGCTCCTATTACGAGATCAAGGCGGTGCTTGCCGCAACCGATCACAGCGATGCACGCCCGGTTTTATTCGAAAAATCAGACGATTTTCCTGCGGTTTATTCTGTTCTTGGCTCAAAAATTGATAACATATACGATGTGCTCGAGGAACTGCCGGAGATCGTCAATCGTTCGTCCGCGGTCATCCCCTACTATGAAGGATCGCGTTAAATGGTTACACTACCACTGCAAGAAAAAGTGAGCATCGTTGCTGTATTAAGCGATAGCGCTAATTTTGATGCATTGCTGGCACTTGACACTGTGCTTTCGCCGATTGCGCAAAACCTTGATTATGTGCTGATTGCCAATGGGCTTGATGAGCCAACATCGCGCGAGTTGATTAAGCGCATTCATGAACTTCCTGATACCACGATCCATTTTTTACCAGAAACCGTTGATGATGATTTTGCGCGCCTGATCGCGATTGATAATGCGGTGGGTGACTGGCTGTTATGCATTGATGATTTGAACCAGTCATGGGATGTACTGCCGCAGCTTTTTGCAGCGCTGGAACCAGGAATTGACCATGTCACAGTGCGCACCCAGCGCTCAATTGGCAAGCAAAGCTGGCTCTACCGCTTGCTATCAAACGCTTATATGCGTGCTTACAACAAAGTAACGGGCCTTACGATTGACCGTGAAGGGCGTGGATGCAAACTCTATAGCCGGGCAGCGGCACAATATATTCTGCATAATCGCCGCGCTGAGATGTTGTTGCATAGCCTTAATCTTGGCAATTTTTTCCCTGGCAAGATTATCAATGATAATCGCGTTGCACCGCCAGAAAATGCGCGCAGCACACGCGAAGGCCTTATTAAAGGCTGGCGCATTCTTATGCGCTCCACCACGCTGCCCTTGCGCATTGTGACCAGTGCGGCGATTGCATCCTGCATTTTCAATGCATCCTATGCGATCCTTGTTGTGGTCATTCACAGCATTAATTCGAGTGTGGCGCCGGGCTGGACCACTTTGTCGCTACAAGTATCGCTGATGTTCTTTGTGATCTCGTTACTGCTCGCATTGATTGGCGAGTATTTGGTGCAAATTGACCGAAGCGTCAATCATCGCCTGCGCTATACCATCATGCGCGAGGTGCGCAACATGCATTCACGCCTTGATGGGAAACGCAATGTCTGGCGCACGGATGCTACGCAGGAACCCTTGACTAAAATCACCGGAACTTAACCGTATGACCAACGCACTTATTGGACATACCGGGTTTGTAGGCAGCAATCTTGCCCAGCAAACGGCGTTCACCCATTGCTATAATAGCAGCACTATCGGTGGAATTTCTGGGCAATCCTTTGATACCGTTGTGTGCGCAGGCGTGCGTGCGGTGAAATGGTGGGCGAACCAGAATGCTGAGGCAGATTGGCAATCGATAAACGCATTGCAAGACACGCTGCGCACTGTGCGTGCAAAAAAATTCATTCTTATTTCAACGATTGATGTGTTTGCAGATAGCCATTCACGCGCCGATGAAACAGCTGTACCGCCTGAAAACTCGCAAGCCTATGGCAAGCACCGTCTGCAATTTGAAGAATGGGTGAAGGCGCATTTTCCTGACACCATGATTGTACGCTTGCCGGGATTATTTGGCCCCTTCCTTAAGAAGAATATTATTTTTGATCTTCTCACCAATAATCAGCTTGGTAACATCAACCCCGCCACATCGTTTCAGTGGTATGATATGCGGCGTTTATGGAGTGATATCAATATTACGCAGCGCGCAGGGCTGAAGCTGGTGCATTGTATGCCTGCACCTGTTGCGACCACAGCGATTATCGACACCTGCTTTCCGGGCGCTGTGGTAGGCCCAGAAAAACCAAATGGCGCGCGCTATGATATCCGCACAGTCCATGGAAAATTATTTGGCGGAACCGATGATTATATGGCATCGGAAGAACAAAGTTTAGCGGCTATTGCAGATTTTGTAAGCGCGGTACGTAAAGGTAATCTTCCTATTTCTACGCCGGCGCCATGAACCAGAAACCCGTTTATGCAGCATCACAATTAGCATGGGCGCACGAAGAAAATGCGCGCGCCTTTGCACAATTGCGTGCATGCGGTTATAGCGGGGTTGAGATTGTACCGCTGAAAGCCTTTGGCAGTTGGGATGCGATTAATGATCAAGCGGTGACGGATTTATCCACTACGCTTGCGCAAGAAGGCCTGATTGTTCCATCCATGCAGGCGCTGTTCTTTGGCATTAGCGATATTCATGTTTTTAAAGGCGAAGCTGAACGCGCCAATTTGCGTGCGCATATCCTGCGCTGCGCGCGGCTTGCTGATCAAGTTGGAGCAAAAACCATTGTGTTTGGTGCGCCAAAACTGCGTGATCCGGGGGAGAGACCAAGTGCTGCAGCGCTTGATCAGGCGCAGGAATTCTTTGTATCGGTTGGCGATGAATTGCTCAAGAACAGCAATGCTACACTGACGATTGAGCCAGTTGCTGCGCATCATGGCGGTACATTTTTAAAAACGCATCAGGAGACAGCTGCCTTTATACAGTCGGTCAATCATCCGCGTATTCGTTTGCAGTTTGATCTGGGCTGCTGGCTTACACATAAGGAAGATGAGCAAATGCTTCCTGCCCTTACCCCATTAATTGCACATAGTCATATCAGCGCGCCAATGCTTGGGCGGATTGATGCAGCGATTGCAGCGGATGCGCGGCACTGTTTTTCAATTCTATTAGAGGCAGGGTTGCAATCAGCCATCAGTGTGGAGATGCTTGATAACCAGTTGGGTGGTGATTGGCACGCTGCACTTGAAGAAGCGCGGCCATCTAATTTTTTGGCTAATTTTTTGGCCTAATTTCTTGTGAGCGTGCGCGCAACAGCTTCTTTCCAGCCATTCCATTTCTGATCGCGTTCCGCTGGAGGCATTGTTGGTAAAAAACGCTTCTCATACTGCCATGAAGCAGAAAATGCTTTGATATCAGGCATTAATCCTGCTTTTAGACCGGCAAGGTACGCAACGCCTCTGGCGGTTGTTTCAATCACATTCGGGCGATCCACGGGCGCACCAAGCATATCGGCAAGAAACTGCATGGTAATATCACTGCGCGTCATGCCGCCATCCACACGCAGGATTGCCTCTCCTTTAATTGCACCATCAGCATGCATGGCATCTATGAGATCGCGGGTTTGATAGCCAACGGCTTCCAGCGCCGCGCGCGCAATTTCTGCCGCGCCAGATTTGCGCGTAAGACCGAATAATGCGCCGCGCGCTTCTGCATCCCACCATGGCACACCAAGACCGACAAAAGCGGGAACGAGATACACCTGTTCTGCAGGATCAGCGCTTGCGGCCAACTCATTCACCTCATTCGCATCACGGATAATTTTTAAACCATCACGCAACCATTGCACGGTTGCACCCGCCATAAAAATCGAGCCTTCCAGAGCATAGCTGCGCACGCCATCGATCTGATAGGCAATGGTCGTGAGTAATTTATTTTTTGATAAAACAGGGGTTTGCCCTGTATTCATTAACGCAAAACAGCCTGTGCCGTAGGTTGCTTTCATCATGCCGGGCGTAAAACAGCCCTGCCCGATCATAGCGGCCTGCTGATCGCCTGCGATCCCCAGAATGGGAATAGGTGCGCCGAACAGTTCGGCATCCGTCGTGCCAAAATCAAAGCCACTATCCCGCACCAGCGGCAATATACTGCGCGGGATATTAAACAGCGCGAGCAATTCATCATCCCAATTGCCGCTATGAATATTAAGCAGCAGGGTGCGCGATGCATTCGTGGCATCGGTTGCATGTACTTTGCCGCCCGTTAAACGCCACAATAAAAAACTATCGATTGTGCCAAAGGCCAGACGATTATCTTGCGCAGCTTGTCGTGCGTCATCCACATGATCAAGAATCCATGCAATTTTTGTAGCAGAAAAATAGGGATCAAGCAGTAAGCCGGTTTTTTTATTGATCGCTGCTTCATAGCCTTGCGCGCGGTAAGCAGCGCATGCATCCGCTGTACGGCGGTCCTGCCAGACAATGGCGTTATAGATGGGTTTTCCCGTTGTTTTATCCCATAAAACGGTGGTTTCACGCTGATTGGTGATGCCAATCGCGGCGATATTTTTTGCGCTAATATCCGCTTTTTTAATTGCGGCGCGCGCGGTTGTTATAACGCTATTCCAGATATCTTCTGGATCGTGCTCAACAAAGCCGGGGACAGGAAAATGCTGGGGAAATTCCTGCTGCGCGGTTGCAATGGGCTTTAGTGTTTTATCAAATACAATTGCCCGGCTTGAGGTTGTGCCCTGATCAACCGCTAGAATATAATCACTCATTGCTGTTCACTTGCTATAAAGGAAGCCAGTTTTTCTTTTTGTTGAAGGTTAAAATATAAACCGAGTTTTGTGCGCAACCATAAAATATCATCAGCTGTTTGCGCCCATTCATGCTGCATCAGATAACACACCTCGCGCGCGGTTAAATCTGCGCCAAAACATTCGCCAAGATCACCCATGGCTTTTGCCCCGCCAAGAATGTGCGTGATGCGTGTGCCATAGGCGCGCACCAGCCGCCTTGCATGGGCAGGGGTTAGAAAACCCCATTGTTTACAGACGTTTTTGACCATGTCATCAAATCCGTTCCATGGGAAATCCCCGCCCGGCAGGGATGAATGCTCGGTCCAACGCTCGCCCATGGGAAGGAAGGGCGCCAGTTTTTCCAATGCCGTTTCAGCAAGATGCCGCGCCGCGGTGAGCTTGCCGCCATAGATGGAAAGCAGCGGCGGATGGTCAGCATCCCCATCCAGCGCAAGATAATAATCACGCGATAAATCTTTGGACGATATGCTGCGATGATCATAAAGCGCGCGAATGCCGGAAAAATTCCACACGACATCCGAAGGCGTGATGGATTTTTTGAAATAATCATTCGCAAGCTTACACAAATAAGTAATTTCTTCCGCCGACGCAGCGCCAGGCGCAGGGTCGCCTGACACAATGACATCCGTTGTGCCGATCAATGTAAAATTGTGATGATAGGGAATGGCAAAGACAATACGACCATCAGCATTCTGGAAAATATACGCTTTGTTATGGTCGAACAAGCGCGGAACCACGATATGGCTGCCTTTGACAAGCTTAACAGCCCCTCGTGGAATGTCGCTTGGCATATGCGCATTTACCTGTTCAATCCATGGTCCCGCGGCATTGATCAGTGCGCGGCTGGTAATCGTGCTCTGCTCGCTTTTTGCATTGAGCGTAATATGCCAGTGCTGATTATGGCGCTCGGCGCGCTCAAAATACGTGCGCGTGCGGATATCCGCACCATGCTCTGCTGCATCAACCGCGTTTAAAATCACAAGGCGCGCATCATCAACGCAGCAGTCGGAATATTCAAAGCCTTTTCGCAGATGAGGCTGTAACGGTTTTCCTGCATCATCGGTAGTTAGATCAACCGTGCATGTACCCGGCAACATGCTTTTGCCTGCAAGCAAATCATAAATAAATAGACCAAGACGTAATTGCCATGCCGGGCGCAAGGCCTTGTGATGCGGCAGAACAAAGCGCGTGGGCCAGATAATGTGCGGAGCCATATGTAACAACAGCGCACGTTCATGCAGCCCCTCCTGCACAAGGGCAAATGCGCCCTGTTCCAGATAACGCAAGCCGCCATGAATGAGCTTGGAGGATGTCCATGATGTGCCGGAGCTTAAATCATTCTGCTCCACCAAAAGAACGCGCAGACCGCGCCCTGCTGCATCGCGCGCAATGGCTGTTCCATTAATACCGCCACCAATAATGGTGAGATCATAATCCGCCATAGGCTAAGCGGCCTTATGCTGCTGCGTGAGATCGCCGATATATTCAAAGGTTAGCGCAGTGCCTTTGACCTGTACCTTATGTGTACTTGTAGTAATCACTGCATCCTGCAGCCATTTAAACTTTGCAATCGCAACAAGGCGACGGCCATGCCATGGGCAACGCACCGCGCCAGATAAGCAATCCGCTTTTTCAACTGAGGCACCTTCATGCGGGCATGTGCGAGGGAAAACTGCGACCTCATCGCCATTGCGCACTAAACGGAAACCAAGCAGGCCCGTATCCCCCACAAGCACATCGCTTGATGTGCCCAGCTGCGCTACATAATCACATTCAACAATACGGCTTTTGCCAGGCGGGGGGGAGATATTGGTGCCGCTGACGTCTACCGTTTCGATAAAACTGTAATCATCCTGTTTTTTATGGAAATTATAGCCAAGCTTGCGCAGTTCCCCGCGGCGGTCCCGCATGGGGATATCAGCGGACATCAGCACATCATAATTTTTACGCAGCAACATTTTGATAATGGGAATGGCCCAGAACAACCATTTGGGCGCACCGATCGAATAGGTTGTGGTGACGCGTGTTCTAATCGGTGCGAGCGCCTCGGTTTTTGATTCAATAACAAGGGCGAAGAAAAACAGGGTCGTATAATAAACCTGATGATGTTTTGCATATTGATAATTCACAAGCGCAACTGGGAACCAGATTCCCAAAATACTCTGCATATTGATGCTGCAAATCAGATCATCGCCGATCAGTGCAGGATAGGCTTCGGCAAGATCATGCACGCAATGAAGATGCGGGACATCTTTATAGTTCCAGTCGGAATCATCGGCTGCATAATCTCCTTCCGATGCCAGTACAAGATCGGAAAATTTTAGCCCTTCCGTTTCCAGCTTTTTCACAAACTCAATACGCGATAGTTTTTTCATCATTGCTACTCCAAATCCTGCACTTTCTTAAATACCAGATAGGTCAACCCAAAATAATTGGCGAGCATTAACGCCGCAGAGAGAACCGTAGAGATAATAATTTGAACTAGATTAACCGAAACATTGAAATAGTGAAGTGCGACATTTAGTACCACATAATTAACTGCAAAAGTTACAAGGGACAGGATGATATATTTGACTGCTTCCTTGTGATAAGCGCCCGATGATTTGAACGTAAAAAAACGATGCAGCATGAACGCCGAAATCGTGCAGATAACATAGGATATGACGAGCAAGACATTATGATCAATCGTGCTTTGTGTTAACCAGTTCATAACAGGATACAAGCCAATGCCCATGCCTGTATTGATAACACCAACAACCGCAAAACGGCTGAAGGAGCGCGGCAGGAATAATGCTTTAAATGATAAAGGCAGCATGCATATCCCTTACGGATGTTTACGGTGCTCAAGCTTATTAATGAGCACGGAACGGCACTGGCTTGTCAACTTGCTGGTGACATCAGCCCGCTTCAATACGCGCAAGATGGCATTTTGTTCAAGCAGAGAAAGCGATAAGCCACTGGTTTTCTTCCAATCATTGACCTGTTGCTCAATATCCGATGGATGCCCGGTTACAATCAGCGTGGAGAAAGCTTCAACCCCGGCATTGGCAGATAAAAGCTCTGGAACAGTGATGATCTTGTCATCATTCGGCAAACGTGCGCCCGTTAAACGCGTTGAATTCCCAGGCAATGACTTTGATGCCGTAAGGGAGAATATCTGGCCAGTAGTCATGGGTGGGTTTGCCTGCACCATATAGGTACCTTCTTGCACGCCGGATAAGGAATAAAGATCACTTGATAAAACCATCACGCCGCCAGTATCCACCATGCATTGCAGATAGGTGCTGAAATCCTTCTGGATCAATGTGCGCCCCAATAATGTTTCATGACCGCGATAGATCATTTCTGGTATCACCAGCTCAACGATAATTTTTGGATGCTTTTCGCCAATGAGCATAAAATCATGGATGAGGCTTTCTTCACGCGCAAAATCAAACCATTGAACATAGGTTTTGGTCATAGGCATGCGATCAGCGAGCAGATAAAAGATCGGCATGTTGGGATAAACCAGAATGGGATCGGTAAGCCCAGTATTCGCATCAATCGCATCGACAGTGCGTTTAATCAGATCGGTGCGCGCGGCATTTAACTGTAGCCCTTTGAGCGCAGGAAAAGGCGCTGGCGTGCTTGAACCCTGAATGGGCGGCTCGGAAACACCCCACCATGCATAGGGGGAGAGCAGTTTTCCTATTTCAAGACGCACAACTGCGATGAGCAACAGAAGAACAACGCCTGTTACCATGGCGCGATACCAGCCCCTACCCATCTTGGTGACAAGATCATTCACCCAATCAAACGACGCTGCGATATAATAGATAAAGACAAGGCCAACACCTACCATATTGATGGATGCAGTCATGGTATTGGCAAGGATCAACGCGCCAAACAAGGCCAGGCGCATAATGCGGAAATAACTTCCGCCTTTTGCAAATCGCTCAGTCAACAGCCAATCGATAAGATCGTGCACATAATAAGCAATCGCCACCATCGAGAAGAAATCGAAGGATGATAACAGCCCCCGGTGTGGCAAAACCTTCCACCAGAACAGTAGCATTGCGATTACAAAGCAGCCTATGACGACTACATCGCGCAGGAATGGATGCAGATTGAGTTGCAAACGCGATACGCGTTCATTGAAGAATACGATGATTTGCTGTGCGAGCAAGGCAAGCACACCAAATAAAAATCCGGTGGAAATAACATTGGCATTATTCGGATCGTGAAAGATGCGCGTGAGCACATAAATCGGATTACCTTTTGAATCAATCGAAAGCAGATTGCTAATCAAATCACTAATCGGTACAGGCGGGTGAAAAATAGAGAAAAATAAAAGCGCACCAATGCCTAGCCCTGCAACATAACTAGCCACAATACCGAGCAAGGAAAGTGTATAGCGTGGCTGGCGTTTTTTCATCGATGCAATGGCACTGTTCAACATCCATGCAGCAACGAATGCAAAACCAAGCATTAGCCCAACATTCTGCTTGGTCATAAACAGCATCCATGTGGCCGCGCCTGCGCCAATAGCAGCCCAGAATGATGTACGCAGTTTTTCGTCCATCATCGCCGCAGCACGGCCCATCAGCCAAAGGCAGGGAATGGTGAACAAGGTCACGAGCGTATGATAATCGCGGGCAAGATAAACAGGGAAGGTTGTCTCGATAACAAACAGAAGCACAGCGCCCAGAAGGCTGGCAAGAACGCTGCGCTCGCTGCGTAGCCAGTAAAACACAATTCCCGCATTGAGCAGTGACATACCAACGCCGATTATCTTATTAAGCGCAAAGGAACCATGCGCAATCGCATCCAGAAAGCGATAAAAGACAAGGGTCATGGGCGGGAGGGGAAAATCCAGATCCGCATAGGCACGACGGCCATGGGCTTCAAGATAAATCAGGGCTTCATACCATCCATCGCTGATTGGCAATATGCGGGTAGCCGATAGGCAAGCCAGCAGAACTGCAAATGCAAGCAGGCAGAACAGCCCTATGACAAGTGGCATATGCGCATCTTTATCGGGCGCTTCGTTGCCTTTTTGATTAAAACCCAGCATCGATAATAAGCTCATGGCACTCCAGACTTGAACGATTCTACTCGTTCATAGGGTTATATTATTTCTGATCAAAATTAATGCGTTCGCGTTCAACCACGCGCGGGGGGCGGCGAACCTGCTGGTGAATGGAAAGAATATATTCACCAAGGACACCAAGAAAGAAAATGATTATGCCGTTGAACAGGAACATGCCGGCAATAAGCGTTTTAATCCCTGCGCCAACATCCGGTGTTGGCGCGAATAAATTTATAACTACATTCACAATCGCATAGATGATGCTGCACACTGAAATCAGAAAGCCCATGAACAATGCCAAACGAATTGGCACAATCGTTGTGGCAATGAATCCGTTTAATCCCTGATCAATCAGGTGAATAAGTTGATTCTTGGAAACACCCGCTGTACGCGCGCGCCATGTATAAGGCACCGCAATGGTGCGCGATGTACATTGAAATGGCATAGCGCGCACAAAAGGATAGGCATCATCAAACTGCCGCATGGCATCAATCACACGCTTATCGAGCAATTGAAAATCGCTGAGGTTTAGTGGTAGTTTTACTGCAGAAACGGCGGTTAGCAATTTATAATAGAGCTTGCGCACCGTTGACATAACGGCGCCTTCTTCGCGATTTTCACGCACACCATAGACCACTTCATAGCCTTCACGCCACAGTTTTACAAACTGGGGCATAAGCTCGGGCGGGTCTTGCAAATCAGCCGGAACAAACATGAATACCGCATCACCGGTTGAACTGAAAATTCCGTTCATCGAGCTGCGGATAATACCGAAATTGCGCATATTCAGAATGACTTTTACGCTTGGATCCTTGGCAGCGATTTCACGCAATATTTCTACGGTGCCATCGTGCGATCCATTATCCGCAAAAATATGCTCCCTTTCATACTCCGGCAGGTGCTCTTCAAATATCTTACGTATTGTTTCATAACAGCGGCGAATATTGTCGCGCTCGTTAAAACAGGGGGTACATACAGAAATCAGGGGCATACGCGAACATCTCTACAGAAGGAATACATGTGCTACACTTATTCTTTTAAAGCATAAGAAGAACAGCGCAAAGCCTATTTATGCAGCAAAAACATGGTTAACAGTGGTCGCGCTTCCAAAACAGTACTTTATAATAAAGTTTGCGAAATACCGTCTGGATAAAGCGCGCTAAACCGCGATCGCGAATGACATAACGAATGACATCAAAAAAGGATGGTAGGCAAACCGGTGTTTTATAGAGTTTACCTTCAACATGCTTTTTTGTGGCCGCTATAAAATGGTCGAGATCATTCCAATAGGCCGCATAGCTTTTGAGATAATTTTCTGCCCCTTGACGGACCGTCGCTTTGGCGCGCGCAATTTCTTCGGGTTCTGCTCCCCACGCATAGCCATCCTTACCGATTTCCTTGAGCGCAATCATATCGGTTAAATGTTCGTTGGGTAAAAAGACAACGGGGCATCCGCATAACACCGCCTCAATCGCGAGTGCTGTATTTTCATAAACATAAAATAATTCGCTGCGACGGAATAAATCTGCAATCTGGTCAGGCGTTTGCGAGTCAGGTTTGTTGCGGGTGATCTCCACGCTATCCTTTGTAATATCAAAGAGTTGCCCATGATGCGCGACCTGATATTTATCAGCATAAAAACAGGTACCCTGACGTTTCTGGCCTTCAGGCGGCGGGTAATAAATGCGCGTATCTACCATGGGTAGGAACAAAATATTATGCGGCTCGCGCGTATGCGCAGCTAATACTTCACCGTAACTGAAACATAATTCTTCGGATGCGTAAACCGTGTCACCACCCAGCAGGCCCGGGAAATTCAGCACATAGCGCACAACACACGGGCTGCCAAAGGGATTGCCTGTAATAGTTTCCGGATAAACCATGATCGGCGCAATGCCGCGTTCAAAATGACTTTGCACGATTTGTTCATTAAGCACAGGAGCAAGCAAATCAGGGCAGATCTGATGTTTGCGCCATGGCAGTGCCGGATGCATATAAAGATAAGCCATATGCCCTTTGCGGTTCAGGCTATGGCACAGCAAATGGAGCACCCTACTCCCTGCCGATGTGCGCACATAAGGCGGCGCGATGATGTAATAAGGGTTTGATACCTCAGGATAAATGGGCTCTGGCTTATTAGACTGTAGATCGGGCTGGCTGGTCATGACTCAATGGTTGAAAGATAGGCGGCGGTGTCCTGAATTTGCGCGTTTAGGCTATGCGCTGTCAATCCATGTGCACACAGCATTGATTTGAATGCAGCGCCATCGCCAACATAGCGATCATCCTTATCGGTTACGACAGTGGGGCGATGGATCGGGGCATCATGCCCCAGCGCGTTATTGATTGCGCTTGCAAGGTCAGAAAGCTCCAGCGCCTCCTCCCCTGCTGTATCAAACACAGCGCTATCGGTTGGTTTTGGATCAAGCAGCATGGAGAAACCAAGCGCAACGAGATCAGCAACATGAATGTATGAACGGATCACGCGGTGGGATGCGCGGATGGTCATGGTCTCGCCGCGCATGGATGCTGCAATCATCGATGCAAGCGCATAAAGCTCGACCTTATTGATGAACGGCCCTGAAAGATTAAAGAGGCGCGGGATGGAGACTGGCATTTTCTTCTGTTGCGCCAGTTTTAAAAAGCGCTGCTCATCCTGATGCTTCATTACGCCATAGGGGTTAGCGGCGAGATCATTATCAATGATATGCGTTCCCTTCCTGTAAACAGCGCCCGAAGATGGCATGAAAAGGCCGCGTGTATCGCTGCTTTCAATGGCTGTGGCTACTGCATCACTAATCGCGTTATTACCCGCAATAAATGCATCGACACTTTGATCCTGCAGGCGATCCTTGGTTAGAAAGGCGCAATGGAAAAAGAGTTTTGGCGCAGCACTGACCGCACGAATGGTTTCGAGTTTCTGGCAGGGGATTATTCTGCCAGAGCGCAAGGGGAGATCGCGCGTACTGGCACCAAATACCTGAACACGTTTTAAAAAATGATCGCCAAGCGCATGCTCAAGCATCTCCAGCGCAGCCTGACCAATCCATCCGCCGCCGCCAGTGAGAATAATCTCACATCGGTTTTCCTGCAGTTGGCCTGCCAATTTTTCCGGGAAATAAAGTCTTCCCGCAGCGCCGGTCATTATGCTTTACCGCAGCTTGCTTCAGCGTCATATGTTTTATAATCACCGGCAATGAATGCGCCAATGGTTTGAATGATATAATCATTTTCCGCCTGGCCAAGGCCGGGGAAAACGCCAATCCAGAAGGTATCGCGCATTACCTTATCGCTGTTTGGCGTTTCG
>RGZA01000121.1 GCA_010031785.1 Alphaproteobacteria bacterium
TTTAAGACACCCGACGATGGCCTGCAGATCGTCATGGGAAATGGTTTTAACTGTATGCACGCGCGCTAATGCATTCGCTGGAAACGTCACCAGCGATATTTCAAATAACTCTACCTGTGTGAGTGTGCGGATTTTTGTCTTGCTATCGATCGTACTTTTGATCGTTGTATAGCCAATCGATAATCCATTGACTGCGCCGATTTTCAAAAGCTCATAGGCATCCGCGCCATCCTGCGTTTTAACCGCCAATTGCCCTTCCACATACAACCCGCGCGCATCTTCACGCAGCTTCATCCACACGCCAATCGGCTCGGCCGTATCATGCATCCACAGCATTGCTGGCGCGCTTTTGCTGTGCTGATATTTGGCTAAACTGCCCGTAAAAGCGCCCTTGGCAACAATATCGCGCTGTGCATCCACTTCACCAAACACCGATGCATAACCCCCAATCACCCCACTCGTGCTGAGTTCTTTGACTTCAAAAGCTGTCGTTAAATAACTTGTTTTCATAAAAACCTCGTTAAGTGATGAGTGATAAGAGTCGAGTGATAAGGAAAAATTTTCTTACTCATCACTTGACTCTCATTACTCGAAACCTCATTCCGGGGGATATCCGACCGCCTGCCGTTTTTCGTTGCGCGTTAAGAAATCGGCCTTGCCAACTTTATCCCACACCATGTCCCGCCGCGCAGTGAGAGCCGGAATTTCATCCGCATCAAGTTCAAGACGCAGCGCGTCATCAAACATTGGCGTGAGCCAGCGATTGAGCTCGCCCTTAAATTGCTGCACGAGTGGCAAGACGGTTTCTTCATAGAGCGCAAGACGCGCTTCAGCCATATTGGTATAGGTTTGCGATTCCGAAATACTGATCAACTGATCGGGCACACCAAACGCCATCGCAATATCCTGCGCTGCGCGCTTGCGCCCTGCGAGCCAATCCATATCCTTGGGCGAAAGCCCCATTTCTTTCCAGTCAAGACCACCTTCCAAAAGCAGCGGCCTGCCTGCATTACGTGATGATTGATAATGCTCCTCAAGCTCTTCTTTAAGACGGCGAAATTGCTCATCACTCAATTGCGATGGGCCATCCTTGGGCGAATAAATCAGTGCGCCCGATGGCCGCGCCGCATGATTAAGCAGCGCCTGGTTCCATGCGCTGGCGGCATTATGCTGATCAAGCGGCGCCATGCCATACCAGTCATCAAGCGGATGAAATGATTTCCAGTGCAAAATATTACTCGCGCCCGTGAACGGGTCCGCGCCCCAGCGCACCGTGCGGCCACCAATCTGATATTCATAGCCTTGCGGCAAACCGCTTTCGCCAGGAATAATGCGCATGCGGTCCGGGCGCAGTACATATAACTCTACTGGTGCACTGCCCTCACTTGGGCGGATTGCTTCAATATAAACATTGCCGGAAATCTGGTAATAACTAAACACGCTTTCCAAAAACTGCGTGGTACCCTGCAGCGGGTTTGGATGTTTGAGTAATTCTTTCAGTGGATGATCATCAAGCTCCTGATGATCTTGCGTATATAACAGCCAGGGAATGCTGGCGCTGGCGCGCGCGACTTCCGAAATACAGCGAAATGCGACTACATTTTTGCGATAGCCTTCTTCGGCAAGCGCATCATAGCGGCGCGGCGTCCAGCGCGGTTTTCCCACTTGCGAATACGCAACCACCGGCCCTGATGCCGATGTTTTATGCTGCGCTATAGTTTGTGTTTTTGATTTGCGCGTTAGAAAATCTGGCCAATCCATAATCTGTTGCCTCTTGTTATTATGTTTAACTTTGAGGGGCTAGTCCCTAGCCCCTTTTTCAAAACGTCCGTACTCGCGGAGCATGATGCGTGCCTTGCATTAGCTCTGTCATCGCCCAAACAAGCGCATCAACGCGGTCAGGCGATCCATCCTTCAATCCATGCCCTGTAAAGCGGCACATCTGATCTTCAAGCGCGCGGTGTGTTCCCACATGATGCACAAGCCCACGCTCATAAAGCGCCGCTACCGGAAACGCCCGCACCGCTTTTGCCTTCGTTGCGCGCACTGCTTTAAACGCAACGTAAGGGTCTGCAAGCCGCAACATGCGTTCAATCAAATCCCCACCTTCATTCACCTCGCCAATAATCAGATCCGCGCCCAATTCATCACGCAAAGAAAGCGCGCGCCTGGCCCAGCTATCGGGCGTCATTTGCCCCGAACCATCGGCAAGCACATAAAATAAGCCATCTACGCTACGCGCTGCGGCCACAATGCCTGTCTCATCGCTTTTGCTGTGGCTGGTTACTGCCGGGTCAATCGCTATAACAATCCGCTCCAGATTATCCGGTGGATGCGCCATGCGCGCTTTATCCAACGCAGCATACGTCCACAGCGCGCCTTCCATATCTTCCACAATTTCTGCATCCAGCTCCTGCCTTCCAAGGCGCGTGCCGCCATAACGGTTCCGCAAATCATCCAGCACGTGCGGCGCTAGGTTCAGCGCATTTTCCTCACTGCGCCCGCGCGTTAAAAACAGATCGGCTCCAGCGCGCTTAACGAGATTCTTTATAAAACGTGTCGGCTTTGGTGTTGTGGTAATCACCAATTGCGGATGGCTTCCCAAACGTAACCCCATCATCACCTGATCAAAGGCTTGCGGGCTTTTCCATGCTGCAAGTTCATCGGCCCATGCGCGATGAAATTGCGGCCCGCGCAAACGTTCCGGTTCATCGGCTGAAAATAATTTAAACCGGCTGCCATTCTTCAAAATAAGTTCCGACTGCGATCTATTCCATGCCTCAATGCAACTGCGCGGTAACACGCTCAGCAAGCCACTGGGCCCTTCAACACATGTATCGCGCGCATCGGCGCTTGTTGGTGCAATCACCGCAATGCGCGCACCATCATTCCATAATGCGTAATAGGCCACATCCTGGGCCCCTGTCAGCGTTTTTCCCCAACCCCGTCCCGCTAATACCAACCATATGCGCCAATTACCGTGCGGGGTGATCTGCTGCGGGCGCGCTGTTAAAATCCACTTCGCCCGCGCCATCCAGCTCTTGCGTTTTTCGTCCGGCCAACGCGTCCAGTACTTTCTTTGCAAGAGCAATTGCGTCATCAATATCATCAGTTGTTGGAGAGATTGTTTCGTCAGTCATCGGAGCAGGAGCAAGCGCTGCGCGTTTATCGAGCAGCATCTTTGCCGCCGCCATTTGCAGCTTGGGATCGTCATTGTCTTTCATAATCGCGATAATGGTCATCAGCGCCTCCTGGCTAAGATCGGTGCCAACAACTGGCAAACGCCGCGCATCTTGAATTGGTTTATGAGCGCGTAAATTCGCAAGCCGCGCCTGCCAGAGAAGCTCCGGGCCGGGTTTTTCATCATGCATGCTATGGGGTAGATTCTGGGGTTTAGGCGCAGTATGCCGTGGCATAGTCAATACAGCAAAGACGCACCTTCATGCAAATCCATTCCCCTTTTTAAATAATTTTTGTAAAAGAACCCGAAACCTGCGACACTTTGTGCAGGCCCATTTATTCATTTACATAGTATGACCGCGCCCTTTATCCCGCCTTATGAAAAACATTTTCTGAATTCCCTTGCAGGAATAAAAGCGGAAGGTCGCTATCGGATTTTTACGCCGATCTCCCGCCTGTGCGGCAATTTTCCTAAAGCAGATTTACGCCTGCCCGATGGCCGCACCAAACAGGTTACCGTGTGGTGTGGCAATGATTATCTTGGCATGGGGCAAAACCCGTCTGTGCTTAAAGCCATGCATGATGCGGTTGATGAATTTGGTTCCGGCAGTGGCGGCACGCGCAATATTTCTGGCAATATGCCCTTGCATGCAGCGCTTGAAGAAGAACTAGCTGATCTTCACCAGCAGCAGGCAGCCTTGGTATTCAACTCCGGCTACATGGCCAATGCGACAACCCTTGCTACGCTTGCAAAAATTTTACCCGGTGCAATCTTCTTTTCCGATGCGAAAAACCATGCTTCGATGATTGAAGGCATTCGCCACACACGCTGCGAGAAGCATATTTTTGAGCATAATAATCCTGAGCATTTACGCACACTGCTTGCAGCGGCCCCTGCGGATTCCTGCAAAATCGTCGTGTTTGAATCGGTCTATTCGATGGATGCAACCTTTGCACCGCTCACCGCAATGCTTGATGTTGCGCAGGAATTTGGCGCCTTTACCTATCTTGATGAAGTACACGCCGTTGGCCTTTATGGGATGCGCGGCGCAGGGGTTGCAGAGCGCGATGCTGTTCTAAACCGCATCAGTCTCATCCAAGGTACGCTTGGCAAAGCCTTTGGCATGATCGGTGGATACATTGCCGCCAATCGCAGCATCATTGATGCAATCCGTTCCTCTGCACCCGGTTTTATTTTTACAACATCCCTGCCACCGGTGATTGCCGCTGGCGCGCTCGCATCGGTGCGTTATGTCAAAACCCATCCTGCGCTGCGCACACAACATCAACAGATTGTTCAGGATGCAAAGGATGCCTTGCATGATGCAGGTTTGCCGCTTCTTGAAACACCAAGCCATATCCTGCCGCTGCATATCGGTGATGCGCGCATGGCCAAGACCCTAAGCGATGTATTGCTCCATGATTTCAGCATTTATGTGCAGCCGATCAACTACCCCACTGTTCCGCGCGGCAGCGAGCGTTTCCGCATTACGCCAACGCCCTTGCACACCCAAGAACATATCGCTGAGCTGGTTCACGCATTACAAGAAACGCTACATGCACGCCACGAATTACGCGTAGCTGAGTAGAAGCACAGATCACGTCATCCCGCAAAGCCCTTTAGGGCTTATGCGGGATCCAGATTGAATTCTAGGATTTTCATGCTTGCTTCGTCCTATGTTTATATTCTTACAAGCGCAAAGAATGGAACATTATATGTTGGTGTAACAACCAATCTTGTTACACGGATTAGCAAGCATCGCGAAAAAACTGCTGATGGCTTTACAAAAAAATATAACATCACGCAGCTTGTCTATTATGAAGTTCATGACAGTATAGAAGCTGCAATCACACGCGAAAAAGTTATTAAAAAATGGAAACGCAAGTGGAAGCTTGATCTGATTGAAAAATTGAATCCCGAATGGAATGATTTGTTTGAATTGATTTGTGCTTAAGATTTAAATCTGGATCCCGCATAAGCCCTAAAGGGCTTTGCGGGATGACGTTTCATTCTATTTTCTTTACCGCACCAATCCATAAAACCGCGCAAGCTGAAATAATCCCTCCTTCAATTTCACAAGCTGCATCACACGTGGTGCATGGCCAATGCAGCAGACATGAATGACAATATCGCGCATCGCCGCTGGCACCGCGCGCAAGGCATTGCGCCAGCGCATATAAGCCGCCTCCTGAACATCACTGCGCATCAATCGCGCTTCGGCATCGCCCGGTGCGCTACGTACCGATACATAGGACGCCACAACGCGCCCCTCAATCTGCGCCACATGATAATCATGATGCAGTTTCAGGCCCGCTGCGCGCGCAGATTCATCAAGCAGTTTCATCAGCACAAGATGATCCAGAATATGTTCTTCACTCGCCCGCGCTGCAAATATGCCAGCGATTTCTGTATATTCAAGGGTGCGGCCCGAATGTTGCCAGCGCTCATCCGTTCCAAAATCCGATGCGCAGCGTTGCTTAAACCGCTT